>CAIQOJ010000032.1 GCA_903873395.1 uncultured Acidimicrobiaceae bacterium
CCTCCATCACATGAGAGGCGCAACACGAGAGGCGCAACACGAGAGGCGCAACACCTGAAGCGCTGTGCACCACGACGCAGCTCCAACCCGGTCAGGCGATCAACGACGCCGGATCCGAGTTCCCTCGGCACTGTCCTCCACCAACCAGCCGGCCGCCTCGAGTTCGGCTCGCAGCGCGTCGGCCTCGGCCCACTCCTTGGCCGCCCGGGCCGCGTCGCGCCGGCGCACCAGGTCGGCCGCTGTGTCATCGATCTCGCCGTTGTCACTGCCAGCCAGGCGCACTCCGAGCGCTCCAACCAGCACCGCCGCAGTGCGAGCCGACTGCATGGCCACTGCATCGTCTCCGGCATCGGCCGCTGAGTTGGCCTGACGGACCAAGTCAAAGACGACGGCCAAGGCGCCAGCGGTATCCAAGTCATCATCCATGTGATTGACGAATGCCTCAGTGGCCAGCCCATCAACTGCAGCACTGCCAGCCGCGTCACTATCCACGGCGCCAGGCAGCACAGGCCCTTGATCTAGCGGGTCCTCCAGATCAAAGCGCCGGGCCAGTTCGTCGAGACGAGCCAGGCCGGCCTCGGCCTGGGCCACCGTCTCCGGGGTCACCTCAATGGGCGATCGGTAGTGCGACCGGAGCACGAGCAGGCGATATGCCCGGGGATCACTCCGGTCGATGAGATCGGAAAGGGAGGTGAAGTTGCCCAATGACTTGGACATCTTTTCCCCGCCCACCGTCACCCAGCCGTTGTGCATCCAGTGACGAGCGAACTCTCGGCCCGACGCCACAGCTTGGGCTCGCTCGTTTTCGTGATGGGGGAACATCAGGTCCAGTCCACCCCCATGGACCTCGAACCCATCACCGAGCAGATCGAGCGACATCACGACGCACTCGGTATGCCAACCCGGGCGTCCCGCTCCCCATGGGGCATCCCAAGTCGGCTCGCCAGGCTTGGCGTTCTTCCACAGGACGAAGTCGAGCGGCGAGCGCTTGTCCTCAGCGGCCTCGATCCTGGCACCGGAGCGCAGTGACTCGAGCGATTGACGGGCAAGGAGGCCATAGCCGGGGACTTCGTTCACCGACAGATACACCCCATCGTCGGTCTCATAGGCCACACCCCGCTCAAGCAGGTCCCCTACCAACTCGACCATGCGTTCGACGTAGGCCGTGGCATGCGGGGTTTCGTCGGGCCGCAGGACGTCGAGAGCGTCCATGGCATCCCACCAGACACCTTCGTAGACGGCGGTCAACTCCGATTCAGTGATTCCCCGTTCGGCCGCCCGCTCGATGATCTTGTCTTCGATGTCGGTGATGTTGGAGACGTACGTGACCTCGAGGCCGCTGAAGATCAGGTAGCGGCGCAGGACATCGAAGACGAGCGAGAACCGCCCGTGCCCGAGATGAGGGGCGTCGTAGACCGTGGGGCCGCACACGTAGAGCGAGACCTTGCCAGGCTCGCGCAAGGCCAGCGGAGCGACCTCACCGGTTGCAGAGTCGTGGAGTCGGAGCACGCAGGGTACGGTAACCCGATCATGCCGGAGCAGACGAACACAGACGACACGAGGACATCGGCGGGTCGGGGCATCCCCGACAAGCCTGGCCTCGAAGGCCTTGAAGCAACCTGGGCAGCCCGGTGGGAGGAGGCCGGCACCTACGCCTTCGATCGCACCGCCACCCGCGACAACGTGTATTCGATCGACACGCCACCTCCCACGGTGTCGGGCTCACTGCACATCGGACACGTGTTCTCCTACACGCACACCGATACGGTGGCCAGGTTCCAGCGCATGCGGGGCAAGGCCGTCTTCTACCCAATGGGCTGGGACGACAACGGCCTGCCCACCGAACGACGGGTCCAGAACTACTTCGGGGTCCGTTGCGACCCGAGCCTCCCCTACGACCCAGAGTTCATCCCGCCGGCCGAGCCGCCCAAGGACCCCATCGCCATCTCTCGGCCCAACTTCGTAGCGCTGTGCCACCAACTCACGGCAGAAGACGAGCAGGTCTTCGAAAACCTCTGGCGCACTCTCGGCCTGTCGGTGGACTGGTCACGCACCTACGCCACCATCTCCGAAGCGGCTCAGCGTGTCTCCCAGCGGGGCTTCATCCGCTTGGCCCAGCGGGGCCAGGTCGTCCAGCGCACCGCCCCCACCCTGTGGGATGTGGATTTCCGCACGGCCGTCAGCCAGGCCGAACTCGAGGACCGTGAGCGCCCCGGCGCCTATCACCGTTTGGCCTTCCCCAAGGTGGGGGGCGAGGGAGCGGTGGAGATCGAGACAACCCGGCCCGAACTCTTGCCTGCCTGTGTAGCCCTGGTCGCCCACCCTGACGACGAGCGCTACCGACCTCTGTTCGGAACCGAAGTGACCACACCGATCTTCGGCGTCCGGGTGCCAGTGCTGGCCCACGAGTTGGCCGATCCCGACAAGGGCTCGGGTATCGCCATGATCTGCACCTTCGGCGACACCACCGACGTTGTCTGGTGGCGGGAGCTTGACCTTCCCACCCGCACCATCGTGGGTCGCGACGGCCGACTCCTCTCCGTGGAGTGGGGCAGCGAGGGTTGGGCATGTGGCGACCCGGAGGCCGCAGCGGCCGCCTACGGCGAGTTGGCCGGCAAGAGTGTCAAGCAGGCCCAGACCCGCATCGTCGAACTTCTCATCGCCTGCGGCGCCCTGCAGGGCGAGCCTCGCCCCATCACCCACCCGGTCAAGTTCTTCGAAAAGGGCGATCGCCCCCTGGAGATCGTGTCCTCGAGGCAGTGGTTCGTGCTGACCCTCCCCCATCGGGAGGTCTTGCTGGCTCGTGGCCAGGAGCTGGCCTGGCACCCCCACTACATGTCGCACCGCTACCGAGCCTGGGTGGAGGGCCTCGCAGGGGACTGGAACATCAGCCGCCAGCGCTTCTTCGGCGTGCCCCTCCCTGTCTGGTATCCCGTTCGTCCCGACGGCGAGATCGATCACGACCATCCGATCCTGGCCGACGAAGCAACCCTGCCTATCGACCCCACCACCGATGCCCCCACGGGCTACACCGAAGACCAGCGGGGCGTGCCCGGCGGTTTCGTGGGCGACCCGGATGTCATGGATACGTGGGCCACCTCGTCACTGACCCCGCAGATCGCTGGTGGATGGGAGGACGACCCAGACCTGTTCGCCCGCGTCTTCCCCATGGATCTGCGCCCCCAAGGCCACGACATCATTCGCACCTGGCTCTTTTCCACCGTGGTGCGCTCCGAACTCGAGCACACTGCGCTGCCGTGGTCGAATGCCGCCATCTCGGGGTGGGTTCTCGACCCGGACCGTAAGAAGATGTCCAAGTCCAAGGGGAACGTGGTGACCCCGCTTCCCCTTCTCGAGCAGCACGGTGCCGATGCCGTGCGCTACTGGGCAGCCTCCGGACGCCCGGGAACCGACACCGCCGTCGACGAAGGTCAGATGAAAGTCGGCCGTCGCCTGGCCATGAAGGTGCTGAATGCCTCTCGGTTCGCCCTGGGCCGCCTGTCCAGCGACGACGGCAGCCTGACGGTGCCCGGCATCGAGGCGGTGGTCTCGCCGATCGACCGGGCATTGCTGGGCCGGCTAGCCGTGGTCGTCGACGAAGCCACAACCGCCTTCGAGTCCTACGACTATGCCCGGGCCCTCGAGCGCACCGAGGCCTTCTTCTGGTCCTTCTGCGACGACTACCTCGAGTTGGTCAAGGTTCGTGCCTACGGTGATGCCGATCAACCGGCCACTGCGTCGGCTCGAGCCACGTTGGCTGCTGCGCTGTCGGTGATGCTCCGCCTCATGGCGCCCTTCGTGCCCTTCGTGACCGAAGAGGTCTGGTCGTGGTGGCATGACGACTCGATCCACACGGCAGCGTGGCCTGGTCCTGACGATCTGGGCCTAACCGCCGAGGTCGGCCACGTAGCCATCGACCCCGCACTCGACGAGGTGCTCGAGGTGGCCTCCGAGGTACTCGGCCTGGTCCGTCGGGCCAAGACCGAAGCCAAGCGGTCCATGCGGGCCGAGGTGGCCCGGCTCACGGTGACCGACACCGAAGCTCGGCTCGTTGCCCTGGCGGCGGCGGCTTCGGACGTCCGCGATGCTGGTGGTGTCATCGATCTGATCACCGTCGTCGGTGACGAGTCAGCGGTGGACGTCGAGTTGGCCCAGGAGTAGCACGCGCCCCGAGCGTTGCTCGTGCGGGCGCAGCGTGGGCGATCAGGCCACACAGGTCGAGCCAGATAGATCAAGCCAGATAGATGCTGTGCGCTGCTTCAGCCATGGCCTCGGGCGTTCCCTGCTGCTCGACCCGTCCATGCACCATGATGGCGGCCCGATCAGCCACAGCGAGTGCCGTGGTCACGAACTGCTCCACCAGGATCACCGTCATGCCCTGATTGGCCAGCTGGCCGACGAGTTCGTAGAGCTCTGCGACGATCAGCGGGGCCAGGCCCATCGAGAGCTCATCGAGCAAGAGGAGCCGGGGCTTGGTGACCAGCGCTCTCGAGATGGCCAGCATCTGCTGCTCACCTCCCGACATCGTCCCGGCCAGCTGCCGACGTCGCTGTTTGAGCACCGGGAAGGTCGCATAGGTCTGCTCTTCGACATCCTTCATCGAAACATCGCCGACGTAGGTCCAGATCCGCAGATTTTCGCGCACCGACAGGTTGGGGAAGATCCCCCGGCCTTCCGGGATGGCGCAGATGCCCTGGCGGGCCAGCTTCTCCGAAGGAATGCGGCCGAGTTCGAGGTCACCGATGCGCACCTCGCCCTCGGTCGGTCGCATCCTGCCGCTCAACACCTTGAGCAGAGTCGACTTCCCCGCACCGTTGGGTCCCAGCAATGCAAAGACGCTCCCCGCAGGCACCTCGAGATCTACACCGTGGAGGACCTCGATGCGCCCGTAGGAGGCACGCAGACCTCGCACGGTCACCCCCGGCGGAAGGGCGGTGACACTCGCCTGGACGTTGGACTCTTCTACGCCTTGGCTGTTGGTGTGCTGGATGCTCATGCGCCCGCTCCGCTGACCTCGCCGGAGCCGGAGGCGTTCGCCCCAGCATCGGCAGAATCTTGGTTGCCATCGACGGAATCCACGGGCACCTCGGTGGTGGCCTCATCGGTCACTGTCCCGAGGTAGGCGGCCTGGACCATCGGGTTGGCCCGGATCTCTTCGGGGGTGCCCGAGGCGATGATCACACCGAAGTCCAAGACGTAGATGTAGTCGCAGATGCGCATGACCAGCTCCATGTCGTGCTCGACGAGGAGCACACCCATGCCGCCAGCGGCCAAGGTGGTCAAAAGCTCACCTAGGGCATCGGACTCGGCGTCGTCGAGTCCACTTCCGGGCTCGTCGAGCAACAGGAGTTTCGGGGCCATGGCCAGCGCCCGGGCGAGCTCGACCATCCGAGCCAGTCCGGTCGGCATGGCGCTGGCCTGGCGAGCCGCCAAGCCTCCGAGACCGACGCCTTCGAGCAGTCGATCCGCCGTGGCCACGGGCATCGATCCCGGCCCGGTCGGCTCGCCTTCCGGCAGGCCGTGCGCGCTCGGCACGCCCGACTTTGCCCAGGGGAACGAGCGACGGAGATGGTGCCACTGCCACCACTTGATCGAGGACTCCAGGCCGACTTGGACGTTCTCGCCGGCCGAGAGCGTGCCGAAGAGTTCGAGACGCTGGAAGGTACGAGCCAGACCAAGACGGGCCCGGCGGTGAGGCTTCATCCGGGTGATGTCGGTGTCGAACAGGTGGACCGAGCCCCGGTCGGGAGCTTGCAGGCCGCTGATCACGTTGAACAAGGTGGTCTTGCCTGCCCCATTGGGTCCGATCAGGCCGGTGACCGTGCCGGGGCGGACCGAGAGCGTGGCATCGGACAGAGCCGCAACCCCGCCGAAGCGCACGGCGACCTCAGCTACGGACAAGACCGCGCCGGTCTGGTCATCTCGGACCGAGACGGCCGATGGAGCGGTGGCGTCAGCTTGCGGCACTGGTCGCCCCTCCCGTCACGGAAGCGTTGGCCAGAGTCCCCGCCGACACCGGCAGAGATCCGTCCGGATCGGATCGGACCCAGGGAAGCCGGACGTTGAGCCACTCCACGCCGAGCAGGCCGTTGGCTGCCCGTCCGATCAGGATCACACCCACGCCAGCGAAGATCCCCAGCCCGCTCGGCCACAACTGGTTCAAGACCACGTAGGTCAGCGCAGCCAGGAACGCACCCGACACCGTGCGAATGCCCCAGATGGTGACGAACAGCACGAAGATGATGCCGGGAAAGATGTCGAAGTCGGTCGTGCCGACCACCTGCTGCACCGTCCCGAACAGGGCACCGGCCAATCCGGCCAGACCAGCAGAGATGGCGAAGACCGCCACCTTGGTGAATCCGATGTCGAGTCCGACGGTGGCATAGGCGGCAGGCGAGTCGCTGACCGCCACCAATCGACGCCCGAACAGGCTGCGTCGGATGGCCAAGACGAGCAGCGCCACCAAGACGAAGCAGAGGGTGACGAACAAGAACTCGGCCTTGTCACCCCCGAGCGACAAGCCGGGGAGGACGATGCGGCCGACGATGACACCACCGCCCCCGAAGACCCGGCTATCGGCAAAGAATCCCGTGGCCACGGCATCGGCCACAGCGAAGGTGGCCAACGCCAGGTAGAGGTCGCTCAGGCGGTAGGTGAACAGCGCCACAATCGCCCCAGCCGCGGCACACACCCCAGCGGCCACCAGCAGTCCAATCACCGAGCCGCCACCGGCGACCTTGCCCATCAAGAACGCGCCGATCCCCATGAAGGAGAACTGACACAGCGAGACCTGGCCCGAGTAGCCGGTGAGGAGGACCAAGGAAAGTCCGACGATCCCCAGGCACATCACGATGCCGCCCAAGGTGAGGACGGTCGTCCCCTTGAATGCCGTATCGCCAAATGCCAGGGCGACAACCACCCCAACGACCAAGAAGCCGGCACCGACGAGCACGGATTCCCTTCCACCGGCCACCCGAGGTGCGCGCAGCGACGACAGCCGTCCGACGGCCCGCAGCCGCACGGATGGCAGGGTGATCAAGGCGATGAAGAGGAAGATCATCGGCAGCACGGCGGTGACGTCAGCCTGCAGGCTCGAAGACAGATGAGGTCCGACGTAGTTGAGGATGTAGTTCTCTGCGAGACCAATGGCGATAGCTGCGGCAAAGGTCACGGCAATGTTCTTGAGGCGCCCCACGATGGCCGCTGCGTAGCCACTCACTACCAGCAATGTCATGGCTTGGATGCTGATACCCGTGGTCTGCGTCGAGGCCAACAGCACCCCGGATAGGGCGGCCATCATGAAGCCGAGGATCCATCCGTACTGACCCATCCGATTCGGGGACACACCAGCCATACCCAGCAGTTCGGGGTCGTCCACCACCGCTCGCAGGGCATACCCGGTGCGAGTAGAGCGGAACAGCGCGCGCAGCCCGACGGCCACCGCGGCGGCGACGGCGATGATCAGCACGTACTGGTACTGGATATTGATGCCGACCAGTTGGAACTGGCCATCGATCATGTACCCGACCGTGCGCTGCACCGTGGGCGACCAGATGATCGAGGCTGCGCCGGTGAGGATGACCATCAGGCCGAGGGTCACCATGACCGGCCGCTCGGCTGATGCGCCGTGCAGGCGGCGCATCAGTACCCGCTCGACCAGTGCGCCGGCGATAGCGGCACCCACGCCAACGATGAGCACCATCGCCAGGAGGATGTTCATGTGGTGGGCCGTCACCAGCTCCCAGTAGCAGAAGGCGGCGATCATGCCCACGGCCCCTTGGGCGAAGTTGAAGACGCCCGAGGTCGTGTAGGTGACCACCAGACCGGTGGCCGCGATGGCAAACCCGGCACCGAGCATGATGCCGAATACGGTGAACTGGAGGAAGTTACTCACCTCGGCTCCTCCGTAGTCACCATGTCGTCACCACCATGCCTTCCGGCGCCATGCCACGGCAACGACGCCGTGACCTCCACTCTGTCCCCATCAGGAAGATCCCTCTGCACCGCAACTACTGCTGCGCTCCGACCGATCAGGTGCCCGGCTTGACCACGTAGGAGCCGTCACAGCGGAAGCCAGCCGTGGACGACGAGACCGGCGGGTCGTCGACCCGCTGGAACTCACCATTGACGACCTTGGCGATGAGGTAGCAGTGGGGCGGATCGCTCGCTGCGGGGTTGGACGTTGCCGAAATGTTGTTCCCGTTAAAGGTGGTGACCTTCGACAGCGCCTCGAGGAGCGAACCGCGGCTCGGATTCTTGCCGGCCGACTTGAGCCCTTGGACGAAGAGCTCGGTCGACAGCCAGCCATAGAGGGTGAAGAGGTCCGGCTTGAATCCTGGTGAAGCCTTCTGGACCCAGTCCTGGAAGGTGCTCACGGCAGGGACGATCGAGCTATCCGAGCCCTGATACAAGGTGAGGTTCTGTGCCAAGTAGGCACCATTCACGTTGGCCGCACCACCAGCCGCCGGAATCAAGGCGTTGGAGTAGGTCGCAGCCCCCAGGAGCACCTGAGGGTGGTAGTTCTGCTGCGACAGGGCCTTGAGAACCGAGGAGGCGTAGTTCGGTGGCATCTGGTCGATGAAGAGGATCTTCACTCCGGCGTTCTTCATGGCGATGACGTTCTGGGTGAAGTCGGTCTGTGTCACCGGATACGTCTTCGCATAGATGAACTTGAAGCCCTCCTGCTCGGCGACGTACTTCTCGCCCGACCACGTCGCCGCAGCTGCCGGCGAGTCAGCCAGCAGAGCGCCCGCGTAATTCGCATCAGCCGGGAACTTGTTCTTGTAGTAGGTCATCTGTCCCGACGACCAGCCGTCCTTGAGCGGAAGCGGGCTGTAGACGTTGGGCAACTTGTTGGTGGCGTTGTCGAGCACCTGGGAGACATCGGGGAACCCGGGGTTGGCAGCCAGAACTGTTCCGCCGTAGCTGTCCTCCAAGGAGAAGTTGCCCACCAGGGCGAAGTCATTGGCCAGGGCGTTCTGCGTGGCCTGCTTGTTACCGGCTCCGGTGAAGCTGTCATCGCCATTGTCGAGCGAGAGCTTGCGGCCGTTCACGCCTCCGGTCGAGTTGATGTAGTCGACATACGCCTGGGTGCCCACCTGAGCACCCTTGAAGAGGCCCAACGCCAGGGTCGACACGTTCCCGATTTTCACCTGGTTGGAGGTCACTCCGGTGTAGTCGCTGTACGCGCTCTGGGGGATGGTCCGTCCATTGGAACCAGACGATGACCCTCCTGCGGCGGTCGTCGTCGACGACGAGGAGGTCGAACTGCAAGCAGCAGCTCCTACGGTGAGCAGCAGGGCCATGCCGGCCGCAGCCGATCGGCTCTTCCAAGATGCTGGACGCAACGTTCCCCCTAGTGATCGTCGTTGTGCAGTTCCCTCTTCCGAGCGGAGCCCCATCGGCGAGAAGCCGGTCCGTTCGGGATATGTGACTCTACGTCAGAAACTCCCGGCCGTGTCCACACCAGGCGCCAGCATCTAGGCATGGGACTCACCTGGAGACCCACGTTCGGCACTCAACCCAAGACAAGGTCGGAGCCAACGTGCATCAACGAGAAGTCCGAGCCCGGATGCCCTCGAGGAAGCGCACGGCGCCGAGAGCGGTGGCTCGGGCCTTGGGTGTTGCCATGACCTCGAATGCGTGCTGTGTCCAAGGCAACTCGAGATAGGCCACGGCAGCAGACGAGGTGGCACGGAGTCGTTCGACAAAGCGGCGCGCCACCTCGGGAGCGACCAGCGTGTCGTTCGCCCCTTGGATGACGAAGAATGGAGGTGTGTCCGACGTGATCCGTCGATCCGGCGAAGCCTGCTCGAAGACATCCCGGTGCTCACGCATCGACACCTTCATCACCCGTCGCTCCAGCATCTCGACCATCCCCGGGCCATAGCGTCCGCTGGCCTCGGGCTCACCGGTCATGTCGTGCACGCCATAGAAGGGAATGCAGGCATCGACCGACGTGTCGGCCTCCTCGAAACCGGGTTGCCACTGCGGCTCGCCGGGGGTGAGAGCCACCAACGCAGCCAGGTGCCCACCTGCCGATCCGCCGGAGACAGCGAGGAAGGACGGGTCGCCTCCATATTCCGAAATGTGCTCTCTCACCCAGACCAGCGCACGCTTGCAGTCGATGATGTGATCGGGCCAGGTGGCCGCTGGGCTGAGGCGGTAGTTGATGGCCACGCAGACCCATCCTCGGCGGGCTAACTCATAGAGCATCGGAGCAGCCTGCTCACGCTTGTCTCCGATCACCCAGGCGCCCCCATGGATCCACACCATGACCGGAGCCCCCTCGGCTGGTCCGTCGGTCGCCGTGATGACGTCGAGGCGATGTCGTCGGATCCCATCGCCCCAGTAGTCGATATCTCGCTGCCGTCGGATCGTCCTGCCTCGGAACGGGATGGCCACAGCCAACCGCCACCAGGTCAGCCACACCGGAGACAGATCAATATCGGGTGCGGCGATGGGGCCTGGGGTGGCCGAGTCCAGTGCAGCATCTACCAGGCTGGGAACGTGGCGGACCTGGACGGCCAGCCACACGAAAAGTGCAGCCCCTGCTGCGGTGAGTGTCGCCCCCAGGAGGCCCGGCCACTGCCCCAGACCGCCGAATCCGGCGAGCAGGCCGGCCACGGCCAGGGCGGCCAGTGCCGAGTGCAGGGGCACTTCACCGAATCCCCCGCCAAAGGCAAAGCTGATCACCGAGTAGGGCTCGCGCCTGACCGGGATGATGACGTTGACGGCACCCGCCACGACGAGCACTCCGAAGACCAACAGGACCCAGGACATGGCTCCATCAAACACCGTCGGCTCCGTGATGGGAAGCCACGAAGCACAACGTCGGACGTCACGCCCGATCTGAGGCATCATCGTGGCAAGACGACAAGGAGATAGGGCATGGAGCGACTCAGCGGTCTCGACGCCAGCTTCCTCTACTTGGAGACCCCCAATCTCCACATGCATGTGGCCATGGCGATGTCCTTCGACCCGTCCACCGTCCCCGGTGGATACTCGTTCGCCAAGATGCAGGCCCAGATTGCCGCCCGCACGTTCCAGGCGCCGGTGTTCCGACGCCTGTTAGTGGAGGTCCCGTTCCGACTCGGGCATCCGGTGTGGATCGATGACCCGGATTTCGATATCGGCTACCACGTCCGTCGTGCCGCAGTACCCAGTCCAGGTGGACTGCGTGAGTTGGGCGACCTGGCCGGCGACATCGCCAGCCGCAAGTTGGACAGGTCGCGCCCTCTGTGGGAGATGTGGATCGTCGAAGGCCTCGAGGACGGTTGCATCGCCCTCATCATCAAGATGCACCACTCCACGGTCGATGGATTGTCGGGCGCCGCGCTGCTTTCGGTGCTCTTCGACTTCGAGCCCGACCCAGGACCCGAACCCGCACCACCAGAGATCGTGGCAGCACCGCTCCCGTCCAAGTCGGTGCTGGTGAGCGAGGCCGTCGCTGCCCGCACCATGCGGCCGTTGGAGTTGACCAAGGATCTGGTGCGAACCGCCCAACGCCTGCTGGACGTGCGACGAGTGCGTAACGAGCCCGAGCACCGGTCCCCCCTGGCTCGAGCAGCGCTGCCCTTGTCCGCTCCACGGACCTCGTTCAACGGAGCACTTACCCGCCGACGCCAGGTTGCTCTCACCGCCATCGGCCTTGATGATGTCAAGCGGTTGAAGAAGGCCACCGACTCCACGGTGAATGATGTCGTGCTTGCTGTCTGCACCGGCGCCCTCAGGCAACTTCTGATCGATGGTGACGAGTTGCCAGACAAGTCACTGGTGGCCGTCGTGCCCGTCTCGGTCCAACCCGACGTAGGTGCCCCCCACGGATCCAACAAGGTGTCGCAGATGTTCGTCCAGATGCCGGTCCACCTCGACGAACCACTGGATCGCCTAGAGGCGATCAGAGAAGGCACCAAGGGGGCCAAGGAGGAGCACCATGCCCTCGGTGCCGACACCCTGCAGAACTGGGCCGAACACGCCACGCCGAACACGTTCGCTGCTGCCGCACGGCTCTACAGTCGGATGCGCCTGGCTGATCACCACCGTCCGATCGCCAACCTGATCTTCTCCAACGTCCCCGGTCCCGACTTTCCGCTCTATCTGGCCGGAGCCGAGATGACTTCGGGCTTCCCTCTCGGGCCGGTGATGGATGGCCTTGGACCCAACATCACCATCATGAGCTACCGGGGTGTCCTCTACTGGGGGATCATCGCCTGCCCCGAGAGCATGCCGGGTGGTTGGCAGCTCGCCGCCTACGTTCCCGGGGCACTCGATGACCTCTTGGCCGCCGCAGGTGAGGCTCCAGCGGAGTTCCGATCAGCGGCTGCGGCCGAGGCGGTCGAAGCCTCGGGCATCCACCTCGACCTCCCACGGTGATCCACGCAGACGCCTAGGCGCCGGGGGTGCGCGAGGGTGCGACTGCCATCGATGTGGCACCCGAGCAGACCGGCATGGGTCGGCCGAACTTCTCAGTGGCGGGATCGTAGGGAAGCACGGCATCGAACCCGGTGACGAGGAAGTTCCCCGTTCCCTCGGGACCCGTGACGATGTCCGAAGGGTGGCCGGTGGCCGGTTCGCCAGGTCGGGCCACCGGAAGTCGGACGGGATCAGCCGGTGCTCCCAGAACTCCTGATCCTGGGTCGGTAACCGGGACCGCTGTTATCCAGTTGTCCGCTGAATCGACCACCAGGATCCGACCACCGTCAGACGTCACCGCAACTGCCGCCGGTGCCGCTATTCCGAAACGGTCGAAGGAAGCGGCACTTCCCACTGAGCCGGTTGCCGTTGTCACCGGGACCACTCGACCCCCGAAGTCCGTCCCACTCTGCCCCGCCACATAGAGCACGGTCCCCCCAGGAGCAGCCGTGATCCCATGGGGTGAGGTCAGCGACGAAACCTGGAGGCCGGTGGTGATCGCCGGCTTCGCCTGGGCTGTGGTCGTGTCGATCGGGATGACGCCATTGGGCACCAAGGCATAGACCAATGGGCCAGAGGTCGCCCGCACGAGACCGGCGACCGTGTTGCCCTGGCCGAGGTCGAGCGGTGTCCCCACGACCCGGGTGGCCCGGTCGACCGGAACGACGGTGGTGCCACTGGCCGCCAGGACCGTCCTGCCATCTTCGGTGACAACCACTCCGCGGGTCGGGCCCGCTCCCGGCAGGGTGATCGGCCTACCTGCTCGCTGCACCTCGAGGTCGATCGGGACTACCTCGTTGCGCACGAAGCCAGAGCTCTCCGGGGAACCGAGGACGACGTAGGCCCACCGTCCGTCAGGAGAAACAGTGATAGCCGTGTTCCCCAGCGTCGGCGCACCGCCGACCGGCAACGAAATTGGCGCTTCCGGAGTTCGGCTGGACAGCTCGATTGGGGTCACCGCTGCAGGGCAGACCACATAACCCATCGGGACGGCAGGGGCCAGCGACGGCCCCGACACCGGGGCCGAGTCGGGGGTCGGGCCGAGCGAGCACCCTGCGCAGAACGTTGCCGTCAGTGCGGCGGCCGCCACGCCCATGCGTCGGCGAGCTCTCCGCGGCGTTGCGGTCCCTGGTTCAGCCATGGCCCCACCGACCCTATCGGCGAGCAGAAGACACAGTCGAAGGTTGGTCGAGAAGAACAGTACGAATTCCCTCTGTACGGCGAGCGCAGGACGCGACATGATGAGGGACGGGTGGCTGCACATGAGGTGTCGGCTCGGTGGATGCGACCCGGTCGGTGCTCGCGCAGCGCGTCGTGCGGCGTTGCGACCCGGTCGGGCAGGAAGGTGCAACATGGAAGAGTCGGCCGTCGAAGTGACGCAAGGACTAGCTCGAACCGTCACCCGCACGGGTCGATCTTCGTATCAGGGGGACCGACTCGCACCGCTGCTTCGCTCACTGCTCGACACCGGATTGGTCGTGGCCGGACCCGACGGACGATTCACACTTCCCGACGAAGTCCAAGAGCGTCTGCAGGCGTTGAGCGAGTCTCGTTCGATCCCCGAAGTCGAGGTATTCGTCGGCCGACCGTGTCAGCGATGCGGTACGGCTGCCGTCACCCGCCTCTATGACGGCACCCGCCTGTGCGGATCATGTCGAGAGGCGCTGCTGGCCGCCGCTGATGCCGATGGCCATGACGGAGCGCCGGCAAGGCGATCCGGCAAAGGACGTCTTCCTCGCTGGCTCCGTAAGGCTGGCTGAAGGCCTGACCCATTCGGCGGGCCAGAACGTGTGGGCCTGATCGTGTGGGCCTGATCGTGCGGACCAGAACGTGCGGGACCCAACCATGCACTCAACAGGTGCACGCCGCCGGTGGCAGGTGGGCAACAGGTTCACCCCGAACATCGGTGACTCGGGTCGGTCTGGTGGGCCGGCGCCCGACAATCCACTTCAGTGACCCCCTGTCGCCACACTGGCCAGTTCGAACTGCCGGCTCCCAGACAATGCTGCTGGGCCGCCAGCCGCGTTCCTCTGCGCCAGATCGGTTACCCGGCGAATGCAACGTCGAGCGACGTAAAGCCCCACTGCCATGGCGACGGGAGTCGCTCGGGCGCACCCAGGACGGACACCCGGGGGAACGCTGTCACGAGCTCCTCGAATGCCACTCGTGCTTCCAATCGGGCTAGCGCAGCACCGATACAGAAGTGCGTTCCCCAGCCGAGAGCCAGGTGTTGGTCCCCTCGGCGATGGATATCAAAGCGTTCCGGGGCATCGAATGCTCGTTCATCCAGGCTTGCCGCACCCCACAACAACAGGATCAGAGTTCCAGCTGGAATCGTCTCTCCGTAAAGTTCGACGTCCTCGGCCGTGACGCGTTGGCTGCTGTGCGTAGGAGGTTCACAGCGCATCATCTCTTCAAAGGCTTCGGGCAGCAGCGAGGGATCCTCGGCGAGTTCTCGCCACTGTTCGGGATGGTCGGCCGCCAGCCAGATGCCATTGCTCAGCGAGTTCATGGTGGTGCAGTTATTTCCCAAGATGGCGCCGAAACAAAAGGCAAGAATTGCACTCTCGGAGAGTGCTTCCCCTCCATCATCGCCGAGACCCAGTAGTGCCGACGTCAGATCATCCGTGGGGGATGCTCGGTGATCTGAAACCAACTCCTGGATCAATGGAACAAACGCGGTGACGTCGGGATCCTCATACATCGCTGCATCGGTGAGGGACTGACAGAGGGTGACCTGCTCGTCAGAGAATCCCAGGAGAGTTCCCATGACCCTCGTCGTGAGCGGGCGGGTGAACTGGCGAATCAGGTCGCCCGAACCGTTCGATCGCAACTCTGCGATGAGCGAGCGAGCGATCGCTCGAATCTCGGGCTCAAGGTCGAGCACTCGCTGAGGCGAGAAGGCTCGTGAGATGTTCGACCTGAGATCAGTGTGTGCGGTCGGGTCAACGAGGTTCATGAGCTCCAACCCAGGATGCTCACCGAGCAATGCGGAAGAGAACGTGTCCCAGTTGCGTGCGGCAGTTGTGACGTCGTCATAGCGAGACAGCGCGATGAAACTCCCGTCAGGAGAGCGATAGACAGGGGCTTCATCGCGCAGTGCTCGAAAGATGCCAGCCCGATCGGATCGAAAAGCTTCAGAATCTGGACTGAACTCCACCATTGGGAACAACCGTTCCTACATACCCGCCATCTTCGCTGGCATGGTCGTCGAAGGTGTCGCCGAGGATGTCGGTGCTGGAGTGGTTGCCGTCGACGATGCGCCGCCCATCTTCATCTGCATCCCCGAGGAGAGCTGCGTCGGAGTGCCACGGAAGCAACCAATGGAATACGGGTACTCGTTGTTCAGGACATAGTGATAGATCGACTGGTACTTCCCGTTGAACCAGACCTTGCTCACCGTGCCGTGGCACACGTCGAGATGTGCGTTGGTGACGACCTTGCCATCGGCCCCGCGAGGCCCATAGACGCCGAATCCGTCGATGGCGTAGCCCACGAGCGGTGATTGCTCCCCGGCTTCACCTTGCAAGTTCTTCGGGAAGCACTTCCACGAGTAGCCGTGGTAGTGGTACTGACCCATGTAGGGATGTCCCTGACAGGTGTCAAGGGGAAGCACCGAATCTGGACTGTAGAGATTGCCTTGGTTGTCCGGGGCAATCTCCACATGCCACACCGCACCGGTCAAGGTCACACCCGTTGCCAGCGCAGGAATACAACTCGGCGTGGCATTGACCACTGGATTCCGGGGAACCGAGAGGCTGAGGTCGTAGGGCTGAATTGGGATCTCAGCGGCATTGGCGTAGCCAATCGCAGGCAGGGCGGCGTAGTAGCTGTAGGCGGCCGAACTGCTCGGGATCGGATACGTTCCCACCGGAGTGCTCGGAATCCCGTTGCCCTTGAAGGAGCGGGTCGTGTCGTTCACGCTGACGCTGAAGACGCTGGCCATGTGGATCGAACCGGGCACTGCGGGCACCTTGGAGAGAACGACCTTGTTGCCCGATACCCAGGGTGCCGTTCCGGCAGTCAAGACGCCGGGGAAGGGAGCGAGTCCCGTGGAGGTCGGAATCAGAAAGCTGCACACAAAGGCGGTGGTGCGAGCAGGAGCGGTGAGCGACGTACCGGTGGCCGGGGTGACCAGATACGGAGGGGCGCCGTTCCCATTCCATGACGACGATGTGTCTGACGTGGTGAGCGAGTTGGCTCCCGCTGCTCCGCAAGCCGCCAATCCAAGAACCAGTGCCATCGATCCCGCAACGGTGCCAAGCTTCGGCTTACGTCTCGTCATTGAACTTCACGTCCTCTCTCGGTGTTCTTCCCTCCTCATCATCGGCAACGTTCCCAGACATGTCAACTATGATGACAAAGCGCAACCAACTGGCACCTCGCACCCACGCACCGTGGTGCAGGCCTCACCGAACCCGATGGCACTACAGGGAAGCACCTTCGTGCCAGCGGTGAATTCGGTCGATCAGAGGTCGACATGGGGGTGGCTCGGGACTCGTGTCCCTTCACCTCGTGCCGACTCGCCACAGCCGAGCGACGCTACGCCCGCTGGGGGCCGCCAGCATCAGAAGTGCGGCACAGACCCCAAGACGCGACGACGGACCGGGCGGGGGGCACCCGGTCCGTCCGTCGTCATGACCCGACCCGTCGGCCGAGCCGCGTCAGCGCACCGGCCGCAGGGGCGTACCGGAACGGGGACGAGCAAAGGGGCCGGCTGACGGGCCGACCCTCGAGAGTTGGCCACCACTGCTGCTCACCAGGTGTTCGACATCGGCCAGTGCTCCGATGGCTGACGCATCAACAGCCCGCAATCCATCAGTGCACAACTCGATCTCCTTGGTGCCCGACGCCAGCAGGTCTCGGACTACCTCGTCGAGGTTGGCTGCCGTAGTTCCGTCCAGGCGCCCCGCCAGGCGCACTCGGGCCGGACGAACGTCCCCTTCGACCCAAAGCTCGAGAACCACATCACCGCGCCAGTCGACGTGGCGAGGCTCCGGCTGGACGGCCAACGCCTCTCGGGGACTGAGCACCCCGGCCGTCACATCCAAACCGTCCACAGCCGCCGCTGTTACCTCGGTCATCGCACTTTTCCTCCGACTAGCGAGCTGCTCGCCTGCGCAACTCGCCTGCGGTCCGATCCGCAGTCCCATCATGATGGACGGCCGAGCCCCATCTCCCAAGGGCCGAAGGTCACAGAGGGCGGCTACCAGAGAGCCGATCACCGTCGATCGAGGCACCTTGGGGCCGCCGAGGGGACGTTCGGCCCTAGCCAACGATGGCGTCACGATCCAAGGTGAAAGAGCGTCCTGCGCATGGCTAGTCAGTTGCAGCCTGCGTGTCGCACCAGTCCACGAAGGGAGCCATGATGACGACCAACACTCCGGAGGCCGCCTCCGTGACCAGTGACGAGAACTCGACCGAACCAGTCCAGCGCGACTTGGTGGAGTGGCTGAGTGCCGCTCTCGATGTTTGGCGCACCAAGATCGACGAACTCCTCGTCCAAGCCGATCTGGCTAGCAAGGATCTCAGCGACGAACTCCGTAGTCGTGCGTCGACAGCCGAAAACGCCTACCTGGCAGCTCGCAAGCGCCTGAGCGAGCTTCCCCGCGATGCAGGGGCGAACCTCGAGACGATGCGGGCCGGCATGGAGTCGCTGCTCACCGACCTCCGCCACGCCTATGAGTCAGCTGAGTCCGTCATCCGCGCCCGCAGTTCCGAGTAGCAGCACCACCTTCCTCGGACAGACTGGTGCCCCACATCGATTCCACCGATTCCGCGACTTCCGCCTCCGGGCCAGTTGTCCATTCGCTCTATTGGAGCCTCCTCGAAGAGGTGCTGATCCACCCCATTGAGTGGCGTGACCTCTCCCGGCCGCCAGATCCGCTTGCCGAGTTGGGCCGCATCCGCAGGATCATGGAAGAGCACCTCTACCGGTCAGATCCTGGCTGGGCCATCCAGGCGGTAGCTGATCAGCTGGCCTACGACGTCGCTCTCATCCGTCTGGCCCGGCGCGAAGGCATCGAACCAGATCCATCGTCGTTCGATCTCCCGGGACGAGGAAGGAACAGTCTGGCATCTGCACTGGAGCGATGCGGGATCTCGCTACCCGACGTCTCGGTGCCGTTTCGCCACGTCCATGCTGGTCTCAGGTCTCGCCTGGACCGACTCGATGTCGCAGAGGTAGATGGAAACACGGTTGACGGTACCGACGTCGACCAGACATTCACTCAGGCCGATCTCCATGGCGACAGCCGGTCGAACGGCACGAGATCACGCGGACATCCCTCGAATGGGAACGGGACCAACGACACGACATCGAACGGACCCACCGCCGACGGCACCCCTCAGGTCGACTGAGAAATCGACGATGTTCCAGCTTCAGGCTCTCGGGGCTGGCACAACCGTTCCGACACCACAGCGGTGAACCGTCCGGCGTGCCCTCTCCACGGGCACTCAGGTGCCTGAGGCGTCCGCCCGGCGCTCTTGTGCCGCCCGCTCAGCCACCCGAGTGGCGTAGGCGGCAGCCTGCGTCCTGCGCTCCATGCCCAACTTCGTGAGGAGGTTGGAGACGTAGTTCTTGACGGTCTTCTCGGCCAGATACATGACCTCTGCGATCTGCCGGTTGGTGTGACCTTCGGCAATCAGGTCGAGGATGCGGCGCTCTTGATGCGTGAGGCTGGCCAGCAGGGGCTCTTCTTCGGGCCCGTCCCGCAGGCGCTTGAGGACCCGATCGGTCAGCGCAGGGTCGAGCAACGACTCGCCGGCTGCGGCCCGACGGACATCGTCAACGAGGCTGGTGCCGCCCACCTGCTTGAGCACGTAGCCCGAGGCCCCAGCCATGATGGCGGAAAAGAGTGCCTCGTCATCGGCGTAAGACGTCAACATGATGCACGCCGTCTGGGGAAACTCGGAGCGAATCTCCCGGCAGACCTCGACCCCACTGCCGTCGGGCAGACGCACGTCAAGGATGCAGACGTCGGGACGCAACACGGGAATCTGGGCAAGCGCTTCTGCCGTCGTGCCAGCCTCACCCACTACAACGAGGTCGTCGGTCGAGGTCAGCAGGGACCGCAGCCCGGTCCGAACAATCTCATGGTCATCGAGCAAGAACACGCGCACCGCCATGGGACCCATTCGACCACATCGGCGGCGCTCATGCGCGGTGGACGCGATCCCTCGCTCTCGCTACCCTTCGACCAATGAGCTACCGGGGTGATCGAGTCCATGCCGTGCTCGATGCCATCGAGGATCCTGACGACCTTCGCCGACTCCTCCAGGCCGCACTTCTGCTCGGCGCCAACTTGGACCTAGCCGAACTCTTGCAGCACATCGCCGACGAAGCCCGTGGTCTGATCGGCGCCCGCTACGCCGCCCTCGGTGTGCTCGATCGGCAGGGCAACGCCCTCGAGCGCTTCGTGGTGTCGGGTATCGAACGAGACGTCGAGCGCGTCCTGCTCGCCGGGCCATTCCCGCAAGGTCGTGGTGTCCTCGGCGTTCTGATCGACGACCCCCGTCCCCTGCGCATGGAGCAGATCAGCGATCATCCTGACAGCGTGGGCTTCCCCCCCGGCCATCCGCCCATGTCCTCGTTCCTTGGGGTCCCCATCCGCATCGGTGATCGCGTCTACGGCAACCTGTATCTGAGCGAGAAGATCGACCAGCAGGCATTCAGTCAGCGTGACGAGATGCTCCTCGAAGCCCTCGCTGCCGTGGCGGCCTTGGCCGTCGAGAACGCTCGACTCCACCAGCGGGCTGGCGACGTGGCCGTCTACGAAGAGAGGGAGCGACTTGCTCGAGATCTCCATGACGGGGTCATCCAGCGACTCTTCGCCATCGGTCTCGGCCTGCAAGGGCTGTCGGCTTCGACTGCCGGGCGACCGGTGGCGGGCACACTGACCACCTCAGTGGAGGACCTCGACGAGACAATCCGCCAGATCCGCACCAGCATCTTCGAGCTCGGTGGGCACGGGACCAGCCAGGGGATCCGTTCCAGGATCCTCGAGCTCGTAGACGAACTCCGGCCGATGCTCGGCTTCGATGTCCCGGTGACCTTCGACGGCGCCGTCGAGGCTGGAGTCGATGAGGTGACGGCAGAGCATCTCTTGGCCACAGTGCGCGAAGGCCTGACCAACGTGGCCCGTCATGCTCAGGCGACGAGCGCCCGCGTCAGGCTTTCGGTGGCTGAGGGCCGCTGCCGCCTCGAGGTCGGAGATGACGGCGTGGGGTTCGCTGAGGGAACAGACCGGGAGGGATCTGACGGAGAGATGGCAGACCGAGGCAATGGTCTCGGCCTCACCATCCTGGCCCGCCGGGCCGAACGCCTCGGTGGCACCCTCGAGACGTCGATCAACGAGCCACGGGGGGCTGCGCTGGTCTGGGATGTGCCCGTAGCGGTCCCGGGGCTCTCTGCCTCGCTGGCCAACCCCCGCCTGCCCCTCTGATCCATCCCGCTGATCCGAACGGCCACTTTTCTCCTGGGCGTCAGGGTCTGGCTGGGGCCACTCACTCGGACGGAGTTCTCCCGGGAAGGAAGAGCGCTGCGGCGATCGCTCCCACCACGGCGACACCAGCTCCGACAAGACATGCAGCCTGCAGGCCAGAGTCGAAGGCACCGAACAACGCAGCCCGCAGCGTCGGCTGCACGGCCGCCGGGGCGTGTCCGGCCACCTCGAGCGCCGCAGCCATGGACTGACGGGCTGCCTCGCGGGCCGGAGTCGGCACCGGGTACGGGGCGAGAGCACGCAATGTCCGAGGTCCATAGGACGAGGCGAAGATCGAGCCCAAGACGGCGACTCCCAGCGTCCCACCCAACTCCCTCGTCGTGTTGTTGACCGCCGCCCCTGCGCCAACCTGGTCGTTAGCCAGCGAGCCCATGACCGCCTCGGTGGCCGGAGCCGTGATGAGGGAGAAGCCAAGGGCAAGAAGGACCATCGCCGTGATGATCGGTCCGAAGAAGTTGGCCTGGGGCGTCGAGGTCAGTCCTGACATGACCAGGCCGGCCGCCATGAGCACCAGCCCGACGCTCACCACCAGGCGGGTGCCGATCCTCAGGGCCAGGACCGCGCCGATTGGGGTGAAGACGGCGGCCACGATGGCAAAGGGCAAGGTGTGGACACCCGCCGACAGGGTGGAGTAGCCCTTCACGAACTGGAAGTACTGGGTGATGATGAAGATGAACCCGAACAGGCAGAAGAACTGCACCGAGATCGACACCGCCCCTGAAGTGAATCGGGGGACGGCGAAGACCCGAACGTCGAGCAGGGGTTCGTCAATTCGCAGTTCGATCAGGGCGAACGCGGTAAGGACAACGGCCGCCATTGCGAAACAGCCGAGGGTACTCACCGAGGTCCATCCCCACTGAGGACCCTGGATGATGGCCAACACCAACAAGGTGATGCCGATGGTGGAGACAATCACCCCAACGACGTCGAAGCGCTTGTGCGCCGAGCGCTCGAGGCGAGGTACGAGGAAGTACCCACCGAGCAACGTGACCGCCACGATGGGCACGTTGACCAGGAAGATCGAGCCGAACCAGAAGTGCTCGAGC
>CAIQOJ010000033.1 GCA_903873395.1 uncultured Acidimicrobiaceae bacterium
CAACCACGACCGCCAGCCTGCCCGGACTAGCGCGCCCGGAACGGCACGCGCAGAACGGCAAGCCAGAACGGCACGCGCAGAACAGCGCGCGGGGAACGAACGGGGTGCAGCCAGCCAATTGCCGCAGGCCGGGTGCGGCGCGCCGATGCAGTTCGGTCGGACATTGAACCATTCGATGCTGCTGGGGGTTTCTCGGATGGTCAGTCGGTGATTGCCGGTAGCGACCAGTCGGCCCGCAGGGGTCGGTTGGTCACCAGACGGGGTCGACCCACCTTGGCGGGTCGATCGGTGGTCCACGGTGCAGGTGCGGCAATGGTGAGGCCGGCGAGACCCCGCAGGGCATGGTCATAGGTGGAGCGCAGTGCCTGGAACCGCTGCCAGGCGACGTCCATGTCGGGACGCGGGATGTTGGCCTGGCGTGAGCACCGATCGACGACGCCGGTGAACTCCTCTTGGCTGATGGAGATCGCTTCGGTCGGTTTCCCGTCGGCTCCACTGGCCAGGAGGTCGATCAAGGTGGCCGGTGGATCGATCGGGAGTCCGATGGCCCGGCCGATCCGCACGATGGACGGAATCCCGTGAGCCAAGACGAGCAATGGACCTTGGTTCTCTCCCAGATCAGTTTGGCTCAGGGGCGTCTCACTTGTCGACACGATCAGGGCCGCAGTGTCGAGCAAGGCTCCGACAGATGCCACCCACGACTGGGTCGGGCTGGTCTCGGGGAAGTAGCTCAGTGCCGGAAAAGAACAGTGGGTCTGATCGAGTTCCAGGAGCCACTGCGAGGCCGTCTCCCAGGTCGCGTCATTGCTGATGGCTTGGAACCGCCGGAAGTTTGTCAGCATCTGTTCGGACGATGCTGGAGTGCCGGCGAACGGGCGCAGGGTGCGAATACCTTTTTCTCGATCGTGGTGGGCGGCGTAGATGGTGGGGAGGTAGCTGATGAGCAGCGCCACCAGTCCGAGGCCGATGACCGCCTCGACGAAGGCGATCCAGCTCTTGCCAGCCCCCGTCGGCGCTGCGAAGCCCAACGTGGTGACCGACGAGCCGCTGATCTCCATCGACCGCTGCCACGTGCCCGAACCAATCCCCCAGAAGATGCCGGTGAAGGCCACGATGATCAAGATCATCCACACCAGAGGCAAGGTGGCCAGTGCCACGGGTGCGTACATGCCGCGCATGGACGCCGTGCGTTCTGCGTTGCGCCACCGGCGCACCAAGAGGCGATCGACGACGGCAAAGGTCACGCGGGCGATACGGGTGAACCCGTCACGAGGGAGTACGACAGTCTCGAGGGCGGAGGCGAGAACGGCGGCGGCGAGTGCGACGCCGATCACCACAACGCCCATCTGAATGCCCCTGTGGGCCAAGGCGGCGGAAGCGATCACTGGTCTTCGGGCCAGTCGTTCCGACGGCGGAATTTCGAGACGAAGGCGACAACGAGCACGACGGCGAGCAGACCGAAGATCAAGATGGTGAACATGTGGCCTCCGGACGAAGTCGGTGCCGAGAGACTACGCCGTGCCCGCAGGCGAGTGTGGCCTTCGGACGGAGTCGACCACGTTGCCCGATGGGACCTCGAACGTGCCGAAGGTCCCTTGATTTGACTGCGTGCACCACTAGTCTGCGTCAAGTCGGGGCCACTCCTGACTTCACCCACTAACCCAAGGAGCCCTTCGTGAGTCTCTTCGCGTACAGCTATCCGATCCTCAGCATCATCTGGATGATGTTCATGTTCTTCGTGTTCATCCTCTGGATCTGGCTGCTGATCAGCATCTTCGTCGACATCTTCCGTTCGGCCGACCTGGGCGGCGCCGCCAAGGCGTTCTGGGTGATCTTCATCATCATCCTCCCGCTCCTCGGCGTGCTGATCTACCTCATCGCCCGCGGCAGCGAGATGCACGAGCGTGCAGCCCAGCAGGCCCAGGCTCAGCAGAACGCCTTCGACTCCTATGTGCAGCAGGTCGCCAGCTCGACCGGCTCCAGTGCCGACCAGCTCGCCAAGTTGGCCGACCTGAAGGAGAAGGGTGTCCTGTCAGACGCCGAGTTCGAGGCTCAGAAGGCCAAGATCCTCAGCTGACGCACCTCCGGCCCAGAGGCCGGAACTCAGTAGTTGTGGCTCAGTGGCCGCCCACCTCGAGGTGGGCGGCCACTGCCGCGTCCGGCGTGTCCCTTGTGCCAGTGAGGCTCCTCACTACAGTTGGAGGGTGAGCGAAAACACCGACGCATCCGACGACACAACATCGAGCGCAGGTGGTGTGGGCTCCGAGAGTGCCGAAGAGATCAAACTCCATCACCTGGTGGAGGAACTCGAGGCTGAGAATCTGGCATTGCGAGAGACTCAGCAGGCAAAGAAGGGTCGGGGCAAGCGTCGGGCCCGGTCGATCTTCTCCTGGGTCCTCATCGTCTTGGCCTGCCTGCTCGCCGTCGTCTCCGTCGTTGCCGTCTACGCGCGCAACGAGTTGTTGAACACCGACACGTTCGTCGCCACGATCGCCCCCTTGGCCAAGGACGCTGCCGTCCAGACGGTGGTGGCCACCAAGGTCAGTGATGCGGTGGTGGCTAAGGGAGACATCGAGCAGAGGGTCAAGGACGCTCTGCCCGCCAAGGCCGACTTCCTGGCTGCACCCATCGCCACCGGGGTCAAGACCCTCTCCTATCAAGTCACCCTCAAGGTGGTGCAGAGCTCGCAGTTCCAAAAACTGTGGGACACGGCCGTGCGTCAATCGCATGCGCAGGTCGACACGCTGCTGACCGGAGGAACCGAGGGTGCAGTGTCGGCGGCCAACGGACAGGTGACCGTGAATCTGGGCACTGTGGAGACTGAGGTCAAAAAGCGTCTGTCGGCTAAGGGGCTTACCTTCATCAACAGCGTGCCGAACTACTCGGGTGCACCGGTCGTCCTGTTCCAGTCTCAAGAGCTCCTGAAGCTCCAGCGGACGGTCCGGCTGCTGAACAAACTGGTCCTCCTCCTGCCCATCTTGGCGCTCTTCTCGTTTGCCGGAGCAGTGGCCCTTGCCCGCGATCGCCGCAAGGGCCTGGTCCGCGCGTCGGGTGGGTTGGCCCTGTCGATGGCGCTGTTGCTGACCGTGGCCAACGTGGCCAGGAACCAGTATCTGAACTCCTTGGTGCCCGGCCAGGTCAGGAACGCCCGCACTGCTGTGATCGACACGGTGGATGCCCCGCTGCTCGATTCGGTGCGGACGGTGCTCGTCGTGAGTGTGGTGATCCTGGTGATCGCGCTTGTTGCTGGTAATCGTTATATCCGGGAGTGGGTGACGAGCAAGGAGCGGCCACCGTGGTTGACCTCTGGCCCGGTGCACGATGCTGTGGCCGCCCATCGGCGTGCCTACCAGTGGGCCGTGTTGGCTCTCGGGTTGGTGGTGTTGGTCCTCTGGAGCAGTCCGACGGTGTTCGTGGCCGTTGTCGTCGTGCTCGTGACCTTGGCTGCAGTAGGTCTGGTGGGTCTGTTCGCCGGCCGGAAGGGTGACGAGAGCGCTGAGGCTTCGATCGCTGAGACGTCGACCATGTCACTGGCCGAAGGGCCCACAGCGAACTGAATCCCCCGATCGCGCCACAGTGTGGCAGCTGGGAACAGATGGTTCGAACTGGGTAATGACGTCGTTGATGCTGGCACCGGCAACGACACCCTCAACGGCGGCACCGGCAACGAGGATGGCAACGAGGACGGCAACGAGGACGGCAACGAGGACGGCAACGAGGACGGTGGCGCTGGGAACGACAGCGTCAACGGCGTTGACGATTCGCAGTACTGATCTGGCCAACTCGGCTGTGGTCGACTGCTGAGGTAGTGAACCAGCAGCGGAGGTTTCCTGCGGGCCCTCGGTCCGTGTGAAGTGCAGCGATCAAGCCCGCCCGGAAAGGGATGCTTCTCTGCAGAGAGGTGTTCTGCCCTTGAGGTGAGCCTTGTCGCTCGCCGTGCAGCTCGTGGCGACGCCGAACTTAGGCTCAGATGATGCTGTCGATGGGCTCTGGCGACATCGGTGAGGACGCCGTGCCCTTCGTCGTCTTGCCATCTTCGTCCCATGGAACGACAGATGCCAGGAACTCATCGGTCTCCTGCTGGGCGGCCAGCATGCGCTTTTCCGCACCGGCGGCCAGTAGGCGGCCCACGAGGGGGATCTCCCAGAGCGACTCAGCGCGCAAGATGGCCACGATGACGGGGACCAGGTGCTCAGCGGTGTCGAAGACCACATAGCGGGGGAGCCACTCGGGCTCGTACTTGGCGTTGAACTTCCACAGCGACTCGATCTGGGCGAAGCTCGAGAGGCGCTTGAGGAACCACCGTTCGGCTCGCTGCACCGTTCCGTCACCTCGCTCGCCAGCCAGTGTGGAGCGCATGGCGGCGAAGTTCAGGCTGAGGCCGTCGAACCCTCGTCCGGCCAGGTGCTCGATGGTCGAGCACAGGGCGAAGTCGAGCAGGCCGTTGGGATGCTCGCCGGGGTCACGACGCATGAGATCGAGCGAGTAGCCGTTGATGCCGGTGGCTGGCACGAACTGGCACATCGCAGCGGGTAGGCCCTCGGGATCACGAACGACGACGAGGAGCAGGTCCGAGTCCCGGGGATCGAAGATCCGACCGAGCATCATCGAGAACCCGCGTTCGTGCTCGCCCTGGCGCGACAGGCGCATCAGACCGGTCAACTCGTCGATGAGAGCGGGATCGAGGTGTGCCGGGTCGTGGAACGTGGCCGTGTAGCCGTATTTGGCGATGCGATTGTGGGCCTGGCGGAGGCCCTTCATGTGCTTTCCGGCCAACGAGAACTGCTGAAGTTGCACCACGGCTTCGTCGCCGAGGTAGATGTCGTGCATGCCTGACTCGCGATAGGCGGGAAGCCACTCTTCGCCGGCCCCCATGACGGCAGTGGTCCAGCCGTGGGCGTCGGCGAAGGATCGGAAGGCCTCCCAGACCTGGTCGCGTTCGTTGCGCGGCCCGATGGGGTCAGGGGAGATCAGGCACACGCCGCCATAGACGGCATAGGCCACCACGCTGTCGCGATGGAAGAACCACTGCTTGTCGGTGCGGAGAGCGAAGTAGTCGAGGGTTGTTGACCCGTGGCGCTTGACGATGTCTCTGGCTCGTAGTTCTGCTGCCCTGCCCGAGGTCAGGCGCCGGTCGACCACCGGGCGAGTCAACAGGTAGAGGGTTACGGCGACCAGTGAGATGCCGATGACCAGCAGGGCCGGCGCCAGGAACCGGTCGATGCGGTGAGGTAGTGGTTCGGTCTGGATGCCGACGAATCGCTCGGCAACGGCCCAGGACGTGGCCCACCACGAGAGCGTCGATGAACCATGGTCGACATGGGCGACCAGTTCGAGGAAGCCCACAGTTGCCACGCCAATACCGATGGCCCCGATCCCGAGCGTGAGCAACGCAGATCGCATGGAGGTCCAGTCCGAGGCGGCCTGGAACTCCTTGCGGTTGACCAAGAGGAACACCAAGACGCCAGTGGCAACCAGTGACTCCTCGATGTCCGCTCCGGCGAGGATGTGCAACAGGATGGTGCCGCCCAAGATGGCCACCGCCACACGCCAGGCCCGACGCTGACCACGAAGAATCCCCCGCCCGATGGCCACCAAGGCCAGGCCGGCCAAGGCGACCAGGGCGCCGGCCGCCACACTGGCTCGCACTGGGAGGAACTGCTGGAGGACGTGCAGTCGGCCCCGCAGCGGCGGGGTGATGGCATCGAGGAGGTCGATGATGCCACTGACCAAAATGGCAGCTGCGCTCCAACGGCGGACCCGACGGGTGCGTCGGTGAGCCGTGCGTAGGTCATCGGGCGGCGGCCACGATTCACCGACGGGATAGGAGGCGACCATCGCCGGCGCAAGGGTTCCGGCCATCCGCTTGCGGGTGACGAATCGCTCGAGCGGACTGGTGGAAGGGAGCTCGTTGTTGGCGAGGAGCAACCGCACGTGGAGTTCCGCCCCGGTCTCCAACTCGACCCAACTCACCCGCTGGTCATGCAGGAAGACGGGCGGGAGGCCGAGTCGGCCACGATGCTCGGCCACCACCTCGGTGGTGGCTCCGACGTTGGCGAAGAACCCTGGTCCCAGGTTGGTCAACTCAGAGGTGAACGAGGCAGAGGTGATGAGCCCCGCCCATCCTCGGGCCAGGAGCGCTCGGGCATCGTCACGGGCAGCATCGTTGGGGACCGATCGGCTGGCAACCTCGCCAAGGGCACCGCCACCCAGGATCGACCACATGCGGCGGCTCAACAGACCGAGGACGATGGCCAGCACGGCCAGCACGACGAGGGTGACGATCGAGGCGACGGTCAGCTGATCGGTGAGATCGGCAGAGTGGGCGTGGCGGATGGCTCGGGCAGGCAGCCCTGAACCGAGGTGGCCAAGCAGCCAGGGAGTGACGGCCACCCGCAGCAGCAGGGCGACGACAAAGGGGACCAAGAGCCACCAGGCATAGCGTCCGAAACGCCGATAGAGCGTGCGCGAGACCACGAATCGGGTGAGATCGCCTGGATCGGTAAGGCGTTCCATGCCCTCGAGCCACGGAGTATCGCCCTCGGGAACGGGCAGCGACGTCTTGGCTGCTCGCATCTGATGTCCGAGAGACTCTGGGCTGAGAGCAGCCACCTCGAGGGCATCGCGCACCTGAGTGCCCGGTGCGACCCGGACCATGCGCACCCCGGTGCCGGTCTGCATCCTCAGATCGATCGGGCCATGCAGTTCGACTTCGGTGCCGCAGGCATCCTCGCCGCCAGCGTCACCAGGTTCATGACTGCCCAGCTGACGGATGATCCGGCGGTCATCTTCTTCAAGGAAGTGGGTCAGCGCTCGGGCCAACCCGGGATGAGCGGCAAGTGCCTGGGCTGCACCTTCGTCTCGGGCCTCCGGGCACCGTTGATCGAACAGATTGCCGGCCACGATCAGAATGCCGGGTCCTTCCCAGGTGTCGAGTGCCTGGGCCAGCTCCGCGGTGACGGCCAGCGTCGAATTGGTCACCTCAGGGGTCAACAGAAGGTCGCTCACCACCATGACCCTGCGTCCGAGCGGGACCTCGATGACCTCGACGCCGGCATCATCGGACTCATCGGCATCATCGGGTCCAGTGGTGTTCGGGGAACCTGAGGCAGAATGAGACCCTGGGGCACCAGCGGGCTCCCGGGCGCCATTGGACTCAACGGTGTTGTGGCCAGACGCATCGGATGGTGCGGCGTGGTCCAACGTCTCGGCCTTGTCACCGTCTGTCTGTGTGGAACTCACAACCCTTCCAGTCTACGACTGGACCGGCGGTAGGATGCGTCCGTCCCAACCACGCATGTGCGGGCACCGGAGGCGCAGGACGCCACGGGTTCGCGCCGACTACTTGGGCAGCGAAGGAAATGGGGAAGCGATGACGGAACAGGGAGCAGGGGACAGGGGTGCCTCGGCCGAGCACCACGATCCGGCCACCATTGAGGACTACCTCCATGAAGACCGCCACTTCCCCCCCTCGGAAGCCTTCCGGGCCAGGGCGGTCGTTGCCGACCCCGGCGTCTATGAGCGTGCAGCCGCTGCAGGACCCGATTTTTGGGCCGAACAAGCTGGCGCACTCGACTGGTTCCGTCCCTGGGACACGGTCCTCAAGTGGAACCTGCCCGATGCCCGGTGGTTCGACGGCGGAACGCTGAACGTCTCCTATAACTGTCTGGATCGCCATGTGGCCGCAGGTCGGGGCGACAAGGTCGCCTACCACTGGGAAGGTGAGCCTGGGGATACCCGGACCGTGACCTACGGAGAACTACTGGTCGAGGTGTGCCGATTCGCCAATGTGCTGCGCGGCCTTGGGGTCGAACGGGGCGACCGCGTGGCCATCTACATGCCGATGATCCCCGAGCTTCCGGTGGCCATGCTGGCCTGCACGCGGATCGGGGCTGCCCACTCGGTGGTATTCGGCGGATTCTCCTCGGACGCTCTGCGCGATCGGATCCTGGACGCGCAGGCCAAGGTGGTGGTCACCGCCGATGGTGGTTGGCGTCGGGGGCAGCCAGTTCCCCTCAAGGGCAACGTCGATGTGGCCGTGTCCGAATCTCCGTGCGTCGAGCACGTGGTGGTGGCCCGACGCACCAGTGTGGATGGTGTCGAGCCCCCGGCGATGGTGGACGGGCGGGATCACTGGTGGGAGGCCCTGGTGGACGGGTCGGACCCGGCCGGCGGTGGCCCGGCCTCTGACTCATGTGCTCCTGAACACATGAACGCCGAGGACCTGCTGTTCATCCTCTACACGTCGGGCACCACGGCAGCGCCCAAGGGGATCATGCACACCACGGGTGGCTATCTCACTCAGGTCGCCTACACCCACCGGTCGGTCTTCGATCTCCATCCCGACAGCGATGTCTACTGGTGTGCGGCCGACATCGGCTGGGTCACCGGGCACAGCTACATCGTCTACGGGCCACTGGCCAATGGCGCCACCTCGGTGATGTACGAGGGCACCCCGGACACGCCTGGCCGAGACCGCTGGTGGTCGATCATCGAGCGCTACGGCGTGACGATCCTCTACTGCGCTCCGACGGCCATCCGCACCTTCATGAAGTGGGGCCATGAGGAGCCTGCCAAGCACGACCTGACCAGCCTGCGTCTGCTGGGATCCGTGGGCGAGCCGATCAACCCAGAGGCATGGATGTGGTACTCCACCCATATCGGCGGAGGTGGCTGCCCCATCGTTGACACGTGGTGGCAGACGGAAACGGGGGCCATCATGATCAGCCCCCTCCCGGGATTGACCACCACCAAGCCGGGCTCAGCCACCTTCCCCCTTCCCGGGATCGGTGCCGAGGTCGTCGACGACACCGGTGAGACGATCGAGGTGGGCGGTGGGTATCTGACCCTCACGACGCCATGGCCGTCGATGTTGCGGGGCATCTACGGGGACCCTGAGCGCTACCGGTCCACCTACTGGAGTCGATACAACGATCGCTACTTCGCGGGAGACGGTGCCAAGCTCGACGAAGACGGCTACCTGTGGCTACTCGGTCGGGTCGATGACGTGATGAACGTGTCCGGCCATCGGATCTCCACCACGGAAGTGGAGTCGGCCCTGGTGGACCACCACCTGGTAGCCGAAGCGGCTGTGGTCGGCGCAGCCGATGCCACCACCGGGCAAGCCATCGTGGCCTACGTCACGCTCAAGGGCCGGGCCGGTGACCCGACGGACGAGCGGGGCGAGGAGCTGCGGGCCCACGTGGCTGCCAAGATCGGGCCGATCGCCCGTCCGCGCCAGGTGATCTTCACCGAGGAACTGCCCAAGACTCGGTCGGGCAAGATCATGCGCCGGCTCCTCCAGGACCTGGCCGAAGGCCGAGGACTGGGCGACACGACGACGCTGGCCGATCCGGCGGTCGTCGAGGAGATCCGCCGACGAGCAGCAATGTCGACCGAGGAGTGACCAACGTGCCCCCCATCGCTGATCCGCCCAACTGGGCGTGGCATCACGCACGGATCGACTCGCCCGGCGAGGCGGTCATCTTCGATGTCGACGGCGTCTTGTCCGACGCCGCTGGGCGCCAGCACTACCTCGAATACGGCCGGCGTGACTGGCACCAGTTCTTCGAGGCGTGTGGCGACGACCAGGTCATCGCTGAACATGCCCGAGTGCTCGAGCTGCTCGATCCTCGGCTCCAGATCATCCTGCTCACGGGACGGCCCATGCGGGTCCAGCCTCAGACGCTGGCGTGGCTTGATCGGTATGGACTGCGTTGGGACCTGCTGATCATGCGTTCGCGAGGGGACTACTCGCAGGTCACCATGTTCAAGCGGGACACGGTCGACGAGTTGCGTGAGTTTGGCTTCGAGCCCCGTCTGGCCTTCGAGGACGATCCCAACAACTTCCGGATGTTCCATGCAGCGCATATCCCCTGCGTCTACATCCACTCGGGCTACTACGACTGACCTGACGTAGGGGCGGCGCCGGGGCAGTGACCCTTGCTCGCCTCGGCGCTAGCTCCCGGTGTCGTGCTTGCGACGTCTGGCGCACCACCATCCAGCCGCCAGCGCCACCCCGGCCAGTCCGAGGAGCGGGCCTGGACCTGTGGAGACAAAAAGGGTCCGTCCTGTGCGTCGGTGCAACGTGACTCGCAGAATCTGGCGGGTGCCGAGCACGGAGCGCTGCAGCAGGGCGCCTCGGTTCGTGACCGCGGCGCTGTAGCCCGTCGGAGCAGCCTGGAGGAGGTCGCGCCCCTGGGTCACGGCTTGGACCTCGGCCGCAGCGACTTCTTGTGTGGGCACTTGGGCGGTCGTGTAGGACGACGTGTTGGTCGGCACGATCAAGAGTTCGGCTCCGGCACGCACTGACGACCGGCCCCGGTCGGCGTAGAAGACCTCGAAGGACACCAGGGTGCCGAGTGGGCCAGCCGGAGTGACGAGGAGACCTGAGCCACGCCCGGGAATGGCGTCGCGGGGCACGGCCGTCAGGTCTTCCAGGTGCGCAACGAGTGAGCGCAATGGCACGTACTCGCCGAAGGGGACCCGATGGACCTTTTCGAAGCGGCCGACCAAGGCGCCATCAGGGCCAAAGGCCACGACCTCATTGCGAAACGCAGTTGTGGACACGTCCTCGGTCACGCCGACCACCAACGTGGTGTGGAGCAATCTGGCCAGGTTGCTCAGTGCGCCCAACTCGGGATCATCGGTCAGCGGTCCACCAAGGGAGACCACGTCTTCGGGCCAGAGCACCATGTCCACGCCGTGTCCATTGGTCTGACGGGCCAGAGTCTCGGTGGCAGCCACATGAGCGGCCAGCACGGTGGCTGGATCGATCTGAGACTTCCGGAACCCGCGACTTCCGCCACCCTGCACGGCTGCGGTCGTGATGTGGCCGACCGAGGAGCCACCGTCTGGGGCGAGGTCGCCGAGGACGCCGACGGCGATCACCATGACTCCGGCCACGACTCCGGCTACCAAGCGCCCCCCGTGGCCGGCCAGCGCACCGCGCCAGGGCCGATCGGACACGTGTGCAGTGTCAGGGGACGTGGGCTCGGCGTCGCTCCTCACCATGGCCACCGGCATGATCAGAGGGAGGCCTTCGGGTCCTGGCCCGATCTGCTTGCTCCCCGATGAGGTGTCAGCGGCCAGGTGCTGGCGGAAGGATCTGATGCGGCCGTGGTCGCGCCAGGAGCGAGCCAGCCCCTCACCAAGCGCTCCGCATGCTGCTCCGCCGAGGAACACGACGGCAGTCAGGCCGAGTGGGCCGGCCAGGCGGGCCACGCCGAGCAAAGGACCACCTGCCTGCCCGAGGAAGACACCGCCGAGGGGAAGCCCTCCGAACGGCCACGTCTGACGCACGGCCTCAGTCAGGGTCAGCGCGGCAGGAAAGGCGAGCACTCTGGCCACCACCGGCCCTCGTGGCACCACGAGGCAGGCCAGACCCATGGTGAGCGCTTCGAAGGCGATGAGGGCGATGGCCCCGGCCAGCGTGAACGAGCGAGCCCAGATCAGCCCAGGGCCGAACAGACCGATGCCAGCCACCCAGCCTGCCCACAGTCGAGTGCGAGCCCGTAAACCGCCGAGCCGCCAAAAGAGGAGGCCGGCGGCCGGAAAGGCCAAGATCCACCAGCCCCACGGGGGGAGCGACAGGGCGAGACCGATGCCCGCAACGAGTGCGGGTAGGACAACCCTTCCGCGTCCCGGCATGACCCACGAGCCATGCGGGTTCATCCGCAGCCGCGACGGACGCCAGCGCGGTTCCCCCGCAGTCGGAGTGCCGAGATCGACCGGAGATGGGTCGGCAACGGGTGTCACGGGCTCGAGGTGGCCGCCATGGTCCGGCGCACGTCATGAGCAGCGGCGCGACCACTCCCGATACATGCAGGGATGCCGACGCCGTGGTAGGCGGCCCCGGCCACAGCCAGTCCGGGCAGCGACGAGATGGACTCGTGGATCTGCGCTACTCGGGTCAGATGTCCGACCGGGTATTGCGGGAAGGCGCTGTGCCAACGGGTGACCCGAGACTCGGTTGGTTGACTGGTGACGGAGAGCACCGAGGCGAGTTCGGCGGTCGCCGCAGCGACCAACTCGTCGTCAGACATGCCATCGGGTCGAGTGTCGCCATACCGGCCGACCGAGAGCCGGATCAACTCGTCGCCGGGACGGGCCAGATGGGGCCACTTGCGGCTGAGGTAGGTACAACCCGTGATCAGAGCACGATGCCCGAGAATCTCGGACGTGCGAGGCACGAGGAATCCCGTTCCGGTGAGATTCGATCTGATGGCCTCGGCCGGGAAGGCCAAGGTGAGGACGGTGACGGATGCATAGTCCAGGGATCCGAGTAGCCCAGAAGCACGCATGGAGTGCGGTCCGAGCAGTCCCGAGGCCTGCCGTCCAGGCACGGCCAGCACCGCCCCATCCACCGGTAGGGCAGATCCGCCGTCAGGGAGGGTGCGGACATCGGCCACGTGGAGGTGGCCACTGAGGGCCAACACCCAGCGTTCCTGATCACCACCCTGGCGGCTGATCGATTCGACGGCGACCCCTGTGTGGATGTGCACCCCTCGCTCGACAAGAGCCGTCGCAAGTTCTTCAGCGAGTGCTGCCGTGCCGCCTTCGAGGGACCAGAACAGTGGTGATGGTGGTGCAGAAGGAGGTGGAGATGCCAACTGTTGAGCCGGAGTGGGAGGGCGACCAAGCCTGCGCATCAGGCTGCCGCGCTGGCGGTCAGCGGTCACCAGGAGAGGAAAGGTGGCTGCCGCACTGAGATGGTCGACCCCTCCGGCATGGATGCCGCCGATGAGTGGATCGGCCAGACGCTCGGCGACCTGGTCGCCGAGTCGCCTGCGCACGATCTGTCCGACCGCCCTGTCATCGACCTGGGTGGACTGGTTGGCGTGGGGGAGTAGGAGATCGAGTCCAGCCCGCAGCGATCCGCTGGCCGACAAGATGCCAGAGCGGGCCAAGGGCAGCCATCGGGTGGGAATACCCAGGTTCAGACCTTGAGGCATCGATCGCAACTTGCCCCGGGACCACACCGTGGCTCCAGTGGCTCCGACGGGGATCAGTCGCGGCGTGAGCCCGAGTTCCTCACTGAGCTGGGTGGCTTCAGGTCGGCGAGCCAGGAAGGCATCGGCGGCCAGGTCGACGGTGCGACCTGCGAACTCCGTCGACCGCAATTTGCCGCCTACCTGGTTGCCGGCCTCGATCACATGGACCGTCGGTGTCGGGCCGGGTCCTGTGACGAGCTCCCACGCAGCAGCCAGTCCGGCAATGCCACCGCCGACCACGGCCACTACGGGCCGCTGTGCTCGTGTCCCCCGGTCCACCTGGCCCACGTGGACCGGCTCCGTCACGCAGCGCCGTTCGCAGCGGCCTGCACGACGCCTGCGAGTAGGCCGAGAAAGGCGGGGTCGTCATTGAGTGATGGGGTCCGGGCGAAGGCGATGCCCAAGGCGTCAGCCCGGTCGAGGGCTTCGATGTCGAGGTCGTAGAGAACTTCGAGGTGGTCGGATACGAATCCGACGGGGCAGACGACGGCGGCCGTAGCCCCCTCGGCGGCAACTCGGTCGAGTTCAACCAGGAGATCAGGGCCGATCCAAGGGTCTGCCGTGCGACCGGCGCTCTGCCATGCCGTGCCCCACGTGATCGAAGGGTTGTCGTCGAGACCGAGGAGATCAGCCACGTCCCGGCCCGACTCGGCTACCTGGTCGGGATAGGGATCGCCCATGGCCACGACCCGCTCCGGAAGGCTGTGGGCAGTGAAGAACACCGCCGTGGAGTCCTCGCCGGTGGTGAGGCCTTCGAGCACAGTGCGGGTGCGCTCGGCCAGCAGTTCGGCGAACCCCGCTGTCCTATGCCACGAAGGCACGACGACGAGCGAGAGCGGGGGCTCGACAGCGGCGGCGGCAGCTTCGGCCCGAGAGAAGTACTCCCCGGAACCCATGGTCGACTGGTGTGGGGTCAGCACGATGCCGATCAGCCGAGATACTCCCTGGGTCGCCAGGTCGGCCACCGCTTCTTCGATGGTCGGCTGCACGTACTTGGTTCCGAGACGGACAACGAAACGGCCTGGTTCGGACTCTTCGAGGGCAGCAGCAATTCCGTCCACCTGCGACTGAGTGCGGCGCGTGAGGGGCGAGGTGCCGCCGATGGCCTCGTAGCGCTCGGTCAACTCGTCGAGCAGTTCAGGTGTGGGAGGACGACCTCGACGGATTCGGGTATAGAACGGCTCGATATCTTCGGGAGTGTCGGGGGTGCCGTGGGCCATGACCAGCACACCGATCCGCTCATGTTCGATGACGCCTTCACTACCTGCACTCACGGTCGCTCCTCTTGGATCGTTTCTTCGACACCGGCACGGCCCTCGGCGTGCACCAACTCGACCACCTGTTCGAGGATGCCCGGATCGGTCTCGGGCAGGACGCCATGACCGAGGTTGAAGATATGTCCGGGCGCACGGCCGGCACGGGCGAGGACCTCGCGGGTGGCTTCGGCGGCAACGTCCCATCCGGCCAGACATAGGGCCGGATCAAGGTTTCCCTGGATGGCTCGGTCCGGACCGACTCGCAGCCGAGCCTCGTCGAGTGGCACACGCCAATCGATACCCACGACGGATGTGCCAGCCGTGGCCATGAGGGGCAAGAGCTCGCCCGTCCCCACGCCGAAGAGGATGGTCGGCGTTCCCGGATGTGATGTCTCCACCTCGGCGACGAGACGCTTCGTGAAGGGCAGGACCATGGACTCGTAGTACTGCGGGGCGAGAATGCCGGCCCAGCTGTCGAAGACCTGGATCGCCGAGGCACCGGCATCGAGTTGTGACCGCAGAGACGTCACTGCCATGGTGGTCAGCACGCCCATGAGGTCGGCCCACAATTTGGGGTCACTGTGCATCAGGCTCTTCACCTTGGTGAAGTTCTTGGAGGGCCCTCCCTCGATCAGATAGCTGGCCACGGTGAACGGTCCGCCGGCAAAGCCGATGAGCGGCACGTCTAACGTGGCGGCCAGCTGCGAGACGGCTTCGACGACGTAGGGCGTATCGATCTCGGGTTCCAAGGGCCGCAGCCGGCGAAGGTCGTCGCGAGAGCGGAAGGGCTGAGCCACCACCGGGCCGGTGCCTGGGGTCACGTCCACGCCGAAACCCACGGCGGCTACGGGCACGACGATGTCGCTGAAGAAGATGGCGGCATCGGTGCCGTAGCGGTCGACGGGCTGGAGGGTGAGCTCGGCGACAAGATCGGGTTGAGCAATGGCATCCAGGATGCTTCCTGGTCCGCGCGCAGCCCGATACTCGGGAAGTGATCGGCCTGCCTGGCGCATGAACCAGACAGGCACGTGTGGCACTGACTGGCGGCGGCAGGCTCGGATGAAGGGTGCATCGTCGAAGCGGCCCGCCGGAATGGCAACTCGCTGCGACGCGCGAGAAGGAGCGTCAGCCATTGTCCGAGTCTAGGAGAGGTATTCCTGACCTGGCCGCTGAGCGTGACCTCGGGAAGCCCGGAGCACATGTCTCGGGCGAGACCTACACTTGCTGGTTCCCCTGGGCCGGACATGCGTTCGTGCCAGCGGAGCGGGCCTAGCGGGTGAGCTGACTCGCAGAGGAGGGAGGTTGGGCGTGGAATCGGAGTTGGAAGCCGAACAGGAGTTCGTCGACCTCGCCTACGCGCGTCTGGATGCGATGCGGGCCGATGCAAACTCCATGCTCGAGGGCGTGCTCGACCTGGGCAAGGGAGGCACCTTCCAGTCGCGCACTGAACGCGACGTGGTCGTGCGCACGAGCATGGCTCGCCTCGAGCAACTCGACATCGGCGACCAGGCCCTGGCTTTCGGGCGCATCGACCGGAAGGTCGAGGACGACGCTGATCGGAAGGTCGAGGACGACGCTGACCGGAAGGTCGAGGACGACGCTGACCGGAAGGTCGAGGACGACGCTGACCGGAAGGTCGAGGAGATCGAGACATTCCACATTGGTCGCCTGGCCATTCACGGTCCTGATCACGAACCACTTGTCGTTGACTGGCGGGCGCCGGTCGCCGAACCCTTTTACCGGGCCACTGGCCGGGACCCACTCGGTCTTGTACTTCGTCGGCACCTGGCTCTGTCGGGTCGAACGGTCATCAGCGTGGAAGACGAGCGTTTCGGCCTGGCGGGCACTCCGGTCACGGATTCGGTCACCGGGGTAGAAGGCGCTGGACAGGGTGGCGACCGAGATGGCGACGGGGGCGAGTTGATCCTCAGCAACCTGCCTATCGGTGGTCCTGCAGCCCTTCTGGCTGCCTTAGACCGCGCTCGCTCGGGCCGGATGACCGACATCGTTTCCACCATCCAGGCCGAGCAGGACGAGATCATCCGGGCGCCGCTCTCTGGGGTGCTGGTGGTGCAAGGAGGTCCCGGAACCGGGAAGACGGCCGTGGCGCTGCACCGGGCTGCCTACCTCCTCTACACGCATCGATTTCCACTCGAGCGCCAGGGCGTCCTTGTCGTCGGGCCCAACCCGCTCTTCCTCCGCTACATCGAACAGGTGCTGCCGTCGTTGGGAGAAACCGGAGTCACGCTCTCCACGGTGTCTGGCCTCGTGCCCGAAGTGCGAGTGCGCGAGAACGGTCCTGCCGACGTGGCTGCCCTCAAAGGTGATGTCCGAATGGCAAAGGTTGTGGCGCGTGCAGTTCGCACGAGGCAGCGGCCATTGGCTGGCGACGTCGCCGTTCCGTACGGAGCGCTGATTCTTCGCCTGACTGCCGAGGACTCGAGACTCATTGTCGACGCTGCACGCCGGCGGCCGGGAACCCACAACGCCAGGCGCAAGATGGTGGAGCAGTCGGTCGTGCAGGTCCTAGCGGATCGGGCCCGTCAGACTCAGCAGCGGCTCGGAGCGGACTCCGGCGCCGGCATCACTGCATTTCCTGGCTACGAGGACCCGGCGGACTTCGACGAGGACGAGTTCGACCTAGAGGACTTCTCCCGCAAGGTACGTCGGGTCTCTGAGTTGGCCGATGCCTTGGATCGCATGTGGCCGCGTCTGTCTCCCCATGAGCTGTTGCACGATCTATTCGGGGCCAAGCCACTGATCACTGCGGCCACCAAGGGCATCTTGAGCGCCGAGGAGCAGTCGCTTCTCTACCGACCACGATCGCAGTCGTTTGACGAGGTGGAGTGGACGCCGGGCGATGCCGCCTTGGTCGACGAAGCCCGACACCTGCTTGGACCCCGAAGCGGTGGAGCCGACGACATCCGCAAGTACGGGCACATCGTCGTCGACGAGGTGCAGGACCTGTCGCCGATGCAACTGCGCATGCTGACCCGACGCTCGCTTGCCGGTTCCATGACGGTGGTCGGCGATGTTGCGCAGGCGACGGCGCCATGGTCGGCATCTCGGTGGGAGGACATCACCGTGCACCTGCCTCGCCGCAAACCGGCGGCAACGGCAGAGCTCACCGTCAGCTATCGCACGCCTGCGGAAGTTCTGGCTGTAGCCAGTCGTGTCCTCGCTTCTGCTGCGCCTGAACTCACACCACCATCCCCGGTGCGTCGCACGGGGGTAGCCCCTCGTCTGGTTCGGGTGACTAGTCAATCGGGCAGCCCCTCCGTGGGTGATCTTGCCCGGACTGTTGCCGAGGTGGCTATCGCCGAGGTTGCCGAAGTGCGGCCCGGCCGGGTGGCGGTACTAGCGCCCCGGGACCTGTGTGGTGAGATTTCGGCGGCCCTCGACGCCGCGGGCATGCCCGTCATCGATCCGCGCGACATGCGGAAGGGGGGATTGGGCGAGCCACTGGTTCTTCTTGGCGCAGACGATGCCAATGGATTGGAGTTCGACTCCGCCGTGGTCGTCGAGCCAGGTCAGATCGCCGGGGGAACGGCCCGAGGGCTGCGCACGCTCTATGTCGCCATGACTCGACCGACCCAGCGACTCACTGTGATCGCACTGGGTTCGGTGCCTGAGGAACTCGTTGGATTGGAGTCGGTCCGATGACTCGGCCAGGAGTGCCCGAGTATGTGATTTGGCTCACAACCCAGTCGCTAGAGTAAAACTGTGTCCGTGACCCAGGCCCTTGCCGCCGAACCGGCGGTCCACAATCGTCCAGAACGCCACCGGCCCGATCGTCCTTCGATGCTCGGTGTCGGCGTGATCATCTGGCTCGGCTCCGAGGTGATGTTCTTCAGTTCCCTCTTTGCCGCCTTTTTCACGATCCGTGCCCATGCCATTACGTGGCCGCCGCCGGGAGCGCAGCTCGACACCGTCCGTGCCGGCATCTTCACCGTCATCCTGGTGGCTACGAGTTTCACCATGCAGAAGGCCGTGTTCGATCAGGAGCGCGGAGAGCGTGAAGGCGCCAAGAAGTGGGTGTGGATCACCTTCGTCATGGGGTGCGCGTTCGTGGTCAACCAGTTCTTCGAGTGGGTCGACCTCTCTAAGGTCTATGCAACCAATCCCACCGACACGGCCTACGGATCACTCTTCTACATCACCTCCGGAGTCCACGGTCTGCACGTGTTCCTGGGTCTGGCAGCCATGATCCTCCTGCTCGGCCGCCTCAAGGGCCCCAAGGGCGATCCGGGTGAGACGGCGGTCTTCCAGGGAGTCAGCTACTACTGGCACTTTGTCGACGTCGTCTGGGTCGGCCTCTACAGCTGCCTCTTCCTGCTCAAATGACCGCCGACCGTATTCGCCGATCATTGGGAGCACGCCTGGCCGCCCCGGCTGCCTTGGTCGGGGCCGTCGCCTTGACCGGGCTGGTCGTGTTCGGCACGGGGACCGCCCAGGCCGAGACCACCACGACGGCTGGCAGCACGTCGGCCTACGAGGGTCCGGTTACTACGTCGACGAACCTGGCCGGTGGCACCACTCGGACGACCCCGACGACCTCAGCCACGAGCCTGACAACGCCGACCGCCTACGGAGCCGGCACGAACGCTGTCGCTCAACCAGCGGTGGCCACGGCTCTGCCCAGTGCGGAGGCCGCTGCCCGGTATGAGGCCCCATCCAACCAAGATGGCCTCTACTACCGAGATCTTCCGGACGCCTACATCGCACCGGGGCAAGCTCTGTACGCCTCAAACTGTGCAAGTTGCCATGGAACCCAGGCCAACGGCAAAGAGGGCGTAGCTCCCAACCTGCTCGGCCTTGGTGCTGGCACTGTCGACTTCTGGGTCTCTACCGGCCGCATGCCGCTGGCCAACACCAGCGCCCAGGCAACCCGGAAGCCTCCTCGCTTCAACCGCACGCAGACGCTGCAGATCGCTGCCTACGTGCAGTCCCTCACGCCAGGGCAAGGCACCAAGGTCCCGGTCGTGAACACCGCTTCTGCCGACCTCGAAGCTGGCGGCGAACTGTTCACCCTCAACTGCGCGGCGTGCCACACGATTTCAGGAGCGGGCGACATGCTGGCTCAGGGTGCCTACGCCCCGAGCCTCCACCTAGCCACCTCAACCCAGATCGTCGAAGCCATCCGCTCGGGCCCGGGCAACATGCCGCACTTCGGCCCTGGCAACATCCCCGATACTGAAGCAAGAGACATTGCGGCCTATGTGGTCAAGGTCCTTCAGCACCCGCAGGACTCGGGTGGCTACGGACTCGGTGGTATCGGACCGGTGGGTGAGGGCTTCGTCGGACTTCTCATCGGTGTCGGTGCCTTGATGGCCATCTGCTTCTGGATCGGAGACCGCTCATGAGCGACCGCGACCCGATCGTCGAAGGACCACTGCCTCCAGCGGCACTCGACGATCCCCACCTGCAGCCGTTGGCCAAGAACCCGGGGCGCACTGAGGGCATCGCTGCGCTCTCGATGATCGTGGGTTTCCTCGGTTTCCTCGGCTTCGGCTTTACCTACTGGATCAACGCCTCAACCCAGTGGCTTGCTCTCACGCTTGGTATTGGCATGCTGGGTCTAGGTGCTGGCGTCATCGCCTGGGGCAAGTATTTGATGCCGCAGGGCCCGTTCGTCGAAGAGCGCCACGACTTCCACTCGACCGAACCTGAACGCAAGGCGATGACGGCCGTCATCACTGAGCGGGGCGGGATGGTCATCAAACGGCGCAAGTTGCTCACTGGGCTCTTCGCTGCAGGCTCTGCGGTCATGGGTGTAGTCCTGCTCTTCCCGCTGATTCGTTCCCTCGGCCCCAAGCCAGCAAAGTCTGAACAGACGTTCGGCACCACCGACAACTCGTTGTACACCACCAACTGGCGTCAAGGCTCGCTCGTGACGACTGTGGATGGCCGCCAGGTACGGGTAGATGACCTCCAGACGGGGGGTGTCCTCACGGTCTTCCCTCGAGGGCACGAAGGCGCCTCGGCTGACCAGGTGATCTTGATCCGTCTTGCTGAGCTCGGGCCGAACGATCCTCCGTATCAGATCGAGGCACCGGGGAAGACCGAGTGGGGCGTCCAGGGCTATGTGGCCTACTCGAAGCTCTGCACCCATCTCGGCTGTCCGGTGGGTCTCTACCAGCAGCAGACTCAGCAGCTGGTGTGCCCATGCCACCAATCGATCTTCAACGTCAATGCTGGCTGTGTGCCTGAGTTCGGCCCCGCCGCCCGACCGCTGCCCATGCTGCCGATCACGGTGGACAGTCAGGGCCGCTTGCGGGCGAACGGAACCTTCAACGAGGCCGTAGGCCCTGGCTTCTGGGAGCGTCCATGATCGACAAGTCCCTTCGCTGGATCGACGACCGCCTTGGCATTGCCAAGGGCGGACGGACGTTCCTCGACAAGATCTTCCCTGACCACTGGTCGTTCATGCTGGGTGAGATCGCTCTGTACTCGTTCATCCTCTTGTTGGCCACCGGGGTCTTCCTGAGTCTCTACTACGTGCCGTCGGCGCATGAGATCGTGTACCACGGTACGTACGTGCCTCTGCAAGGCCAACGCGTGTCCGAGGCATACGCCTCGTCGGTAAGCCTCTCGTTCGATGTGCGCACTGGATTGTTGATGCGCCAGGCCCATCACTGGGCTGCTGACATCTTCTTGGGCTCGATCGCCGTGCACATGGCTCGAGTGTTCTTCACCGGGGCGTTCCGCAAGCCACGTGAGTTCAACTGGCTTGTCGGTGTGTCCATGTTGATCCTGGGTATCGTCAACGGCTTCCTCGGCTACTCACTGCCCGACGACCTGGTCTCGGGTACCGGTATCCGCATCGCCTTCTCGATCATCGAGTCGATCCCTGTGGTGGGCAGCTACCTCGGCTTCTTCCTCTTCGGAGGCAACTACCCAGGTTCCGGCGTCATCATTCCCCGGTTCTTCACCATTCACGTCCTCATCGTGCCTGCCCTCATCGTGGGCTTGCTGGCTGCCCACCTTGGTCTGTTGGTCAAGCAGAAGCACACCCAGTTCCCTGGCAAGGGTCGGACAGAAAAGAACGTGGTCGGCACGCCGATGTTCCCGACGTTCATCGCCAAGACCACCGGCTTCTTGTTCATGTCGACCGCCGTCACGTTCCTCCTCGGCGGCTTTGCTCAGATCAACCCGGTGTGGCAGTTCGGCCAATACCAGCCCTACCAGATCTCCTATGCCGTGCAGCCTGACTGGTACATGGGCTGGCTCGACGGCGCATTGCGCATTATGCCGTCCTGGGAGTGGGTCGGCTGGGGTCACACGCTGCCGCTGATGGTCTTCCTGCCTGCAGTGGTCTTCCCGGGTCTCATCTTCACGATCCTGATGGCATGGCCGTTTATCGAGACGGCGTGGACCAAGGACCGCGAGTATCACAACCTGCTCGACCGGCCTCGGGACCGTCCCAAGCGGACGGCTGCGGGTGCAGCCATGCTGACCCTGCTCCTCATGGTGTTCTTCGCCTCGTCGACGGACGTGTTGGCCAACTTCTTCCAACTCCCGCTTGAGGCCGTACTCTGGTTCTTCCGGTTTGTCGTTCCGCTCTCACCGATCGTCGCCTACTACCTCACCTACAAGATCTGCGTGGAGATGCGGGAGGCAGGTGAGGATGTCGGTGAACGCAAGCGAGCCCTCGTGGTGAAGCGGACCGCTGAAGGCGAGTACATCACGGAGCCGTCACTTCCCCGTCCCGGAGACGGCCACGTTGAACTCGATGCCATTCCGTTGCCGACCTTCATCGACACGGCCGGGCCCGAGTTGGCTACTCCTGGCGGCGTCCGGCGCGTCATCCGCTGACGCAAGAAGCGCGCTGGCAACGAAAGCCACAGTGTCGTGGGGGAGACACAAGCCGTAAGGGCCCACGAGATTCCTGGTATCGACGTTGGTCGGTATCCCTTGGAGGATCCGACATCGCCTGCCTATGAGGCACTGGTTGCTGATGCCCGCCGCCAACTCGTTGACACCGGCGCGGTGGAGTTTCCAGGGTTTGTGACCACTTCCGGCGTGGAAGCCCTCGTGGCCGATGCCGAGGAACTGGCTTGTCGGGCACACCACTCCGAAGGTCTCGGCACGCCCTACCTCGAACTTCCCGCCGATGGATGGCCGGCTGAACACCCTCGACAGACCTGGTCTCGTTATGCCGTGGGCGCAGTTCCCTATGACGTGATCCCACGATCCAGTCCGCTCCGCCAACTCTACGAGTGGGAGCCCCTCTGCGACCTGGTCGAGGCAGTGGTGGATCGAGGGCCGCTCTATCGCTACGCCGATCCTTTCGGTGCGCTCAATCTGGCTGTCATGGGGGAGGGCGAGGAACTCCAGTGGCACTTCGACCAGACGGATTTCGTCGTGTCAGTTGCCATTCAGACAGCGGACTCTGGCGGTTACTTCGAAGTCCATCCCCGAATTCGCTCCGAGGGCGATGAGCACTATGACGAAGTCGCCGCCGTCCTCGCGGGATACGGCGAGACGTGTGTCACGCTACCCATGACACCCGGGACGCTCCTCGTATTCGAGGGTCGCAACTCGTTGCATCGGGTCAGCCCGGTTGGTGGTGGACTGGTCCGCCATGTGGGTCTCCTCGCCTTCGACACCCAGCCTGATCGCGTCGGGAGCGAACTGTTGCGTCATGATCGCTATGGGCGGTCACAACCATTCGCCGAGCCTCCGGTAGGTTGGCCGCCCAGCCACCAAGGAGTCGAGGCGTGATCGAGTTCGAAGTCTTATCGGGCAGTTTCGTGACGCAGGTGGGCGAAGCCTTCGTGGGCAGTGGCGCTGAGGCAGCGCATATCAACACCGTGCTCGGATCCAAGGGTGGTCCGGTGGAGACGGCGTGGGTGACTGCTCTCGCCACGCCACGAGCCGGGCACATCCCATTTGTCACCACCCTGCAGCCCGGCGTTCCGGCCAAACCGATGACACTGTTCGTCAACAAGGCCACGCTCGAAGGCGACCGCCACTCGACCATGACCTGGGGTCCAGCCCAAGCTGGCGTGGCATCGGGCGTGCTGTGGGCTGTGGCGGACAACGTCGTTCCCGCCGAGTTGGTCGACGACCTTCTCCTGGTTGTGGCCGTGTGGGTCAACCCGGAGGCGTCTGATGGCGATCTCGTCTACGCCAACAATCGCCAGGCCACCCGTGACGCTCTGGCCGCCGGCGCCCAGCGGCTTCCCGTCGTAGGCGATGCGCTTGCCGCTCGCGACACCCCCTACAACGCCTATTGGCCGCCACCGACAGAGAGCTGAGCAGTGCGGGCACCCCGCCAGGAGGTGCCACCGCATGAACTACGGTCGGTCGTCTCAACCCGTTGGCACAGGATCGCATGAGGAGCACAACCATGGCCCGTCTCGAAGGACGCCGCACTGTCATCACCGGAGCAGCAAGTGGCATCGGCGAGGCAACTGCTCGCCTGTTCGTTGCCGAAGGGGCCTCCGTGGTGCTCGCCGACCTCGACGTGGCCCGAGGCAGTCGCATCGCTGGCGAACTCGGAGACAAGGCCAGGTTCGTGGAAGTCGACGTGGCGGAAGAAGGTGCAGTGGAACACGCCATCGAGGAGTCGATCTCGACCTTCGGTGGTTTCGATTGCATCTTCAACAATGCGGGGAATCCTGGGTCGCTGGGCAGGATCGACGACGTCCAAGTGGACGCCTTCGACCGAACGGTGGGAATCCATCTCCGTGGCGTGTTCCTCGGAATCCGGGCAGCGGCCAGGATCATGCGGCCGCTTGGTCAGGGCAGCATCATCAACACGGCCAGCGTGGCAGGCATCACGGCCAACGCCGCTGGACATGACTACAGCGCAGCGAAGGCGGGCATCATCGCACTCACCCGGACGACGGCCAACGAGCTTGGTGAAGACGGTGTGCGTGTGAATGCCATCTGCCCGGGTGGCATCGCCACGTCGATCTTCGGCCGGGCTGCGGGTCTCGATGCTGACGCCGCTCAGGAGACCATCGGCCTGATGGAAGCAGTTCTGTCTGATGTGGCCCCCATGCGTCGTGCGGGTCAGCCCGGTGACATCGCAGAGTGCGCCCTGTGGCTGGCCTCAGACGGATCGTCCTTCGTCAACGGGCAGGCCATCGCCGTGGACGGCGGCCTAGTCACCGGACCGACCTATCGGAGTTCTCGGGCCCGCATGGAGGCCTCGATGGGCCCCATGGGTGGTTCTGAGGGCTGAGCCGTCTCACGATGCCGTGATGGCTTGAGGACCAACGGTGCCCCATCTGTATCGAGGGTCCCCGTCTGGATCGTGGCATCATCAGTACGTGGACGCCCCGGCGACGCTGCAGTACTTCCATGGCACCAAGGCCGAGTTCTCACTCGGCGACTTGGTAGTACCTGGCTATCCCTCGAACTTTGGCAGCGGACACCAGGCGAATCACGTGTATCTGACCGCCACTGTTGATGCAGCCGTGTGGGGAGCCGAACTTGCTCTAGGTGATCGTCCGGGCAGGATCTATATCGTCGAGCCGACCGGGCCGATTGAGGACGACCCCAACCTGACCGACAAGAAGTTCCCCGGCAATCCCACGAAGTCCTATCGCTCGCGTCACCCGTTGCGAGTCACGGGGGAGCTTGCCGAGTGGGAAAGCCATCCCCTCGATGCCTTGCAGGCGATGAAGGACATGGTTGCTCAAGCCAAGATTCTTGGCATCGAGGCGATTGACGACTGACGGAACGTCCCACAGGCCGACGGTTGGTACTCCCATCCGTCGATGGCGCTTCGGTTCCCGGGATGGGTCCTCAGGATGGCGATCTGCGTCATCAGGTTGTGACCATCACCGACGGCGAAGACGCCGCCGTCGGTGGAGTCGGAAGGGTCTGTGCTCTGGACCTGTCGCCGTGCGTGACGTCTATCGACAGCTTGAGTCAGGAATCATCCGTGGATCAATTGATCTGGCCGGGAACCCAGTCGACGGTCACTGCGTCCAGGTCACCACAACATGAGTTGGTTCTGGCAGCCTTCGCCACGCTCTGAGGGGCCACTCTGGCCTCTCGACGGGTCGAGAGGAATCAGATGGTGCCGCCGCGCCGTGACTCGACGACGCCGCCGATGATTGCCGACACGCCGAGGGCGATGGCGATCGGTGCCATCCACAGGCCGAAGATGAACGTCATCGTGGTGAAAAGCGCCGCCATTCCCAAGAGGAAAGGCCAGATGCTTGACGCTGGGAACGAGTCGATCACGCCAGCGCCGTCGGCCATGGTGGCATCTTCGATGTCGCCTTCGAGGGGCTTCATCCGCTTGGACCACCACAAGTAGTAGAGGCCAGGCAACAGGCCGAGGCCTGCTGAGCCGACGAGCATCACGAACCCGGCATCCTCATAGCTGGTGTACCAGTAGACGATGCCGACGATGCCGAAGAAGACCCCGATGATGGAGAGGAAGAGTCCGTCTACTCGCATCAGTTGGCACCCACCGTTTCCTTTTCGGTCGGCGCCTGGGAAGGTGCCGGCTTGTGATGGTCGATCTTGATGTGCTCGGGATGGTTGTAGTCCCACACCGGCCGCTCTGAGCGGATGGGAGGAAGGTGGGTGAAGTTGTGGTGCACCGGAGGTGACGAGGCGAACCACTCGAGCGCTCCGGCGTCCCATGGGTTGTCGCCAGCAGCCACGGGCTTGCGCCAGGCGATGATCAGGTTGGCGAAGAAGAACAGGAAGGAGAGGCCGATGATGAAGGCGCCGATAGTGGACAAGACGTTGAGGCTGGTCCAGCCGTTGGCGGGCAGGTAGTCGGCAATTCGGCGGGGCATGCCCTTCAGGCCGACGAGGTACTGCGGCATGAACGTGACCCAGAAGCCGATGGTCAACAACCAGAAGTGGATCTTGCCGAGCCGCTCGTCGAGCATCCGTCCGAACATCTTGGGATACCAGAAGTAGAACCCGGCAAACCCGGCGTAGACGGTGGTGCCGATCAGGACCTGGTGGAAGTGGGCGACCACGAAGTAGGTGTCGTGGGTCATGAAGTCGACCGGAGGAGAAGCCAACAGCACGCCTGTCACCCCGCCCATGAGGAAGGCGAAGAGGAAGCCCATGGAGAAGAGCATGGGCGTCTGGAAGCTGAGCTGGCCACCCCACATCGTGCCGATCCAGTTGAAGAACTTGATCCCGGTGGGAACGGCGATGAGATACGACAACAGCGAGAAGAACGGCAGCAGGACGACTCCCGTGGTGAACATGTGGTGGGCCCACACGCCGGTGGAGAGGGCGGCGATCGTCAGGGTGGCAAACACCATGCCTCGGTAGCCGAAGAGCGGCTTCCGGGAGAACACCGGGATGATGTCGGTCACCATGCCGAAGTAGGGCAAGGCGAGGATGTACACCTCGGGATGGCCGAAGAACCAGAACAAGTGTTGCCAGAGCACGGGTACGCCACCACCGGCCACGGTGTAGATGTGGGTGCCGAAGTGGCGGTCACAGAAGAGCAAGATCACGGCGCCGAACAGCACGGGGAAGGCGATCAGGATGAGGATGCCGGTGACCAACATGTTCCACGAGAAGATCGGCACCCGGAACATGGTCAGGCCTGGTGCCCGCAGATAGAAGATGGTGGCAACCAGGTTGACGCCGGTGAAGATGGCGGAGAAGCCGGTCAGGCCGAGGGCCATGAGCCACATGTCCGTACCGGCGCCTGGGGAGTTGATGGCACTGGAGAGGGGGGCGTAAGCGACCCACCCGAAACTGGCTGCGCCGCCAGCGACCAAGAAGCTCAGCGTCATCATCAGCGAGCCGCCGAGGTAGAGCCAGTAGGAGAGTGCGTTGAGACGGGGATAGGCCATGTCCGGCGCTCCGACCTGGAGCGGGACGATGTAGTTGGCCAGACCACCGAAGGCGAAGGGCCCGGCGAACAGGTAGAGCATCAGGCTGCCGTGCATGGTGAACAGCTCGTTGTACGTCTGGAAGTTCACGAACGACGACGTCGGGTTCATCAGCTGGGTGCGAATGCCCAAGGCCATGCCACCGGCGATGAAGAAGAGCACCAGCGAGGTGATCATGTAGGACTTGCCGATGACCTTGTGGTCAGTCGACGTCAGCCAGTTGAGGATGCCGGACCGCTCTGCATGGTGGCCGTGGTCGGCGTCGTGGCCGTGGTCTGCACCGTGGCTATCGGGGCCGTGGGGCTCCTCGGGCTGGGTGAGGTCCGTGGGTTCGATTGTCGTGGTCATGGCGTTCCCTGGTTCCTAGTTGGCACCGGCGGGTGCGGGCTGGGACGGCGTGATGCGGGCGTTGGGCGGCTGGCGGTTGGATGAACCGGTGCCCGTGCCGTTGGCAACCGAGATGGTGTGCCCGGCTGCATGCTGCGATGAGGTCCACTGGGCGAACTGGTCGCGTGGGAGGACCTTGACGGTGAAGAGCATGAGTGAATGGTAAAGACCGCAGATCTGCGTGCACTGGCCGTCGAATGTGCCTGTCTCGGTGGGGTTGAGATCGAAGTAGTTGACGATTCCCGGCATGGCGTAGCGACTGAAGTTGAACTCACGAACGTAGAAGCCGTGGATCACGTCGTTGGAGATCAACTTGATCTGCACGGTGGTGTCGACCGGCATGACCAACTGGGGGCCCTTGCCGCCAGGCCCGTTGGTGACTTCGCCAGCCACCGAGACGTCTTCAGACGGGTAGTCGAAGCGCCAGCCCCACTGGAAGGCGGTCACGGTGATGCGTTCGATCGGTCCTCCGCTCGCCGTCTGGGTGGCGGTGACGGGCTGGGTGGCAACCACCCTGTTCTCCACGATGACCGTGAAGACGAACAGCACAGCGACGATCAGGACCGGGATGGCCGTGTAGAGGATCTCGATCGGGATGCTCTCGTGGAACTGACGTGGCATCTCATCGGAGCGCCGCCGATACCGGACCATCGTCCAGACGATCAGCAGCCCCACCAGGACGCCGATGATGATGCCGGTGGTCATCATCCCCGAATAGAGCTTGAAGGTGTCTTGACCCTGTGTGGTGACACCCCTCGATGCGCCATACGACGGGAAAAAGTCGCACCCGCCCAAGATCAAAGGGGCGGTGATGGCCGCACCAGCAGCCAGGCGCGCACCGCGCCGGCGCTGTGGGCCTCCGTTGGGGGTGGGCGTGGATCCGTGTGTGAATGCGTTCACAGACTCAGACACTAGTGGGAGTGAAGCCAAACGCGGTAGTTGAGAGACCTCGTGCCGAGCTGATCGCAGAGTCCCTGTTCACCAGGGTGCCGTCACGACTCCCGAGCGGCCCACGAGAAGACCCCGTGGGCCATGGTCGACGTGGCCTGCTCAGCTCGCCGAGCAAAGACTGCCCGTCGGGCTTCTCGGACGACATCGTCTTCAGGAGTGGCGTCCCACGCCAGCTCCACCAAGTGGCCGGCCAGCCGGAGCGGGCCGTCGTCGAGCGGGTCTGTCCCACTCGTGGCGAGCAGCGCAAGCGCTCGCTCGGCCAGAACGCGCGAACCACCGGCCAAGTCGGCCAACTCCGTGGCCAACGCTCGTTCAGAGGCTGGCTTGAGGTTGGCTGGGTTGCCATCCCACCACCCGCCGTAACGGCGCCACACCGATCGGACAACGAACTCGGGCTCGTCGTAGACGGGGTGGAGGTAGGGGCGGTCGAGGAGGTGAGCCGGCGCGGTCACCGTATGGACGGCCTCGTCGAGGCGTGCGCCCGCATTCATCAGGGCCAGGGTCTGCTCGACCACTGACTCGAGGAGCTCGGCAGTCTCGTCGAGCGCCTGGCGGATCCGTCCTTCGCCAACGATGGGATAGCCGTGACCCGGCAGGAGAACTTCGGGCCCGCCGCCAGGTCGGTCGAAGAGGGCAAGCATGCGCCTGAGAGCTATTGCCCATTCGAGTGGATAGCGCTGGACCTTCTGGGGGTTCCCGGCATTGGGCGAGGCCCAGATGAAGAGGTCGCCTGCGCAGAGCACACGCTGCTCTGGTAGCCATGCCCAGGCGTGGTCATCGGTCTCGCCTCGGTCGTGGTGGAGTTCGATGGCCACCCCGCCAACCTCGAGATCGAGATGGTCCCGGAAGGTCTGGTCGGGGTAGCGGTACTCCGTTGGCCAGCGCAGATCGTCCATGGAGAACTGTCGCCGGTTGACCACCGTGTTGTAGCCGGCGGTGAGGACGTAACGATCGAAGCGGGCTGGGACGGCCTCATGGGAGACGACGACGGGCCGAGCCCAGTCGTTGTCGGCTGACTCTGCATCCCATACCCGTGTGCCGAGGACGTGATCGATGTGTCCATGGGTGTAGAGCGCAGTATTGAGCCGGCTCGACGTCCACCCTCGGAGGGTGCGGTGGATGGACTTGGCCATGAACGACGATCCCGTGTCGACCAGCACCAGTCCGTCGCCGGTTTCGATGGCGGCCACGTTGGCGAAGGACGGCACGAATGCGACTCCGTCAGCTACTTCGGCCAAGCCGTGGTCGGACGCACCGACCAGGCCGCGGTCGGTCACCGTTTCGCCATTCCACAAACGATCGGCGGTGGCGAGGATCTCGGTGGTGCCGCGGTGGTGGGGGGAATCAGTCATGGATCTCCTGTCGCGAGTGGGGAATCAGTCGGTCGGAATGTTGACCAGTGGGCGCGTCGCTCAGTCGGATCGACCGTGGCCCGTGGGATCGGTCGACGCACGGGCTGGAGCGCTGCCAGCAGAGGTCCAGCGCCCAGCCAGTCGGCCCGCTCCGCGGAGGGTGCGTCGGGCTGACGCCTCAACGGCAGGCCGACGGGCGGCCACGGTCCGCTTTCCTGCACCGGCCGATCCACCCAGCGAACGGGCGGCACGGTCAAGGGCCGTGGTGGACGGTGGGCCAGATGCAGGGGTGGTGCTTCGTGCGGTCTCACCGGTGACGGTGCTCGCCCGACGGAACAAGGTCAGCGCGGCTAGGTAGACGAGACCGAGTTGCACGCCGACGAGGAGGGCTAGTCCTTCGACGTCGGGTCGCAGCCATGCCACCAGTAGGGCGCCAAGCGATGCGACGCCCACGGCGAGCACCACGGTTGCGTGGAGCCGAGGACCGCACCAACGGGCAATGCCGAGCGGTCCGTCGGCCGTGAGGCAGCAAAGCACCAAGGCGGCACCTGTGGCCGCCAGTAGTGCGCCATGCACGAGATGGGCCGACACCCAGATCAAAAGGACCGCGGCGATCAATTCATAGGCTTGGAGCACCCAGATAGCCACGCGCCGGTGGTTGGCTCGTGACGTGCCAGACCGTCCGTCCTCAGTCACGATGGCCGGCGCTCGTCTGGCTCGGAGAACGTCAGGAGGAGGCGTGAGGCGTCTGCTCGGCCGTCGCCCCGTCTCCTGCGGCGCCCTTGTCTCCTGCTACGCCCTTGGCGGTGCCGTCATCTTCAGCGGCACCGTCTTCGAGGCCCTTCTTGAACTCTTTCTGTGCGGAGCCCAGTGATCGTGCGATCTTGGGGATCTGCGTCGAGCCGAAGAGCACGATGGCAATGACGAGCACGATGATGAGGCCATCGGGCCCGGCGATATTGGCTGGGGGGCTGAAGGGCACGGCGGACTCCCTTGTCGATCGGTGGTTCCAGGTTAGACCTGCCTTGACCTGCCCGCGGCGCGGACCCCGGCAAGGCGGTGGCGAGGCTCAGCCAGCCAGGAAGACTCCCAGGCAGAGCGCTGCGACCGACGCCAGGGCGCCGATGGCCCCCCAGGCGGCGATGGCGGCCTTGGACTTGGAGCGCTGGTGCAAGAAGACGGCCACACCGGCGATCAGGACCACCGTCATCTTGATGCCCATGATGGCGTTCCAGGCCGACGATGCATCCTTGGCATTTACCGCAGCGAGGTTCCAGGCGCCCGTGAGGATCAGGACGGCGTAGGCCGGCCACAGCAGCCTCCCGAGGGCCCGGGCCACCTTCTTTGGTGCTTCCTCTCCGAGTCCTCGAATGGTCGGCAGCAGTCCGGCCACGGTGAACTGGCCGCCCACCCACACCGCAGCGGCCAGGACGTGGAGGATCAGGCGGAAGCCTTCCAGACCAGGAGTAAGAGTCGGTGGCGCAGTGGCCAGGAAGTCTGCGACGTGCATGTCCCGGACTACTTGCCAGTCCAGTTGGGCTCGCGCTTCTCGGCGAAGGCGATGGCCCCCTCCATGGCGTCCGACGAGCGACCGATCTCACCGAAGACGGCGTCGTTGACGCCCCACGCCTCGGCTTCGGGAAGCTCAGAAGCTTGGAGCATGACCTGCTTGGACAGGCGCACGGCCAGAGGAGCGTTCTTGGCAATTCGGCCAGCCAGAGCCATGGCCTCGGTCATCAGTTGGTCACCCGGGACCACCCGGTTCACCAGGCCGATCTCTAGGGCTCGGTTGGCATCGATGGGCTCGGCGGTCAACGCCATCTCGAGAGCGATAGCCCGGGGGATGCGATTGGGCAGGCGGATCAATCCGCCGGCTCCGGCCACCAGGCCGCGAGCGACCTCGGGGATGCCGAACTTGGCGTGGTCGGCGGTGACGACCAGGTCACAGCTGAGCATGATCTCGCAACCCCCGGCCAGGGCCGAACCGTTGCATGCGGCGATCAGGGGCTTGGGGAAGTCCCGCTTGGTGATGCCACCGAAACCCTTTTCGGTGATGGGGAATTCGCCGGTGGCGAAGGCTTTGAGGTCCATGCCAGCCGAGAAGGCCTTGTCGCCGGCTGCCGTGAGGACCACGACGCGGACGTCGTCGTCCGTCTCGATCTCATCGAGTGCATCAGAGAGGGCAGTGGCCGTGGCCAGGTTGATGGCGTTGCGGGCTTCGGGCCGGTTGATGGTCAGAATCTCGATGTTGCCCTGGCGTTCACGCAGCAGTTCGGACATAGTGCTCTCCCTCGTTCGGAGTATCGGGTGTGGGGTGATGATCGGGGCGACCTCGGCCGGTCATGTACGCCTTGGTGGTCAGCCGTCGCCCAGACGGTAGCGCGGTGAGCCGGCCTGGACCTCCACAGTCGTACCCACCAGGGTGCAGACATCCCGGGCACCCATGGCGGCCAGGACCGTTTCGTCTGCTGGGGCCAAGGCCATCTGGCGTCCATCGGCCAACCGGGCAATGACCGGAGCACCGGCCGCCGAGCCGTCGTTATCCCGCCAGACGGTGGCCGAGACGACCTGGGCCACCTCGGGTCCGGCCACCTCGAGGGCGACCTCGGCTGCCGAAGCATCGATGGCCGCCTGGTCGGCCGAGGTGTCACCTCGGTGGAAGCCATGAGGTGGTGGCGTGGTGCCGTAGATGCCGAGGGCGTGCTTGGTGACATACCACCCGAGACCGGTGGCCATGCCCAGCGCGTCTCCGCCGTCTTCGCGCAGGAGGTCGGTCAAGGTGGCAATGCCGTGTGTCGTGTAGTTGTTGCCGGGGCCACCGAAGTAGGGCAGACCGCCGGTGACCGTCAGACCTCGAGGATCATCGATGGCGATGCCGAGGGCCTCACACGCCAACTGCACTGCGGAGGGAAAGCACGAGTAGATGTCCATCCGGGCGAGGTCATCCATACCGACGTTGCGCCCCGCGGCGGCCGAGGCGGCAGCGACGAGGGCCCGTCGGGCTGCCCCGATGGCTGGGGATCGTCCGAGGTCAGTACGGGCGGTGATAGCCCGAACGTCGTTGGCTTCAGCACCAGCCCAGACAAAGACGGCCCGGTCGGCCACCCCGGCCCGGGTGGCTTCGGCCAGCGAGCACACCACAAGGGCAGCAGCCTGGTCGGAGCCCAAGAAGGCGGTCATGCGTTTGGTGTAGGGATCGCAGACCAGTCGGTTGTCCGGCGTCACCGTGGCGAGTTCGTCGGCTGTGCGGGCTTCAGGGAACCACGCCTGCGGATTTTTCGCGGCCACCTCGGTGAACGGGGAGAACATCTGGCCGATAGCGGCTCGCTGGGCCGTGGTGTTGCGCCCCAGCCGGTGGGCATGGGCCACCTCGATCAGTGGGTAGACGTGGATCGGAGCCATGAGAGCGATGGCCATCTCGGCTGGACCTGATCCCGGCTGGTCGTCACCGACGACATGATCCTGTGGCAGCGATTGGTCGCCCAACTCCTTGTCCAGCCCCTGGGCACGTCTGGCTCGGGATGAGCGAATAGCTTCGGCGCCCACGATCAAGGTGGCGGCGAGTTCTCCAGAGGCGATCTGGGAGGCCGCTCGGCTGACCAGCCACTGAGGCGTGTTGCCACCCACCGTGGTCACCTCGCGAGGCAGGTCGTCACTCAGGCCGAGTCGTGAGACCAACTCGGTCGCTGGAGCCGGTCCGGTGGCCGTCATGATGTCCACGACGGTCAGCCGATTGATGCGGTCGCGGAGGGCCGGGACCTGCGCCAGGGCGGCCTCGCTCACTCGGGCCATGAGATCTACCGGAGTGACGAATTCGTCTCGCTCGAGGGTCTGGGCCGAAGCGATGACAACTGGGATCCGCTCGGGATCAGCAAGGTGCACGATGGTGACTGTTCGTTCAGCGCCCGGCATACCGGGACAGCGAAGCCAGCACACCCTCGGCCTCGGCCACGATCTGCCTCACGAGGTCGCCGGCCGGGATCAGCGCATCGATGGCTCCTACGCCCTGGCCGGTCGGGTAGCCCTCGCGGGCGGGATCGACACCAGGTGTGTGCTCGTCGCCACCAAGGTGGAAGAAGCCGCCGTTCATGGAGATACCCAGCTGCTCGGGAAACGGCGTCAGCTCATTCGGGTGCTCCTCGTAGAAGCGGGTGGTGTCGTTGCGCAGGACGCGCATGGTCTTACCTGAGAACGCCTTGGAGACAACGGTGCCGTCTTCGCCAGCCGCCAGCATGGCCTCTTTGTAGCCGATGACGCTGCGAGCTTCCGGGGTGGCGATGAAGCGGGTCCCCATCCACACACCGTCGGCCCCGAGGGCCAACGCAGCGGCCAGGCCCCGCCCGTCGAATAGTCCACCAGCGGCCACCACCGGGATCTGCTCACCCACGGCGTCGACGATCTGGGGGACGAGGGGCATGGTGGCCACCGTTCCGGTGTGCCCGCCTGCCTCGGTGCCTTGGGCGACGACCATGTCACACCCAGCATCGAGGGCCCGTCGGGCATGGTCGACCTTGCCGCACATGTTCACCACCAGCACTCCGTTGGCGTGGCACAACTCGACGACCTCGGCGGGGACGCCCAGGCCGGCCACGAAGACGGTGGCCCCGCCTTCGATGATGGCCTCCACCTGGGCGACCATCGAACCTGGCATCGCCGTCAGGAGGTCGACACCGAACGGCTTATCTGTGCTGCTCCGCACATCGGCGATCTCTCGGACCATGGTCTCGTGACTCATGGTGGAGGCGCCCAGGCAGCCGAACCCACCGGCTTCGGAGACGGCGGTCACCACAGTGGCGTAGGACACGCCACCCATTCCGGCGAGCATGACCGGGTGCTCAACACCCAGGATCTCGGTCAGCCTTGTCTGCATGGTGGTCTCCTTGCCTGTCGGTGTCCCACGGTGAGAGCCGGACGGCCGCCAACCCTACCGGTGGCGCACCAATGAGGTCATCTCGTCTGTCGCGTCGAGAGGTTCAGAGAGTGCACGGGGGGGATTGTGGCGCTACCCATTTGTGGCGCTACCAATTGCCGCACCAAAGAGTGCGGCCCTAACGCAGGGCGGGCCAGACAGGCGGGGCGGGCCAGACATGGAGAGTGGCAATGGATGGCTGAGACGGCCGACTGACCGACTGACCGACCAGCCCGTGCCTTACCGGACGATCTGGTCAATCGACGCACTGGTCAATCGAGGGTTTCGTCAGGCAGCGATCAGATGACGAATGGACAGTGTCGACAGCCTTGGTGGCAGCACCGTCCACGGTCGGCCAGATAGGCGGCGGTCATGACCGAGTATCCGCTGGTCGGATCGATGTAGGTGGGCCGACCTTCGGCTAGCGCCGTGCGGTGGGCATCGAGGATCTCCACACGGTGGGGGTGGGAGGGATCAAGTCGACCCGGATGGGGCTGGTCGAGAGGTCGATCGGCTAGTAGCTCGCGGCCATCACCGTAAGGAGCCGGAGAGACAGCATCGCGGTCACCCGCCATGAGCAGCGGCTATCTCACCCTCGGCACCTGCGCTTGCAGGCCCTTCGCTGGGACCATGGCTGATCACAAAGTCTTTCTGGCGAACCAAGAAGAAGGCACCGATAGCTCCCGTCAGGGCGACAACAGAAGCAATGCCCATCAGGTGGTTAAACGTGGAGGCAAATCCTGCTCGATACGCGTCGACCAGTGCAGCGCGAGCTGCCGGCAACGGGATGTGGGCGGCCGCCTGACGCACTCCTCCGCCCGTGATGGCCTGGTGCAGGTGGGACCCGCCGCGGGCGACCACCACCCGTCCGGCGGGTGTTGTTTCGAGTACGGCGATCGTGCGGGAGAGGATCTGGCTGGTGAAGATCGCCCCGAGTCCGGCAATGCCGGTGGCGATCCCTACCTGACGAAAGGTCGAAGCCGCACCACTTGACATCCCGCTCTGCTGGGGAGGCACCACCGAGACGGCCCCCGAGGCCAGCGTGGGATTGGTGATGCCGATACCCACCCCGGCGACGAGGAATCCGGGCAAGAGGACCAGCCACGATGAGTCGGCCTGCACATGGGTCATCAGGAAGCAGCCGATGGCCACCAGCAGGAGTCCGAGACCCATGAGGAAGCGTGACTGCACGCGCACGGTGAGTTTGCCGGCCACGGGCGCCACCACGAACGCCAGCATGGTGAGCGGAAGGAACCGCAGGCCCGCTTGGAAGGGGGAGAGGCCGAGCACGACCTGGAGGTACAGGGTCAGGTAGAGGAACATGGCGAAGATCGAGGCCGACAGCGTGAACGAGCCGAGGGCCACGCCGATCATGGCTGGACGCTTGAAGAGGTGGAGGTCGAGCATGGGGTCCCTGCCCTTCCACTCGGCGAGGAGGAAGAGGCCCATCAGGACAGCCGATGCGATGAACATCCCCACGATGGTCGCCGATCCCCAGCCCTTGTCGTTGCCCTGCACGAGAGCGAAGACGAGCAGGAAGAGCGAACCGGTGAAGGTGACGAAGCCGGCCCAGTCGATCTTGCGGGAGATATGGATGGGAGCACTGTCCACCTTGGCGAGGGTGATGACGACGGCCGCTGCTCCGATGGGGATGTTGACGAAGAAGATCCATCGCCAGCCGATGCCGCTGGTGATGGCTCCACCAACAAGTGGTCCGATAGCAACAGCCCCGCCGACCACTGCGCCGTAGACGCCGATGGCCGTTCCCCGCTCCTTGCCAGAGAAGGCCTGGGCGATGAGGGCGAGCGAGGTGGCGAACATGATGGCCCCGCCGATGCCCTGGAGGCCACGAGCCAGGTTCAAGATCAGAGGCGTGCCGGCCAGTCCACAGAGCAGCGATGCAACAGAGAAAAGTACGAGGCCGATGGCGAACGTGCCCCGGCGGCCGTACATGTCACCCAGAACCCCGGCGGTGAGGAGGAACGACGCCAGGGTGAGCGCGTAGGCATCGACCACCCACTGCAGATCAGCAAAGCTCGAGTGAAGGGCCAACTGGATGTCGGGCAGGGCCACGTTCACCACGGTGATGTCCAGCAAAAGCATGAAGGTGCCGCAGCAGACGGCGATCAGTGTCCACCATTTGCGATCCACGGTCGTACCTCGCTTTCGACGGACAGCCCCCACGGTCCGACGGATGGAGGGAGCGATGGCGACATTACAGATCACAGCCTCGCCATGGGCAACGACCTCGGGCTGTCCCGACCAGGGTGCACCCCCAGGGGTTAGATCTCGGCGTAGACCTCGGCAGGGAGGAGGAGGCCAATGGCCACAACCAGTTCGTCGTGAACCCTGCTCATCGAGCTCCAGCCGTTCACCCAACCGACGAGAGCGGAGTACCAGACGTGGCCAAGGATGCGGGCCCGGTCACTGATGTCGGGGGGCTGCGGCTCGCCGATGGCCCGGGTGATGATCCCCTCCATGATGACCGTCACCTGTTGCTGGCATTCGATAGCTGCAGGGTCAGGCGAGGCCAGGGCGGTGAAGACGGCACCGAGGAGTTGAGGCTGACGGCCCATGGCTCGAAGTGCCCGATCGAGCGCCTCGATAACTCGAGAGGCTGCCGTGTCTCCCGATGCGGGCGATTGGGCCAGCCGACTGTCGAGTTGCTCGGCCCAAAAAACCAACGTGGCGGCCAAGAGGTGGTCCTTGCTGGTGAAGTAGCGGTAGACGGTGCCCATGGCCACGTCGGCACCGGTGGCGACGTCGCGCATCTGGACGGCTTCGTAGCCACCGTCCATAGCCAATCGCATAGCCGCATCAACCACCCGCTGACGACGGGCCTGCTGGGCGCGCGTGAGCGTCCGGAGCGCCGGTGCGTTCGCCATGCTTCCACCCTAGTCCGAGGCCCTTTCTGGCTGAAGGAAGGTGTTCTCTGGCAGACCTGGGAGAGGTCGGAGGTCGTCTCCTGGGGTTGAAGCACCTCGTGGCCGTCTGTGGTGGTTTCCTGTGGTGGTTTCCTGTGGTGGCGAGCACGGGCCAGGGAACGACGCGATCCCTGAGGCCATCGATTCGACCTCTTACCGATTCCCGCAGTTGCCGATCCGTACAATGGGGAGCCATGGCGGATGCCCCCACGACCGAGATCATCGAAACCACCGACGGCCGGGTGCCGGGGCGAAGGGGACGGGCGACTCGCCAGCGCCTGGTGGAGTGCACGGCGGAGTTGTTGGTGGCCACACCGTGGCGCTCGATCAAGGTCATCGACATTGCCCGAGAGGCAGGCACGTCACCGGCGACCTTCTATCAATATTTCGAGAACGTCGAAGCGGTCATCACGGTCTTGGCCGAGGAGCTCGTCGAGGGGGCACGCGTTCCAGCTGCCCTCATCGGTGGCGATTGGTCAGTAGACGCATCCTGGGACACTGCGGTGGCCGTTGTCGAGGGCTTCATGGACTACTGGGAGCGCAACCGTGCGGTCCTTCGTGTGGTGGAGCTCACAACGGTCGAAGGCGACCTTCGGTTCCAGGGTCTGCGGGTACGGGCTCTGAACGCCGTCACGGTGACGCTCGCTCGTGTCATCGCCGAGCAGTCGAGCACCTCGGGTTCACCGGCCGGTGCTGACCCCATGGCTGCGGCAGGCACGCTGATCGCCATGCTTGCCCAGGTGGCGGGGCACCGCTACGGATTTGAATTCTGGGGGATCCGGACCGCCTCGTTGGTAGACAGCCAAGCCCGCCTGTTGCACTGGTCCGTTACCGGTCGGCCCGCTCCCGACGGGGCTGGCGTACCTGGAGCCGAGAGTCCGCCACCACGGACCGGCCCTGTCGTCGGCGGGGGTGCGGCTGCAGCCCGGTCACCGAAGGCATCACCAGCGCAACGCTGAGACGCACAACGCAGAGACCGTTCGGCTGACACGTCGAAAGTCGGCGTGCGGTGACGCGGCGGGTCAGCTCACCGCAGGACGATCGGGTTCACCGGGGCTCCGAGCGCCCCGGTGAAGGGGATCGGCGTGGCGTCAAGCAGGAAGGAGTAGCGCCCATCGGCGGCACAGGCCTCGGCGAGTACGTCGAGAAACCAGTTCTGCCCTTGGGTCATGCCCATCTCTGTCAGGTGGAGCAGATGGACGGGCAAAAAGAGGTCTGCTGACTCGCACGGATAGACCTCGAGCACCATGGTGTCGATGGCGACGGCGGCGACATCCCTCTGGTGGAACCACGAAGCCGTGCCGACGGTCAGCCCAGGAGTGGGCCAGGTATAGGCCACGAGATCTCGCACGGGGTCGGCTCCGCCAATTCCTGGCCGACCGGGAAGGGCGAGGTGGGCAGCCTGGCCGGTCCGCACCAACACGACGTCGCCGGGTTCGGGCTCGATGCCGGCCACTGCCACGGCGGCATCGAGGTCTTCGACGGTGATCGGATACCCCGGCTCCAAGAGTTCGAGACCCTTGGCCCTGGCCACGTCGAGAAGGATCCCCCGAGAGACAAGGGTGCGAATGTTGTGGATCCCCAGCCGCGACGCCCCCTGCTCGCTGATGGCCGAGGCTGGCCATCCGTTGTAGAGGACGCCACCTGCTGGTCCAGCGCCATAGGAGCAGTGGGCCAGGCTGTCCCAGTGGGTGGCGCACTGCATGGCGAAGGTGACGATGTCCTCGGAGAATGCGATCCACTCGGGATCGTCGCTCTGGGGTTCGTTGACCGAGATCATCGTGTGCGCGGGGTTGATCCGGCCTTTGATGAATCCCAGTTGAATCCCGTCGGCGGCGGACATGGGAAGGCCGAGAGCAAAGGGGCTGGCATCCACCACGGCGGCGAGCCCTCGACGCCTCGCGGCCTCGTCGATGAGATTCAAGGTCCCGATCTGATCATCGGGCCCCCATCGTCCCCAGTTGGTCACCGAAGCGACGGCATCGGCAAAGGAACGGGGTATTGAGGCTGGAAGTGGGGCAGGCACGTGCCCGTTGTAGCCGATCAAGGGCTCAGGTAGCGTTGATTTCTGCCGATAGGACCACCGGAGGCCTGATTTCCAGGCCGTTACCGGTCCGGGATACCCCAGACCGTCAGGAACCGACATCGTGCAACCTGCCCCTTTCCGCAACCGCATGCGCCACGGCGCTACTGACCGACCACGCTGGTCGGTGCCGCGGGTCGCGGTCCTTCTCGGGCTGGTGGTCGTCAGCAGTTTGACGGGCGCCCCCCTCCGTGCCGCTCCGGTCGGGGCCATTACGGCTCCCCTCGACGTGGGCACTGTGCAGTCCCTCTACGCCATGGATCTCGTAGCTCGCATGAATGCTGAACGAGCGGCGAGGGCGGCCTCAGTCCCGGCGTTGGTGTCCGACGGCGGCCTCGCTGCCGCTGCACAGTCCTGGTCAGCCCACATTGCGGCCACCGGTGTCGTGGCTGATCCAGCCATCCCGGCCTGCACCGGCCCCGGTGGTGGCTCGCCTGGCCCGACACAACTCTGCGAGTTGGCAACCAATGCGGGATCCTCTGGTTCGGGGTTCTGGCCCGGGGACGGTTCTGACGGGATGGACCAGGCCTACATGGAGTCGTCTGTCCATCGGGTGAACATGCTCGGAGCGCAGTACACGGCAGTCGGAGTTGGGGTGACCTGCGCCCGAGGTCAGGCGTGGACTGTCGAGCTCTTCGGATTCACCTACGGCGATCTCGGAGCAGCTCGGGCTCGCCAGGCGGCCCAGGGAGCCATTGGTCAGGCACCCGTGGTGGCCGGCAGGGCGACCGGTGCCCCCGTCTATTGCCCCGGTCAACGAGTTGGTCCGAACGGGCAGACCACGACTACGGGCGGCATCGTGCCCTACCCCTATCCGGTCCCACGGGTTGCGGGGACACCTGTCGCACCGCTGCCGTCGCAGGCCGTCAGCATGGCCGCCACTCGGGATGGGTTGGGCTACTGGGTGGTTCGAACGAACGGCTCGTTGGCCGCACGTGGTGATGCTGGCGATCTTGGTTCGCTGACCTCGATCACCCTGGCGGCCCCGGTCTGCCAGTTGGCCCCCACTCCCACAGGTCGCGGCTATTGGATGGTGGCCGCCGACGGCGGGATCTTCTCCTTCGGCGACGCCGCATTCCACGGATCGACAGGCAGCCTTCGCCTGAACGCGCCCGTGGTGGGCATGGCCCCCACCCCCTCAGGTCGCGGCTACTGGATGGTGGCCGCCGACGGTGGGATCTTCTCCTTCGGCGACGCCAGTTTCTATGGCAGCGCAGGAGGCCTTCGCCTGAACGCACCCGTGGTGGGCATGGCCCCCACCCCCTCAGGACGCGGCTACTG
>CAIQOJ010000034.1 GCA_903873395.1 uncultured Acidimicrobiaceae bacterium
CCATGTTGGCCGTGCAACCGCAGGAATCAGGGCAGCAAGCAACCGCAGGAATCAGGGCAGCAAGCAACCGCAGGAATCAGGGCAGCAAGGCCTCGGTTGCCTTGGCCAAGCGGGCTCCCAAGGTGAGTTGGCCAACGTTTGTGAGATGAATGACTGATGGAGTGGCGCGAGGAAGGTCCGCCGTTTCGGCGGTGACCACGGCGGGAAGGTTGGCCGCCGCCCAGTCATCAGCGGCGCGCACCAAGGTGTTGTTGTTGAGGTAGGTCTGCAACTTGTGGGGAGAGAGCTTGACGGTGGTCGCCAAGTACGGCCAATAGGCCGAGGTATCGGTTTTGACCAGAGCGATGGGGGCCGTCGGACTCATAGGGAGATCTGCCCGGAACGCCTGGATCAACGCGGTGAGGTTGGCCTGATACTTGGCCGCCCACCCGGCCTTGGCGACGTCCGACTCGCCTTGATACCAGTAGATGCCGCCGATGACGTCGAACTGGCCGGCCTTGGCGTCGGCGGTCATGGTGGCGATGACCTTGGCCACGGTCGAGGAGAAAAGTCCGAGAGGTGCCGTTCCGGTTCGGGTGGGCTTCCAGTTCACGGCCAGAGACGTTCCCGTATAGGCCGCCTTGATGACCGTCACGGCACGCCCCTTGTCGGTCCACAGCTGGCGAGCCAAGCCGATTTCGGGGCCGAAGATGGTGAAGGTGCCCCCGGAGTAGACGGCTTGTTGAGGGGTGTCGAGAGGAACTGGTGTGCCGCCCAGCCCTGGAAGTTGCGACCAGGGCAGCCACGTGATGAGGTCACGGCTGTCCGCTCCGTTGATGTAGGGCGCAGCCATGTAGTTGGTTCCGGTGATCGGATCGAGGGCATAGGACTCGTAGCCGTTTGCGTTGGACTGCCCGGCTTCGAGCAAGATGAGTCGTGGAGCGAGTGCCGGGGTCGCTGCAGACGGGAGCGACGTCGCTGAGCCCGATCGGGCGGCAGTCACGCGGAACTGCCATGGTGTCGACACAGTGTCGGCGATCGTGCACGAGGAGCCGTCGATGACCGAGCAGGTCTTGCCCGTGGGCGTCGATGTCACGGTGTAGACGACACTGGTCAGGGGCAGCAACGTCCATGACACCGTGACCGCTCCGACCCCCGGCGTGACGGTCACCCCCGTCGGGGTTGCGAGAACGCTCGAGGCACCCGCTCGACTGGGAGCCAGCACGACAGCGGACAGGATGGCTGCGACAGTCAAGCCGAAGGTCACCAACAGGCGTGGGGCGGCGAGCACTTTGGGCCGCCGAGCGACAGCCCTGATTCTTCTCGCCATCTCGCTCCCTCGCAGCCCCGTGCCTGCCCAAACTTGCCCCAACGCACTGCCTTTAACACTTTCTAGCGCATGGGCGCATGGGTCTCAACGACCCCACGAGACCTGGACGAATCCTCCAAGTAGTGTCGCCGCCCATGGAACTTCGACTCGATGGCAAGGTGGCATTGGTAACCGGAGGGTCGAGAGGAATCGGCCAAGCGATAGCCCAGGCATTCTGTGCTGCCGGAGCCAATGTGATGCTGGCGTCGCGGCGGGTTGATGGCTTGGCCCAGGCGGCCAGCGAGATCGAGGCTTCGGCTGTATCTGGTTCGGGCTCGGTCGCTTGGCAGGTGGCCAATGCCGGCGAGCCCGGGCAGGCTGACGTGTGCATGGCCGCCACCGTCGAACGGTTCGGCGGAGTGGACATCTTGATCAACAACGCGGCCACAAACCCCTATTTCGGGCCCATCATCGACATCGATCAGGGTCGCGCCGACAAGACGGTTCGAGTCAATCAATCGGGTTACCTGGAGTGGACCCAGGCGGCCTGGCGAGCGGGGATGTCCGAACGTGGTGGTGTCGTCCTCAACATCGCCTCGATCGGTGGCCTCACCGTCGAGGGTGGTATCGGCTGGTACAACGTGACCAAGGCGGCGGTGATCCATCTGACCAGCCAACTCGCCGGCGAGCTCGGACCGAAGGTGCGGGTCAACGCCATTGCTCCTGGTCTAGTGAAGACGCAGTTGGCCAAGGCCCTGTGGGAGGCCGGCGAGGAGAAGATTTCCCAACGCCTGCCGACCCGCCGGCTCGGTTTGCCCGAAGACATTGCCAATGCCGCGCTGTTCCTCTGCTCGGATGCGGCCTCGTGGATCACCGGCGAGACCTTGGTCGTCGACGGTGGCTCACTCTGCATCCCGAGCGGCTCGTTGTCCTAGTAAGCCCTAGGCGACATGTTCGCCCCGGCATTGGTGGGACGATGTGTCCCTGATGTTGTCCGGGGTCACGTGAGGTCGACCCGCCGAACTTTTCCACCTGGGGTGCGAGGAAGCGCGGTCATGGCGACGACCTCTTTGGGAGCGTGCCAGGCGCCGAGTTCGCCAGCAACTAGGTCCCGCAGCTCGGCGGCCGTGGGAACGTCAGACCCTGGACGGGGAACGACCCAGGCCACCACCCGCTCGCCCCACTCGGGATCGGGTCGCTTCCACACCGCCACCTCGGAAACGGAGGGGTGACGGGACACGACGGATTCGACCGCTGCGGGCCAGACCTTTTCCGCACCGGTGACAATGACGTCGGCCAGGCGCCCATGGACACTCAGGGTGCCGTCATCGCCAAGGTGTCCTCCGTCACCGGTGGGTAGCCAACCTCCAGGCAAGCGAGGATCGGTGTCATCTCGATAGCAGCGCAACAACATCGGACCTCGGATGAGGATCTCACCGAGGCCACCCAGGGTGCCGTCGCCGATGAGGATCTCCACGCCAGGCAGCGCACGGCCGGCATAGACGCAGCCCGAACCGGTCTCGGTCATCCCGTAGGTGGCCACCACCTGGTCGGGAACGGATTCGGGCGGAGCCGCTCCACCGAGCAGGACGGCCCGATAGAGAGAGACATCGGTTCGGGCGAGAGCAGTGGCCACGAGAGAGACCAGAGTCGCCCCCTCACGTGACAGGCGCTCGACTTCTGGTGCATCGAATCTCGGAAGGACAGTGCAGCGGGTGTCCGTGCTGAGCGACCGGGTGACCACGGAGAGTCCACCGATATGAGCCAAAGGCAGGCATGCCACCCAGTGGTCCCGTCCTGGATCGACCGAGAGGGCGGTAGAGCTTGCTACGGCGGATGCGTGGACCGAGGCGTGGGTGTGGACGACGCCCTTAGGTTGACCTGAGGTCCCGCTGGTGGCGACCACAAGGGCATCGCCAGGTGCAACGGGTCGAGACGAGGGGAGCGAGGCGGCACCGTCACTACTCATGATGCGTGCCGGACGACAGGCGTCGAGGAGCCTGGCAATGGCCGGAGGAGGCAGTCTCGGATCGATGGGCAGTACGGCGTCGCCGGCATCCCATGCGGCCCGGAGGGCATCGACGAAGGTAGGTCCGGCCGGTAGGTCCAGTGCCACCAACTCGTGCATGACAGGTAGCCTAGCGACCGTACGAGCAGAGACTCTAGGAGTGATTGGTCGAATGGTTCCCCCCGCATCCCAAGACGCCCAGCAGACGGTCATCACCGGCCCGCCCGTGGACCCGGTCGACCGGTTCCGCAACCAGTCGCCACCGGCCTGGGAGCGCCGAGGCGACTACCAGGACATCCAGATGGACGTGGCCGACGGCATCGCCAAACTGACCATCTGTCGACCCGAGGTACGCAACGCGTTCCGGCCGCAGACGCTGTTCGAGCTGAGTGATGCCTTCACGGTGGCTCGCGACGATCCCTCGGTGGGCGTCATCGTCTTGACCGGCCAGGGGCCCGATGCCTTCTGCTCGGGGGGCGACCAGAAGATCCGTGGTGACGATGGCTACATCGGCGACGACCACGTCGCCCAACAGGGGATCGGACGCCTCAACGTGTTGGACCTCCAGATCCAGATCCGCCGCCTTCCCAAGCCGGTGGTGGCCATGGTGGCCGGGTATGCCATCGGCGGTGGTCACATCCTCCATCTGGTGTGTGACCTGACCATCGCCGCCGATAACGCCCGATTCGGTCAGACCGGACCCAAGGTCGGAAGCTTCGACGGTGGCTACGGTGCGAGCCTGCTCGCTCGCACGGTTGGGCTTAAGCGGGCCAAGGAGGTCTGGTTCCTCTGTCGCCAGTACGACGCAGCTACAGCACTGGACTGGGGACTGGTCAACGAGGTCGTGCCGTTGGCTGATCTCGAGGCCGAGACGGTGGCGTGGTGCCGCCAGATGCTCTCCTTGTCACCCCTGTCATTGCGCATGCTCAAAGGCGGCCTGCACGCTGCCGACGATGGCCTGGCTGGACTCCAACAGTTGGCTGGTGACGCCACCATGCTCTTCTACATGAGCGAAGAGGGCCAAGAGGGACGCAACGCCTTCCAGGAAGGCCGCCAACCCGACTTCGGGCGCTTCCCCCGCCGGCCGTGACCTCGCTCGGGCCAACTAGCCCACCGTCGGGGTCCGGGCCTGACCTTGGGCGCTTGCGCATCTGGTGGCTCGGTGCCCGACCGCGGACGCTGCCTGCTGCCCTCGTCCCGGTGGCCGTCGGGACAGCCGCTGCTCACAGCCGAGGAACTGGCTCCGGGTCCGGCTGGGTCAGCTATGCCCCCTTGGTCGCTGCCCACCCTGTGCCACGGATCGATCCCTGGTGGTGCGCACTCGGTGCCCTCGTCGTGGCCCTGGCCATCCAGGTCGGCACCAACTACGCCAACGATTACTCCGACGGCATCCGAGGCACCGACGATGCACGGGTAGGTCCCCTGCGCCTCACGGCCACCGGACTGGCGTCACCGTCGGCGGTCAAGCGGGCAGCGCTGGTTGCTTTCGGGTTGGCTGGCGTGGTGGGTCTCGCACTGGCCTGGGCCACGTCGTGGTGGGTGCTGCTGGTCGGGGCGGCCTGCCTGCTGGCCGGCTGGTTCTACACGGGCGGTCCCCGTCCCTATGGCTACGTCGGCCTCGGCGAGGTCTTTGTCTTCGTCTTCTTCGGACTCGTCGCCACGGTCGGCACCTACTACGTGCAGACCGGGCGCCTTACGCCCGCGGGGATCTGGTGGGCGGGAGCAGCTCTCGGGCTTTTGGCTACAGCGCTACTTCTGGCCAACAACCTGCGTGACATCGCCACCGACCAGGAAACGGGGAAACGCACCGTGGCCGTCCGCATCGGCCGGCGAGCCGGCGGGTGGTGCTACGTGGCCTGTGTGCTCGCGCCCTTTGTTGGCGCTGTCGTGGTGGGAGCGGGCCTCGTGGGCTCGGGATCACAGCTCCGGTGGCTCTTGCTGCCTCTGTTGGCCTTGCCGCTGGCGGTCGCTCCGGTACGCCTGGTCAACGGAGGGGCCGACGGGCGGGAACTACTGCCGGTCTTGGCGGCCACCGGCCGACTCCAGTTGGCCTACGGGGCGCTCTTGGCCGTCGCCCTGTGGCAAGCGCTCCCGAGTTGGCACGGATGAGCAGCCGCAGCGCTGCCCCTGTCTCCCGGCGCGATCGTTCAGGCGGGGATGTCGTCCAGGAACTGTCGGACGATCCCGGCGACGACCATCGGGTGCTGGAGGTGGGGAGCGTGGTCGGCATCGTCGATGGTCTGGAGCCGTGCATTGGGGCCGATGACCGCGGCCATCCGCTCGGCCAGGGCGACGTACTTCCGGTCTCTCGACCCTGCGATGAGCAGCACCGGCATCGTCACCGTTGCCAGGCGGTCCCACAGGGGCGCCTGGGATCCCGTGCCGGCCAGACGCAGGCTGGCGGCGAGGCCTTGCCTGCTGGCCTGGCGCCGGAGGTCGAGGCGCTGGGTTTCCTCGGGCACAAGACCGAAGAGGGGTTGGGATACCCAGGATTCCATGAACTCGTCGAGGTCGACTGCGGAACCGTCGGCGGGGTCGAGTTGGTCGGCCAAGGCGTGATCGGCTCGGCGGCGAGCCATGCGCTCGGCGGTTCCCTCGATGCCGGCCGTGCCCGACACCAGGATCAGGCGTCGAACAAGATCGGGACGATCGACCGCCAACTGCAGGACGTGCCGGGCCCCCATGGAGTAGCCCAAATAGTCGGCTACTCCACCAATGTCACCCAGGAGCGCAGCACCGTGAGTGACATTGGCGCCCACGGTGGCCGAGTGGCCGTGGCCGGGCAGGTCGATGGCCACGATCTGGCGGTCCCGGGCCAGTTCGACATCCATGCCGCCCCAGATCCGATTGTCCTGGGTGAATCCGTGAGCCAGCACCAAGCGACGGCCGTGACCCTGGTTGCTGGCATGGAGCATCAGGGGCGCACCGCTGCTCGAAGAGATGTCGCTGTTCGATGAGAAGTCATGGTGAGGTGGATGGGAAGATGACATGGACTACCGCTTCGATCGTAGTGAGCCACAGTTGGCGAGTCGCGCGGTGAGCGGCAGTCCTGAGATCGAACTGATGACCGAGGCCGACGTGCAGGCAGCGTTCTGCGCCACCTTGGTGGACGAATGGGTCCGCTGCGGGATTGCCCACGCAGTCGTATGCCCGGGTTCGCGTTCGACGCCGCTGGCCTTGGCCATCGCTGCTGAACCTCGCATGAAGCTTCACGTCCGTCTCGACGAGCGTTCTGCAGGGTTCAGCGCGCTCGGGATCGGCATGGCCACCGGTGCCCCGGCCGTCGTGGTGGTCACGAGCGGCACGGCTGCGGCCGAACTACATGCCGCTGTGGTCGAGGCCGACCTGGCTGGCGTGCCTCTCGTGGTGTGCACGGCGGATCGTCCGCCGGAACTGCGGTCCGTCGGTGCTCCTCAGACCATCGATCAGATCCGCCTGTTTGGCGGGGCCGTCCGTTGGTTCGACGACCCGGGCGTGCCCGCTGACGGTGCCCGCTCCTCGTGGCGCTCGCTGGCATGTCGAGCGGTGGCGGAGTCCCGGGGTGACCCTGCAGCTCCCGGTCCCGTCCATCTCAACCAGGCCTTCCGTGAGCCACTGGTGGGATCAGCGGTGGTCGGTGGGGTCGATGCCG
>CAIQOJ010000035.1 GCA_903873395.1 uncultured Acidimicrobiaceae bacterium
AGGGCGCACTGGGACTCGAGCACGACGAGCCACCGACCACCGACCAGTAGCCCGAGACGGGCTCCTGCACGTTGGTTCACATCGGTGGCCTGGTCAAGGCGGCTCCCGATCGAGTCCAACTCCGCTCGGACGTCGATGGCCGATGAGCGGTTGGGCGAAGTGCAAAAGGGGAGCTCAAGGCGCTTGCCATACAGGTCACTGAGAGGCCCTCAGAGCCGCTCTCGGCGCGATCCCTTGTCGATGATCGAGGAGCTCGGTGAAATGGCTCAGGTGCTCGCAGAGGCCGATCCGAAGGATAAAGCCGAGGTCTACTCGGCACTCGGGATCGAGGTCGTTTATCGCCCTGACCTGGGAATACTTGCCGTTACCTCTCGGCCGTTGGCCGGTGGGCAACAGAGCGTGTCGGAGGGGGGACTTGAACCCCCACGTCCTTTCGGACACTAGCCCCTCAAGCTAGCGCGTCTGCCTATTCCGCCACTCCGACGAAGTGACTCCGGTATCGCTACCGGGGCTGGAACATGGTAGCCGACAGACGTGACCCCTCATCCCATCAGGGCACATCCCGAAACTCTGGCCTTAACCCGAAGTCGCAGCTGGTGGCTGTTCGAGCCGACTCCACGAGTTTGAGTTCCACAAGAGTCCGTCAATCGTGGGGTTATACGCCACGCCGGAAAGGTTCACACCAGAGGCCACCAGGCCGGGTAGGCCGAAGAGCGGAAGTGCAACCATCTGATCCCACAACTGGTCGTCGATCTGCGCATAGACCTCTCCACCAGTAACCGGATTGAGCACGGTCGCGGCCTTGGCGAAAAGTTGCTCCACCTGAGGATCGTCGAATCGACTCCAGTTCTGAGCGTCCTCGGGTCCGGCATGGACCGGTGGTGGTGAGTACCAACCCTGGGTCACCGTTTGGAACGGGCTTGATTGGCGCAGCACAAGGGCGAGATCGAAAGCGCCGGCCGCCGATGCCACACGCAATCCACTTGTTCCGTCCACGACAGACAGGGCAACGTGTACGCCCCCGGATTGCAGCTGTTCAACTAGGCCGTAGGCGGCGGATATCAACCACGAGTTGCCACTCTCCACGGCAAATCGGACAGTGAGCGGTATGCCCTTGGGGTCGACCCAGGAGCCGTTGGCGTCTCGGGTGAAGCCAGCAGACCGCAGCAATCGTGCGGCGACCTCAGGATCGCGCTGGTCGTACTCCCCCGCCGCCGACGACGCCGTGTAACTGACCTGGCCCGCCACTGCGAGGTGGTCGTCGTTGGGGACGATCGTCGGATCGATGCTGCCGACCACGTGGGCCAGCAGAGCGGACCGGTCGACGAGGTGGGCCAAGGCTTGCCGCACGGCGACGATGCTGGTGAGCGGCGACCGCATGTCGAACTCGAGGCTGGCCATACCCAGCGAGGCATGCAGGGCACTCTGGGCGGACGGCTGCGACGACACAGCAGCCAGAACCTCTGGCCCAAATACATCGGTCTGGGCAGCCGACGTCGAGACGGACCCTGACAGGAGATCCGCTCCCCCGCCGATGCCTCCGGTGACCGTGATCCCGGCCAACGGCGCTTTGGCCCCCCACCACAGAGGATTGCGCCCCAGGTTGGCAACGCCATTCGGCGTCACCGCTGCAAGGCGAAACGGCCCCGCCGAGATATCGACAGCGGGATTGAAGGTGGCGAACCCAGAGTTCCATCCCACGGTGGCAGCGACATGCGCGGGGACCATGTGATCGAACAAGATCCGCCAGTCGGTAAACGGGGTCTGGAATACCACCGTCACCACTCGTCCGCCTTCGGAGCCGCTCACCGACGCCACGTCTCGATAGCCCAGGGTCGATGCCACCCGGGTCGCCTTACCGTCCACGTCGACACCATCACCACGCTGGGCCGTCCAGGCATAGACGAAGTCGTCAGCGGTCACCGGCACGCCGTCAGACCAGGTGGCCTTGGGATTGAGGGTGTAGACGATCGTTAGGGGTGCTGTCGAGGTGGCCTCAACGCTGAGCAACAGGTCGGCGTTGACAACCGGCACCAACTTTGCATTGAAGACATACGCGCTAGGCAGCACCTGGTCGAGCAGCGTGGGTGTAGACGAAGCGGCACCTTCAGGGGTGTTCGGATTGAACCCGGACCAGGGCGCCTGGAGGTGCACCGATGCCGTGCCGCCGGCAACGGCGGTCAGCCCAGAGGCCTGGGGTTGGTCGACGTTGCTGATCTGTCGAGAACCGAGATGGTCGATGATGGCGACAACGCCAATGATCAGGATGATCACCAAAGGCAACGTCCAAGGAGTGCGCCGGTCGGTTAGAAAACCCCACGGCCGGCGCCGACGCCCTTCGGGCTCGGCACCGCCAGTCGTCACTGCAGGCGGAGCAGCAGGATGATGTTGGTGAAGGCGAAGATCACGGCCACCACCACGGTGATCCTGTCCAGGTTCTTCTCCACCACGGTCGACCCAGCAGCCGCCGAGCCCACCGAGCCACCGAACATGTCGGACAGGCCGCCGCCCTTGCCTGAGTGCATGAGGATCAAGAAGATCAAGGCGATGCTGGCCAGGATCTGCAAGACGACGATGATGGCGGTCAGCACGGCGTGCTCCTCGGATCAGGCATGGCCCATGAGGCTACCAAACTCATCGACCCGGATGGGCGCTAGCCCGGACGATCTCGATGAATTGGCTGGCATCGAGGCTGGCGCCACCGACCAAGAGCCCGTCAAGATCTGGGCACGCCATGAGTTCTGCGGTGTTCTCGGCTTTGACGGACCCGCCATACTGGATCCGCACCTGGGCGCCGACTTCTTCTCCCACGGCATCTGCCACCACGCCCCTGATCCATGCACACGCATCTTGGGCATCTTCGGGCGTGGCGGCCTGACCGGTGCCAATGGCCCAGATCGGCTCATAGGCCAACACCATGCCAGCCACGACATCGCCGGGAAGGGCCCGCACCGCAGAACCGACCTGGGTGGCCAGCCGATCACGGGTCAGCCCGGCTTCGCGTTCGTCGATTGACTCGCCAACACAGCAGATCGGCGTCATGCCGTTGCGGTGCACCGCCTTCATCTTGGCAGCCACCGTCTCATCACTCTCGTGGAAGAGCGTTCGGCGTTCCGAGTGCCCCACGATGACGTAGGTCACATGCAGCTTGGCCAGCATGACTGGGCTGATCTCACCGGTGAAGGCGCCAGCGTCCTCGGCTGCGCACGTCTGTGCACCCAAGGCCACGGGGATGGACTCCGCTTCCAACACCGTCTGCGCCGAGCGGAGGTCGGTGAATGGAGGGTGAATCGATACGTCGACGCCTTGCACGTCACCTGGTTGGATGCGTAGTCCCAGGTCACGGATGGCATGAATGGCCTCGAGGTGGTCGAAGTTCATCTTCCAGTTGCCGCTGATGAGCGGCCGGCGAGGTGAGGCGGGGCTCATCGAGTCTCTCCGGCTGGCGCATTGGGGGCACCTCGCAGTGCGGCCAGGCCAGGGAGATCACCAAACTCCAGAAGCTCCAAGGAAGCACCCCCGCCCGTCGAGATGAAGTCGATCTGGTCTTCGAGGCTCAGTTCGCCGATAGCAGCGACGCTGTCGCCACCACCGACCACCGTGTAGCCCGAACAGGCAGCGACTGATCGGGCAACTCCTGCCGTTCCTGCCGAGAAACGAGCATCCTCAAAGACGCCCATGGGGCCATTCCAGAGCACGGTGCCAGCCGAGGCCAGGCACTCGCCATAGGCGGCAATCGTGTCGGGTCCGATGTCGAGCCCCATGAATCCGTCCGGCACATCAGCGCCCACCATCTGGACCGCACCGGCGGTTTCGCCTCGCCCAAAGGCCGCACCGGCTTCGAGGGCGACGATGTCGGTCGGAAGCAGGATCGGCTTGCCCTTGCTGAGAAGCTCCTTGCAGTCGTCGATCCGATCGGCGTCGAGCAGTGATGCGCCAACCGAATGTCCTTGGGCGGCCAGGAACGTGAACGCCATGCCGCCGCCCACGATGAGGGCGTCGACATGGTCGATCAGGGCCTGCAGCACGCCGAGCTTGTCGGCCACCTTGGCGCCGCCCACCACGGCGACGAAGGGGGACGCAGGCTGACCGAGCAGTTGACCCAGAGCAGCGATCTCCCGCTCCAACAAGAGCCCAGCGGCGCTGGGAAGTGTCAGCGGGGGACCCACCACGGAGGCATGGGCACGATGGGACACCCCGAACGCATCGTTGACGAATGCGTCGTGACCCTTGACGAGACGGGCAACAAAAGCCGGGTCATCGGTCGTCTCCCCCGCATCGAAGCGCAGGTTCTCCAGCAACTCGACACCTGGAGCCAGTCGCTCCAGCACCCCACGCACGGGAGCCAGGTCCCAGCGTTCGTCCGGTGCGCCCTTCGGGCGTCCGAGGTGCGTGCAGACCGTCACCGACGCACCACGCGATGTCAGGGCTTCGATCGTCGGAATTGCCGCACGGATGCGAAAGTCATCTGCCACCTCCGGCTTGCCATCAGGGCCTGAGCGCAGAGGAACATTGAAGTCGACTCGCACGAGGACGCTGGCTCCAGACACATCAGGAAGGTCCCCGAGTAGCGGCAGGCCTGTCAGCAGAGGATTGGAGGCTCCCACGGGTCAGGCAGCGCCGACGATCAACGACAGGTCGACGAGTCGGTTTGCATAGCCCCACTCGTTGTCATACCAGCCATTGACCTTGACCAGCGTATGACCGGTCGACGTGGCCATCACCATGGTGAGTCCGGCGTCAAAGGTGCACGAAGCCGGGCTGCCGACAATGTCGGTCGACACGATTGGGTCCTCGGTGTAGACGAGCACCTTGGACAGCGGCGCCGACGATGCGGCCGCGGCGAAGGCGGCATTGACCTGCTCCACGGTGACCGTGCCAGGCACGAGGGCGGTGAAGTCGGTGATCGACCCGTCAGCCACCGGGACACGCAGTGCGCTGCCGTCGAGCTTTCCCTTCATCGACTCGAGCACCAGACTCGTAGCCCGAGCGGCACCGGTCGACGACGGCACGATGTTGACAGCCGCGGCGCGACCTCGACGGAGGTCCTTGTGCGGAAGGTCCAACAAGTTCTGGTCGTTGGTGAATGCGTGGACCGTGGTCATCAGACCGCTGTCGATACCGAATGCGTCGTCAAGCACCTTGACCAAGGGAACGAAGCAGTTCGTGGTGCACGAGGCGTTGGAGACGACCACGTGGCTCGCAGGGTCGAAGGTGTCGTCGTTGACGCCGACCACGAAGGTGGCATCCACATCGGTGGCTGGAGCCGACACGATCACCCGAGAAGCGCCACCGCTCAGATGGGCTGCGGCCGACTCACGTGAGGTGAAGAGTCCTGTCGACTCGATGACCACGTCGACGCCAAGGTCGCCCCACGGCAGAGCCTTGGGGTCACGTTCGGCGAGCACGGCCACTCGGCCGTTATCCAGCACCAACGCGCCGTCTTCGACGGTCACGGTGCCGTCGAAACGCCCGTGGGTGGAGTCGTACTTCAAGAGGTGCGCCAGCGTTTCGGCCGAGGTGAGGTCGTTGATGGCCACAACCTCCACATCCGCTCCGAGCACTCGGGCGGCCCGCAGGTAGTTGCGCCCGATACGACCGAAGCCGTTGATCCCGATCCTGACCGTCATCGATGTACTCCCCATGCCTTAGTAGGCCGATGCGCGTGATGCGCCCGGCTGATCTTTTCGTCTGACACCCGCATCGAAGGCTGCTCGCCTTCGCCTCTGCGAGGAACACTGCCACGCTAGGTCACTCACGGTGCCCCAGCGATCATCCGAGCAGATCGGTAAGCGCTGACGCCAATCTGGAAGGATCATGGGCCAGTCCGTTGGGCCGGGCCAGCGGAAGATCCACCACAGGGACGGACGGATTCCCCAAGGAAAGTGCCGTGGTATCGCAGATGACCTGATCGACCTTGATGCCATGGGTGGCCAGAGCCGCCAGGTGGTCGCCGACGTTGAGACCCGACGTCTCTGGTTCGTGGGCACGCAGATTGCACAGGTAGATGCGCTGCCCCGGGGAGGCATTGATGCCGTCTCGGACGCCGGGGACCAGCGCTGCAGCCAGCACACTGGTGAAGAGCGACCCAGGGCCGAGCAGTACTTGGTCGGCCACGGCCAGTGCCTCGAGTGCGGCCTCGGGGGCTGCCGCATCGGCGGGCACGAGCGAGACCCGATGGATCCGATCGGTGCCCATGACGGCGACTTGGCCGTCGACCGACCCGACGTCAGCCTGCGCCTTGAGCGTCACCGGTTCGATGCTGGCAGGCAGCACCCGTCCACGCACGCCGAGCAGTCGACAGGCCTCGTCCAACGCATCGACGGGATTGCCGCAGGCCTCCAATAGGCCGGCAAGCACCAGGTTCCCGAGCGAGTGGCCGGAGAGTTCCTCTTGGTCGAATCGGTAGCCAAAGGCGACGGCCAACGGTGAACCTGGAGCAGCCAGGGCTACCAGGCAGTTGCGAAGGTCACCAGGCGGGATGATGTGCAAAAGGTTGCGGAGTCGGCCAGAACTCCCTCCGTCGTCCGCCACCGAGACGATGGCCGTGACCCGTTCGGTATACAGGCGGACAGCTCGCAACGTGGCAGCCAGACCGTGTCCACCTCCGACGGCGACTACCCGAGGGCCCGACACCGGCACACGTCCATCGACACCACTCATCGATCGACATCTCGATGGAATGCCGCAGCGGTCACACCATGGGCCTCGAGGCGTCGGGTCAGCTCTTCGGCCAGCACCACTGAGCGATGCCGTCCACCCGTGCATCCCATGGCCACAGTGAGATAGGACTTCCCCTCTTTGGCGTAGGCCGGAAGCAACATGACCAACAGGTCATCGAGTTTGTTCAAGAACTGCTGCGTCTCAGCCCGCTCCAGCACGTAGGAGCGGATCTCCTCGTCGAGGCCGCTGTGATGACGAAGTTCTTCGTCCCAATACGGATTAGGCAAGAACCGGCAATCGAACATCAGGTCGACGTCGAGGGGAACGCCATGCTTGAAGCCGAACGAGACGATCGACGTGCGCATGGCGCCACCGACCTCATCGGATCCGAAGGCCTCAACGATTCGTGACCGCAGTTGGTTGACATTGAGCTCACCCGTGTCCATCAGCAGGTCCGCACGATCACGGATGGCCGCCAAGAGGGCGCGTTCCTCGGCAATGGAGTCCACCACGCCACCCGCCGCTTGGGGATGGCGCCGACGAGTGCCTTCGAACCGCTGGATGAGCACATCGTCGGGAGCATCGAGGAACAGGATCTGCACCCTGTCGCGCCCCACTTGCAGAGCGTCGACCGCGGGAAGGACGTCCTCGAGATCACCGCCGGCTCTCCCGACGACGAACGCCACCCGTTCCATCTCAGAACCGGCTCCATCGACCAACTCGGCAACCTTGGCGATCAGCGCCGATGGCATGTTGTCGATGACGAACCAGCCCAGGTCTTCCAACGTGGCCGCCGCCGTTGACCGGCCCGCTCCTGACATGCCGGTGACCACCAGGTACTCGCTCATCGGGCAACTTCCTGATCAGAGGGACGGGGATCTGCGCTCATGGGTTGGTGCAGCCGTTCGTGCACGGCCGCACCCACCTGTGCCGGCAACCACGATACGCCCATGAGGTCGTCTCGGGATGCCTGGCGCAACCCGGACAAGCCGCCGAACTGCTCGACCAACCTGGTCCGGCGCTTGGGCCCTAAGCCAGGAACTCCGTCGAGCGCACCCACCGTCATGCGCTTACCTCGCAGGGTGCGGTGATAGCCGATGGCAAACCGGTGGGCCTCGTCCCGCAGACGCTGGAGCAGGTAGAGCGCCTCCGAGGTACGCGGCAGGCGGAGAGGGGTCGACGAACCTGGTCGGTAGACCTCTTCGAAACTCTTCGCCAGGGATGCCACTGGGACTCGATCAGTCAGGCCGAGATCGGCCAGTACTCGTTGCGCGACGTGCAACTGTCCGAGGCCACCATCGACGAGGAGAAGCTGCGGTGGATAGGCGAACCGCTTGCGACTGATGGTCGAACGAGTGCCGATCTCCTCGGCATCGAGATCGCCATCTCCTGTTGATTCAGGCATGTCCTTGGGCACACCATCGGGCTGGCCGACACCTCTCTCCCGCTCTTCCTCGATCAACGCGTTGAGCCTGCGGGTGAGCACCTCCTCCATGGCCGCGTAGTCGTCGTTGCCGGGCACGGTGGCCACCTTGAAATGCCGGTAGTCCGACTTCTTGGGCAGACCATCCTCGAAGACGACCATCGATCCCACGTAGTCGGTTCCCTGAAGATGGCTCATGTCGTAGCACTCGATCCGCAGTGGAGCGTCGGGCAGCCCGAGTTCTCGTTGGAGAGCCTCGAGCGCCCGAGCCCGGCTGTTGTGATCCGAGGTCCGCTGCAGCCGATGACGCACGAAGGCCTCTCCAGCATTGCGGGACACCGTTTCCAGTAAGGCCGCCTTGGGGCCTCGCTGAGGGACGCGCACGGCCACGGGCCCAGGCCGTCGACCGGCCAGGTACTCCTCCACCGCGCCCAACCCATCAGGCAACTCAGGCACCAGAACTTGGCGGGGTACTCCCGAGGGGGCGTCGGCGTAGAGGTCGACCAGGATACGAGCCATCAACTCTGGCGCCGTCAGGTCCTCCACCTTGTCGACGAATAGCGCCGAGCGCCCGATGACCCGGCCCGCGCGCACATGGAAGACCTGAACAGCCGCTTCGAGCTCATCGTCAGCCAGGCCCACCACATCGAGATCTTCCGGACGTTCGAGCTCCATCTGGCGGACGGCATCAGCCGCCCGCACCGCTTCGAGCTTGTCTCGCAACACACCGGCCCGTTCGAAGTCCAGAGCCTTCGACGCTTCCTGCATCGTGCGCTCGATCAATCGCTCGAGCGGACCCGTGTCCCCTCCGAGGAATGTGGTCAGATCCGCCACCATGGCGTCGTACTCGGGCTTGTCGATCGCTCCCACGCACGGCCCTGAACACCGATCGATATGGAAGAGCAGGCATGGCCGCCCCAGCCGTTCGTGGTTTCGGAACTTCGTATCGGAGCATGTGCGGACAGGAAACGAACGGAGCAGTAGGTCGAGGGTGCTCCGAATGGCACCGACGTTGGGATACGGGCCGAAGTAGCGCACGCCTTTGCGCTTGCGACCTCGAACGACGGCGGGTCGAGGCCATTGATCCTCAACGGTCAGGGCCAACCACGGATAGCTCTTGTCATCTTTCAGGCGGACGTTGTAGCGAGGCTGGAACTCCTTGATCAGGTTGTGCTCGAGCAACAGCGCTTCAGCCTCGGTGCTCACGACCATCCACTCGACATGGTCGGCCTGAGCCACCATCTGGGCCGTCCGATAAGGCAGGTTGCCCGGGTCTTGGAAGTAGGACCCGACCCGGGAGCGGAGCGACTTGGCTTTACCTACGTAGAGGACTCGTCCGTCGGCATCGACGAACTGATACGACCCGGGCGAGTCGGGAATGGAACCAGAAGGCGGTCGTGTGGCCACGCCCACAGTGTGGCGCGCCAGCGGGCCGACCGTGCCACTGGCCTTCCACTGGCCTTGCCATGCCTTCGCAAACTCATGCAGATCAGGTGCCGACAGGCTGATCGTGGCCGTGGCGGTCCGTCATCATCATGATGTGCTGGGACGGTCAGGCATGGGCGTCGCAGAGAAGGCATAGAGTGGGAGCACGCCGGCCTGGACTCCGGCAAACATCTACCGCTCCGGGGCCGACAACCCCGCGGATGGGCGACCAGGCTGTCCCCGCCGGCCACACACCGGAGCGCCTCCTTGAGAGGTCATTCCTATGCTTCGGCTCCAGCAGGCACTCCCCGACACCTACACCAAGGCGTCCCTCGAGGAACTCGAGCAACGTATTGGTGCGGCGAAAGAGATCCTCGGCTCGCGCCTGGTGATCCTGGGCCACCACTACCAACGCGACGAGGTCATGATCTGGGCCGATGCCCGAGGTGACTCCTTCGGCTTGTCCCGTATCGCCGCGGAGCAGTCCGAGGCTGAGTTCGTCGTCTTCTGCGGCGTCCATTTCATGGCTGAGTCTGCGGACATCCTCACCGGCCCCCACCAGCAGGTCCTGCTGCCTGACCTGAACGCTGGCTGTTCGATGGCGGACATGGCCGATATCGACTCCGTCGAAGAAGCCTGGGAGACATTGGCCGAGGTAACCGACGTCGAACGAGTGGTTCCCGTGACTTACATGAACTCGTCAGCCGCCCTTAAGGCGTTCGTGGGGCGTCACGGCGGTGTGGTGTGCACATCGTCCAATGCCCGAGCCGTACTGACCTGGGCCCTGGGCGCTGACGGCGAGAAGGGACGTGGTGATCAGGTCCTGTTCTTCCCGGACCAACATCTCGGTCGCAACACCGGCTACCAGTTGGGCTACACGGAGTCGGACATGGCCGTCTGGAACCCGCGCTTGCCGTCGGGAGGCATCGATGATGCCACTCTTGCCTCAGCAACGCTGCTGCTCTGGAAAGGTCACTGCTCGGTGCACCAGCGCTTCCGGCCAGCCCATATCGATGCGTTCCGCCAGGAACATCCGAGCGGCCTGGTCGTGGTCCACCCAGAGTGCGCCCATGACGTGGTCGAAGCGGCCGACCAGGTCGGATCGACGGACTTCATCATCAACGCAGTGGCAGAGGCACCCGTCGGCTCGGTGATAGGCGTCGGTACGGAGATCCATCTCGTCAACCGCCTTGACCAAGAGACCGAAGGCAAGACGATCGTGTCGCTCGACCCTCTCGTGTGCCCGTGCTCGACGATGTTCCGCATCGATGCCGCCCATCTGGCGTGGATCCTCGATGGCCTCGTCGAAGGCGACGTGCGCAATCGGATCACCGTCGACGAAGAGACGGCCACGTGGGCGAAGGTGGCGCTCGAACGGATGTTGGCCACCATCTAAGTGAGCCTCAACCGCTGAGTCGGGTCGGTTGGGCTTTGGTGATGCCAGGGCATCGACCGCCCTTCGGCTCGTTGTGGACCCCGGCCATCCGAAGGGCGCCTGCTGCTTGGATGGCAACCCCTACGTAGGAAGCCCTTACTTCTTGGAGGAGGTTGCCGTCTTCGTCGAGGCTGCCTTCGTAGCTGGTGCAGCCTTCTTGGCCGCAGCACGTTTCTTGGCGGGTGCGGACTTCGTGGGCACCTGTTTCGTGGGGGCCGACGCCGCAGCACGTCGCCTCACCGGGTGAGTAGCACCCCGGATAGATCCCAGCAAAGGCGCCAACACTGCCCCGGTATGGCTGGCGACGACACCAGCAACCTCTTCGGGAGTGCCCGTAGCTACGACCGTGCCCCCGCGATCGCCCCCTTCGGGTCCCATGTCGATGATCCAGTCCGCGCTCTTGATCACCTCAAGGTTGTGCTCGATGACGATCACGGTGTTGCCCTGGTCGGTCAATCGATTGAGAACGTCGAGCAGTTTGCGCACGTCCTCGAAGTGGAGGCCCGTGGTCGGCTCGTCGAGGATGTACAGCGTGTGGCCGGTGGAGCGTCGTGACAACTCGGAAGCCAACTTGACCCGCTGCGCCTCACCACCGGACAAGGTGGGAGCCGACTGGCCGAGTCGGATGTAACCCAGTCCCACATCGACCAGGGTCTGCAAATGCCGAGCGATGGGCGGCTGGGCGCTGAAGAATCCCAGTGCCTCTTCACAGGAGAGCTCCAGCACCTCAGCAATGGTCTTGCCTCGGAACGTGACCTCCAGGGTGTCCCGGTTATACCGGGCGCCGTGGCAGACCTCACAGGGCACGTAGATGTCGGGCAGGAAGTGCATCTCGATGCGCAAGGTGCCGTCGCCTGAGCAGGATTCGCACCGGCCGCCCTTGACGTTGAAGGAGAACCGCCCCGGCTGGTAGCCCCGCACCTTGGATTCCGAGGTCTGACTGAAGAGCTTGCGGATGTGGTCGAACACTCCGGTGTAGGTGGCCGGATTGGATCGGGGCGTGCGACCGATCGGTGCCTGATCGACATCCACCACTTTGTCGATGTGCTCGATGCCGGTGATGTGCCGGTGCAGTCCTGGCACCGTCTTGGCCCGGTGGACCTGCTTGGATAGCGACCGCAACAAGATGTCGTTGACCAGGGTGGACTTTCCGGAACCCGACACACCGGTCACCGCGACGAGTTGGCCGAGCGGGAACTCCACGGTCACGTCCTTGAGGTTGTGCTCACGTGCTCCCACCACGACCAAGGTGTCGCCACTACCGGGACGGCGCAGCTCGGGCACCGGGATGCTTCGTGCACCCGAGAGGTACTGCCCGGTCAGCGACTCCGTGTTGGCCAACAGACCATCGGGCCCTTCGACCGGTCCCGAGTGGACGACGCGTCCGCCATGCTCGCCGGCCCCCGGGCCGATATCGACCACGTGGTCGGCAATGCGGATCGTCTCCTCGTCATGCTCCACGACGATGACGGTGTTCCCCAGATCTCGCAGACGTTGCAGCGTGCCGATCAACCGCTGGTTGTCACGCTGGTGGAGTCCGATCGATGGTTCGTCGAGAACGTACAGCACGCCGACCAGTCCGCTCCCGATCTGACTGGCCAGCCGGATCCTCTGTGCTTCCCCACCTGACAGCGTGGCCGCCGAACGGGCCAGCGTCAGATAGTCGAGGCCGACGTCGAGGAGGAACTGCATGCGTTCGACAACCTCGCGGAAGACCCGATCGGCGATCATGTGATCCCGATCGGACAGCTCGAGGGCGCCAACGACGTCCACGGCTCGGCCGATAGGAAGCGAGCAGAGGGCATGGATGCTGTGACCACCCACAGTCACGGCCAGTGACTCGGGCTTCAGACGAGCCCCTTTGCACTCCGGGCACGGCACCTCACGGAGGTAGCCCTCGAGGTTCTCGCGGAGGAAGTCCGAATCAGCCTCGGTGTGGCGGCGTTCCAACCAGGGCACGATGCCTTCGTAGGCCGAGGTGAACGATCGCTGACGCCCGTAGCGGTTGCGATAGCGCAGGTGAACCTGGTCGCCCGACGTGCCGTAGAGCACCAAGGAGCGATCGTCATCAGACAACTCCTCCCAGGGTGTGTCCACTGAAAATCCGCCGAGGTCGGCCACCGCATCGACCATGCGCTCGAAGTACTGGCTGCGGGCGTTCGCCCAGGGTGCCAGCGCACCTTGGGACAGCGACTTGCCCGGATCAGGCACGATCAGCTCTGGATCGACTTCGTACTTCGTTCCCAATCCCGTACATGCCGCGCAGGCGCCGTAGGGAGAGTTGAACGAGAAGTTACGGGGCGACGGATCCTCAAAACTGATGCCGCAGTTGGTGCAAGCCAAGTGCTGGCTGAACGTGATGGCTTCTTGCTCGTTGCCGTTGCCGTCCACCACCACCAACTCGGCGACGCCTTCGGCTAGGCCAAGAGCCGTCTCGAGCGATTCGGTGAGGCGCCTGCGGATCCCAACGCGGCGGATGAGACGGTCGACCACGACCTCGATGGTGTGGGTCTCGTAGCGAGCGAGCTCGAGGTCGCCACGGTCGGTCAGTTCAATGGTGACCCCATCGATGCGCACTCGGGCAAACCCCTGCTTGGCCAGGTCGTCGAGGAGTGAGCTGTACTCCCCTTTCCGCCCTCGTACGACAGGGGCGAGCACCAAGAATCGTGTTCCCTCGTCCATGGCCAAGATCCGGTCGACGATCTGCTGGGGGCTCTGGCGGGCCACCGGACGGCCACACACCGGGCAGTGCGGCTTGCCGATCCGGGCGTACAGGAGGCGCAGGTAGTCGTAGACCTCGGTGACGGTGCCCACCGTCGAACGGGGATTGCGGGAAGCCGACTTCTGGTCGATGGAGATGGCTGGCGACAGGCCTTCGATGAAATCGACATCCGGTTTGTCCATCTGGCCGAGGAACTGACGGGCATAGGCCGACAGTGACTCGACGTAGCGGCGTTGCCCTTCGGCATAGATGGTGTCGAAGGCGAGGGAGGACTTGCCCGAACCCGACAGTCCGGTGAAGACGATCAGCTCATCTCGGGGAAGATCAAGGGAGACGTCTTGAAGGTTGTGCTCCCTTGCACCTCGCACGACAAGACGATCAGCCATGGCGTGGAGGATACCGGGGTGTCGTGGGCCTCCTGCCCGAACGCGGACTCGACGGGCACCGGTGGCCGAGATCAAGCGTCAGCGGCAACCTCGAGCACGTTCCCATCCAGCACGGGTGAGCCATCGACCGGGTCCCGCGAGAGCAGGGCTCGTAGCTCGGCCACCTCATCACGCAACAGGGCTGCCTCCTCGAATCGGAGTTCTTCGGCTGCCTTGACCATCTCGGCGTCGAGTTGATGGATCAGGCTCGACAACTCGTCGGCATCGGGACCCAGGGCCTGGGCCATCTCAGCAGCAAGGGCGCGCGGATCGACGCCGCCCCGTTTGCCTGGTGCTTCCTTGCTGCCCGGTGCTCGTGCGGCAGAGCGCGTTCGCCCGCCCGGGCTACTACGTGGGGCGTCTGCACCCTCTCCGCGCACTCGCTGCAGGATGTCGGTGACCGACTTGGTGATGGTGACGGGATCGATCCCGTGTTCGAGGTTGTAGGCGATCTGACGGGCTCGGCGGCGCTGGGTCTCGTTGATCGCCTTGGTCATCGAATCGGTCACACGATCGGCATAGAGCACGACCCGCCCTTCGACGTTGCGGGCGGCCCGGCCCATGATCTGGATCAGCGAGGAAGCCGATCGCAGGAATCCCTCTTTGTCGGCGTCGAGGACGGCCACCAGTGACACTTCGGGCAGGTCGAGGCCCTCCCGCAGCAAGTTGATCCCGACGAGGACGTCGAACACCCCGAGGCGAAGTTCCCGCAGGAGCTCCACACGGGCCATGGTGTCGATGTCCGAGTGCAGGTACTGCACGCGAACCCCCTGCTCGGAGAGATAGTCCGTCAAATCTTCGGCCATCTTCTTGGTCAGCGTCGTCACCAGCACGCGATGACCCTTGGCCACGGTGGCCTCGATCCGCTCGAGAAGATCGTCGATCTGGCCGGTGGTGGGTCGGATGTCCACTTCGGGGTCGAGCAAGCCCGTCGGACGGATCACCTGCTCCACCACGTTGGTGCTGTGCTCGAGTTCCCAGGGACCCGGCGTGGCCGACAGCAGCACCGTCTGGCCCGTCCGTTCGGAGAACTCATCGAAGGTGAGGGGCCGGTTGTCCATGGCCGACGGCAAGCGGAAACCGTGGTCGACCAACGTCTCCTTGCGTGATCGGTCGCCGGCGTACTGGCCTCGGATCTGAGGCACGGCCACGTGGCTCTCGTCCAATACCAGCAGGTAGTCCTTGGGGAAGAAATCGAGCAACGTGAAGGCCGGTTCCCCCGGGGACCGACCGTCAAGATGGCGGCTGTAGTTCTCGATACCCGAGCAGACGCCGGTCTCAGCCAGCATCTCGAGGTCGTACTCGGTACGCATGCGCAGTCGTTGTGCCTCGAGCAGCTTTCCCTGGTCCTGCAGCTCCCCCAGCCGGACACGGAGTTCGTCCTCGATGCCCACCACGGCCGAACGGAGCTTCTCGTCGCCGGTTCCGTAGTGGGTGTTAGCGAACACCACCAGGCCGTCGAGCTCGGGGCCGATCTCACCGGTGAGAACGTCGAAGGGACGGATCCTTTCGACGGTGTCACCGAAGAACTCCACCCGGACCGCTCGGCTCTCATAGGCGGGGTGGATCTCCACTGTGTCCCCGTGGACACGGAACTGGCCACGCAGGAGATTCACATCGTTACGGGAGTACTGCAGCTCGACCAAGCGCTTCAGCAGGTCGCGCTGGTCGATCTCCTGCCCGGGCTCGAGAGCAACGATGCGCTGGCGGTACTCCTCGGGGGAGCCCAAGCCATAGATGCACGACACCGAAGCCACGACGATGGTGTCGCGTCGCAGCAGGAGTGACGACGTGGTGGCATGGCGCAGTCGGTCGATCTCGTCGTTGATGGACGAGTCCTTCTCGATATACGTGTCCGACGATGGGACGTACGCCTCGGGTTGGTAGTAGTCGTAGTACGAGACGAAGTACTCCACCTTGTTTCGGGGGAAGAACTCTTTCAGCTCGGCGGCCAACTGAGCAGCCAACGACTTGTTCGGTTCGATGATCAGAGTTGGCCGCTGGACCGCCTCGATGGTCCAGGCGATGGTGGCGGTCTTGCCGGACCCGGTAATGCCGAGCAGCGTCTGGTAGCGGTCCCCTCGGTCGAGTCCCTCGACAAGCCCTGCGATAGCCGTTGGCTGGTCTCCGGCGGGCCGAAATGGCGAGACGACCTCAAAAGGGGGCACGGGGCGATCGTACCGGCCGACGCCTGACTCGGCGCCCGTCAGTCAGATGCAGGTGCCACCGGTTGGGATCCGGGCTCAGGGTCGGGCTGCTGGGGGAGCTCGAGCAAGGCACGCCACACTCGGTCGACTTCTACGGCCAGCGAGTCTTCGTCACCCGAGTTGTCGATCACGTACTCAGCCCCCTCGAGCCGCTCCTCCCGGGTGGGTTGGGCGGCCTGGCGGGCTTGAGCATCTTCGGCCTCCATGCCTCGCAACGTGGTGAGTCGGGCAAGGGCCAACTCGGCTGGGACATCGACCACGACCACGGCATCGAGGGCAAGCATCTCCCGGTGGAACTGCTTCAGCAGTGGGATGTCCATGACGACGATCCGGTCCGTGCCCCGATGAGACTCCTTACCTTCCACCATGGCAATGCCGATCGCTGGATGGATGATGGCATTGAGGGCTGCCAACTCGTCGGGATCTCCGAAGGCCCGAGCAGCGAGAGCAGGTCGGTCGATGCGCCCCTCGGCATCCAAGATGCCCGCTCCGAACCGATCGACCAGCGGCTGATAGGCGACGGCACCGGGTTCGACCACTTGGCGAGCCACCTGATCAGCATCGACCAGGGCGGCACCATGTGCCACCAAGAGCTTGGCCACCGTGGATTTGCCCGAACCGATATTTCCGGTGAGACCGATCGTCAGCATGGTCGTCCCCTACGCCTGGCGCCGTGGACGCGAAGCGGTGGCGAACAGGACCATCGTGGTCCTGTCGAGTTGGTCGGTCACGAAGAAATCGTCGGCCGTGATGCCGGTCATTCCTCCCGCATCGCCGCGTGCCACGAGTTTGTAGGCCTTGGGCAACACCCACGCATAGAACCCGACGTACCAGGAACGAGGAATCTTGTGGCGCAGATCGAAGACGTCGAGCCGAAGGATCTTCTGGGCCTTCACCCGTCGAGCGGTGAAGTCGGCCTTGACGTGGGGCACCGCATCAAGGCCCTCGATACGAACGTCGTGGAAGTAGCGCTCCAAGATCGTGCGAAGTTCATCGGGCTCGAACAAGTGGACGTGAAACGGGTTCTCGAAGTCGGCCGGGGCGTTCGGCGTCAACACCAGCATGGTGCCGCCGTCAGCCAAGACCCGGGCCGCTTCACGCACGTGCCCCTGCGGCTCCACGAAGTGTTCGATCAAGTGAGACGAACAGACCCAGTCGAACGACCCCGTGGCGAACCCCAACGCCGTGGCATCCATCTGTGCGGCCCGGAGCCCGGCGTCACCCCAGTTTGCTCGAGCGAGTTCTACTGCTTCGTCGGCGTAGTCGGCCCCGATGACCTGGCGATCGTCGGCCAGCAGGCGGGCAGATTCGAAGCCTTGGCCACATCCCACGTCGAGCACAGTCCCCGAACCCATCCGCTCGAGCACTGTCCGATAGCCGGCAGCATGGAGGGCCAGCAGCGAGTCCGGGGTGACGCCCTCCATCGGGCGCTCACCGGTCAGATGCCGGCCGGAACTACTGCTGGCACCCGAGGTGCTGGCGCTCATGTCTCCGTCTGACGCCTGTGGTCCCATCCTGCTCCCGTCGTGGAGGCCGGGCTGCGGTGATGCGGCCCGAGGCTTCGGAGTGTTTACACTACCGACCACCCGTGACCGAGCCCTACCTCCCCACCGCTGACTCCGGCGCACACACCCCTCCCGGGGCGTCGACCGGTCTCGCCGACCGGTCCAACTCCTGGATCCGCTCGGCGGCCGAGTACGTCGCGCTCATCATCGTGGCCTTCGTTCCCATGGTGGCCGCACAGCCAGGCTTGGTGACCGATGACACCAAGACCTACCTCTATTTGGATCCTGGCCGGTACGTTCGCCAAGCACTCTCCGTATGGGATCCCCATGTAGGCCTGGGCACAGTCACCCACGAGAACATCGGCTATCTGCTGCCCATGGGCCCCTTCTACTGGTTCATGGCCGAGCTTCACGTACCGCTCTGGGTGGCCCAGCGCCTATGGATGGGGTGCCTCCTGGCCGCAGCGGGAACCGGGGCGCTCTATCTGTGGCGGGCACTGGGGCTCCGAGGATCTGGTCGATGGATCGCTGCTCTGGCCTTCATGTTCACGCCGTATGCCCTGCAGTACTCCGGGCGCATCTCGGTCATCTTGATGCCGTGGGCGGGTCTTCCGTGGATGATCGCCTTCGTGATCCTCGCCCTGCGACGAGGGGGGTGGCGCTATCCGGCGCTGTTCGCCCTGGTGGTCGCCCTGGTGAGCGGCATCAACGCAAGTTCGCTCCTCTATGTAGGTATCGCCCCGGCCCTTTGGCTTCCTTATGCGGTCCTGGTCGCCAAAGAAGCAACCTGGCGCCGTGCCTGGGGTGTGGCCTGGAAGGTGGCGGGGCTGACCATTGCCGTCTCCTTGTGGTGGGCCATCGCCTTGCAGATCGAAGCGGCCTATGGCATCAACGTCCTCAAGTACACCGAGACCGTGCCGGCCACCAGTGGTGCATCGCTGGCATCCGAGATCATCCGAGGGTTGGGCTACTGGTACTTCTACGGGTCCGATCGCGCTGGCCCATGGACGCAGACCTCGGTCCCGTACTCGCAGAGCACGGCACTGATCATCGCCAGCTTCTTGGTGCCCACCCTGGCCATCGCCGCCGCCTTCGTGGCTCGGTGGCGCTATCGGACCTACTTCGTGCTGCTCACCGTGCTCGCCATGGTGCTTGCCGTTGGGCCCAACCCCTACGACCATCCTTCGGGGATCGGCTCGCTCATCAAGAAGATCATGGTCGAAACGACCGCTGGACTGGCCATGCGCTCGACGGATCGGGCGTCTCCGGTCATCATCTTGTCGCTCGCCCTCTTCCTGGGCGCCGGCGTCAGCGCCATCGCAGCCCGGCTCCCTCGTGTCGGTTGGATCATCTGGGCCGGAGTCGCAGTGGCCGTGGCGGCAGCTTCGACGCCGTTGTGGACCGGCCAGATCTTGGCCGAAGGATTCAATCAGCCAGCCACGCCGCCAGGTTATGTTCGCCAGGCTGCCACCACACTCCAGAACTCCCATCCCGGCACCCGTGTGCTCGGCGTGCCTGGGAACAACTTCGGCGCCCAACGGTGGGGCGACACCATCGACACGGTCTACCCCGGAGTGATGAGCCGCCCTTATGTCACCCATGAGCAGCAGATCATGGGATCGCTGCCGACCGCAGATGTCCTCGAAGCGGTAGATGGGCCCCTGCAAGACGGCATCATCCAGTGGGAGGCGTTCGGTCCCATGGCTGCCCTGCTGAACGCCGGCGACGTCCTCGTCCAGTATGACCAGGCCTACGAGCGCTACGACGTGCCGATCCCTCAGATCGTCGCCGCCCAACTGACCACGCCGCCAGCCGGCTTGGTCGATCCCATCGCCTACGGCACGCCCCGACCGAACGTGCCGCTCCTTCCCCACACCGACGAGGCAACGCTGGCCCTGCCGGCCAACCCGGGCTGGCCAGCACCGCTGGTCTCCTACACGGTGACCTCGCCCCGTCCCATTGTGCGTACTGAGACCACCCGGGCGCCCTTGGTCGTCGCTGGAAGTGCCAGCGGGCTCGTTGGAGCGGCGTCTGTCGGCCTGCTGAGCGGAAACCCCACCATCCTCTACGCCGGAACCCTGGATACCAACCCGACGCTGCGCCACCAGACCTTGTCGGCACCGGCCAACCTGGTTGTCACCGACAGCAACCGCAAACAGGGCTACCGGTGGAACTCGCTCAAAGAGAACACCGGCTACACCGAGACCGCCGCCCAACCGCCCGACACCTCCGACCCGTCCAACGCTCCCCTCGATCTGTTCCCCGGGGCACCTGCATCGTCAAAGACCGTCTCGGTCCTCCAGGGCGTCTCCTCGGTGACCGCGTCGTCCTATGGGTCATCCATCACCTACCTGCCTGAAGACCGCCCGTCGGCGGCTCTTGACGGCAACACGCAGACGGCCTGGCTCACCAACTCCTTCGTCGGCCAGGTCGGCCAGTGGTGGCAGGTCATCCTTGATGCCCCGACCACCACCGATCACCTGTTGGTGCTCCAGCCCCAGACGGGCGACCCGGATCGGACGATCACCCGGGTGCGCCTGACCTTCGACGGTGCCAACTCCATCGACATTCCCCTGACGGCCGCATCACGGTCGGTCCCTGGCCAACTGATCACCTTTCCCTCCCACAGCTTCACCAGGCTTCGCCTGACGGTTTCGGGGATCCATGTCAGCAATCCTCAGGCACCTGCGGGCTCCCACACGTCGGTCGGCTTTGCCGAAGTGGGCATTCCGGGCATATCGGTCAACGAGTCGATCGCCATGCCTCAGGATCTCCTGCGCTCAGCCGGCACGAGTTCACAGAGCGACCGTCTGACCTTGGTCATGGATCGGTTGCGGAGTTCTGGCGTTCCTCCCCGCAACGACGTCGAGACGACCATGTCTCGAACCTTCTGGTTGCCTACGGCTCGCACGTTCTCTCTTGTCGGACAAGCTCGGATCTCACCCCTCGTGCCTGACGACGAGATCGACCGGCTCGTCGGCCGGCCGGGCTCGGACTACACCGGCATCGTGGCCTATTCCCAAGGTCGCCTGCCTGGTGATCTGCGAGCCAACGCCATGGCCACCCTGGACAACGATCCCACCACGGTCTGGCAGCCTGGATTCGGAGTCACCCACCAGCAAGGTGAGTACCTGCAGTACCGCTTCCCCCGGCCGATCACCGTCGACCACCTGGGTCTGCAGATCGTCGCCGACGGACGGCACTCGGTGCCGACGAAGATCACGGTGTCAGCCGACAACGGTCAAGCCACTGTCGATCTCCCTCCCATCGCAGACTCGCCGGTGGCTGGATCGGTCGTGGATGTGCCCGTCTCGTTCCCCGCATTGCGGGGTCGTAGCTTCCGGATCACTGTCGATGCCGTACGGATCGAGAACACCCCCAACTACTACTCCCAGAACCCGATTGCCATGCCGATTGCTTTCGCATCGGTGGGAATTCCTGGCGTGAGCGCACCTGCGGTGCCAGCCGCCGTCCCCACGAGTTGCCGAGGGGACCTGATGACCATCGATGGCAACCCGCTCTGGGTGAGTGTCACCGGATCGACCAAGGACGCTCTCGATCGCAAGGCCCTGATCATCAGTCTGTGTGGACCTGATGCCGGTGGCCTCGCACTCGGCTCTGGAGATCACACAATCCGGTCCCAGGTTGGCCGCACCGCCGGCTACGACGTCGACCAACTGGTCTTCGACTCGGCCCCGGGTGGCTCGGCCATGCCCCTTGCCTCATCCACCACCCTCATGGCGACCACCGTCACCCCGGCACCTACGACCACCGTGGTGCACGCCACCTCGACCCGCATGCAGGTCCAGATCCACGGGATCAACACCGCTGCTGGAACCCCAGCGTTCGATCTCATCCTCGGTGAGAGCATCAATCGCGGCTGGCTGGCCACCATCAGGGGTGGTGGTTCACTCGGCCGTCCCTTCCTCATTGACGCCTTCGCCAACGGTTGGCGGATCGACCCCACGGCCGTGGCTGGCCAAGTGCACGACGGCGAACTGACCGTCGACCTGGTCTGGACACCTCAATCCGGGGTGAACGTCGCCGTCCTCGCCTCCATCGTGGCCATCGTGGCCTGTCTCGTGGTCGTCCTGCGGCCCCGACGTCGGCGTGGCCGTCACGCTGTGCACATCGAGGCGGTGGAACCCGACGGTGCTGCAAGCCCTCAGCTCGTCGTACCGTTCACCGCCTCCGAGGGTCCTTCTAGCGTGACCAATGCCGTGGTGGCTGGCATCGTCATTGGCGCGATCGGGGCGGCCGTGACGTCACCTTTCGTCGGACTGATCGGTGGCGTAGCCACCATCCTCATCGCCCTGGTGCCCCGGCTGCGGATCGTGGTTGGCATTGCCGCAGCAGCGTGTGTCGCCGAAGCTGGGATCTATACAGCACTTCACCAACTGCAGCTTCACGTGCCAGCTAACGGCGCCTGGCCTCAATCGTTCGCCACCGCAGCCCAGTGGGCTTGGGCTGGCGTAGTCCTGCTGGCTGGCGATGGCGCGGCTGAAGTTGCTCGACGCGCCCAACGTCGCACCGAGCGGCGAAGCAAGGACGACACCGATTCTGCAGACTCTGCCATCGTCAACCAGGTGATCGGCGAGGCCTGAACCGTGTGGTCGGCGAGGTGTGGTCGGCGATGGTTCGCCTGCCAGGGCCAACGCCGAGATGTCGATGCTGTCCACCTCTGAAGAGTCAGAGGGAGCGGCCCAGCGCCTCGTCTGCCAATGCGGCCAGTGCACCACGTGCCGTGGCGTCCCAGGTCAGGCGCCGTGCGTGTTCCAATGCACCGTGGGCTAGTCGACGACGCAGGACCTCGTCGCGAAGGACATCGTCGAGTTTCGCGGACAGATCCTCCATCGAGTCCACCAACAGACCCGAAACACCGTCGTCCACCGCGTCTTCATGGCCGCCAATACGGGTGACCACTGCTGGGGTCCCGCAGGCCCCGGCCTCGGTGACCGTCATACCCCAGCCTTCACGCAGCGAAGACGAAGCCACCACCCAAGCAGAGCGATAGAGGTCAACAAGGGCAGCATCGTCGACGAACCCCGGCAACTCGATCCATGACCCGGCGCCAGCCGATCGAATGCGCTCTTCCAGCAGTGGGCGCTCATAGCCCTCGCCGGCGATCACGGCCCGAAGATCGGGATGTTCAGCCTTGAGTCGGATCAGTGCGTCGATCAGCATGGTGAACTGCTTGACCGGCACCAGACGGCCGACGGCCGCCACCAGCGGCACTGGCGATCGCTCACCCCCTGGGGTGAACCTTGGTTCGACTCCCGGCGGCACCACGGTGATCCGCTCGGCGGGAAGATCTAGCCGGTCGATGATCTCTCGACGCGAGGACTCCGACAGGGTAACGATCCTGCTGCGGCGGTAACACGGCGGAGCCACTCGATGCTCGAGAGCATGTCCGGCTTCGGCCATGCCTCGGGGAAGGACCATCTTCCACATCTCCGCATGGACATGGTGCAAGAACGTGATCTGAGGGCTGCGCGACCACAGGGGCGAGAAGAACGGCATGCCGTTCCAGATCTCGACCATGCCGTCACCTGACCCAATGCGACCGAGGGCACCCGAGAGAATCGACCGAGGGAACACCGAGTAGCGACCAGCGCGCCGGATCACCTTGTAGCCATCGCGGCGCACAACTCTCCGGGCATCAGGAACCGATGAGGTCGTCATCGACACATCGAGACCGGCGCGCGACCACGCAGAGATCACTCGATGGGCGTGGAGTTCGGATCCACCAGCCTCAGGATCGTCGTAGTCCCGCCAAGCCACCACGTCGATGCGTCGCAGCCCCGCTCGGGCGGCGATGGCCTCGAGGGGCATCGCTCCGGATATGGCCACAGGTCCACCCGAAGCCATCGAGGGATGGTCGGGTGACATGACGCGCACCTTTGGCGCATCGGCATGCGAATCCAACCGAGACACCGTCCCGGTCAGCCGACTCGAATTTGACTCCCCCTGGCCCGGCTCCGTCACCTGCAGTGCAGATCCCCCTTCGGTCAGCCCTGCCGTCCGGTCACTGTACCGGATCAGCGCAGGTCGATCGCCGACGACTGGGGCACAGGGCACAGAGCACGGGGCACAGACGGTGGCGCTTCAGCCAGCAGGCAGCGGCTTGGCCCGGCGAGCCGTCCAGCCAAGGCGCCGCGACCAGTGTTGGCCTCGATGGCGTAGGTGCACACCAATGAAGGCGCCGGCCATGGCGAGAGCGAGCAACCCTTGGACAAGCAGATCAGCCCGTGCCGTGGCATAGGCCTCCCCACCCGCCGCGGATATCAGGGATACGGCACCGATCCCGCCACCGGCCAACAGCAGGACGATCCACCGAGAGCCGGTGCCGAACAGGTAGTTGGTCGTCAATACGGTGAACGACAAGAACGCCATGGCCAACACCAACGAAGAGAAAGCGGGAGCTGCCGTCGCCAGTCGGGCAGAGAACACGAGGGTCAGGAATTGTCGAGGCACGGCAACCGAGATCAGGAGTAGGACTGCCGCAGGAACCGACAAGAACAGCAGTGTCACCAGCATCTGGCGAATGGCATGCCCTCCTTGGTTCCAGCGGATCGTGGCTTCGGGCAGGAGGTAGGCACCTAGGGCGAGAGCGCCGAACACGAGGGCCTTTGACGCCACCGAAATGGCCGCATACGACCCGGACGCTCCATGGTCGAGGCGACCCAGGATGAGCACGTCGACGTTCTGAAGCAGCCCGAGAAGTGCGAGACCGACGAACGCCGCGCCAACGTCACCCAGTAGTCGCCTGCGGGCAAGCGCTGGTTCGGTCTGCGCTGCGGCCCCTGTTCCGGCGGTAGCCACGTCATCTGCATCGCCCTCACGAGGCACCCGGGCGGCCAGCCATCTGGCCTGCAGAGTGGCTACCACTTCGCTGACCAAGACACCCAGGGCATAACCGGCGACGCCCAGGCCGCCAGCCACCAACGCCATCACCAGAACGGTCCGCACGCCACCTTCGACCAAGAGATTGCCGGCCAGACCTCGGTAGCGTCGATTGGCCTGCAGCACGCCCCGATCGACGCTGAGCATGATCCACACACCAGCGGCAAGAAGGATCAACACCACCCCACGGCCATCGGGCAGACCGAGCATCCGGGCGATCCATGCCTGCGTGACCAATACGACGACCAGTTCGATTCCCAGACCGACCAGGCAGATGCGATGTATCCGGGCCACCCACATGGGCACCCGGTCTCTTTGCCCATCGGCGCGCATGCCGCTCACTCGCCGGACCACACCCACCAGCACGGCTGAACCGGGCATGGAGAGTATGAAGAAAAGCCCGAGGATTTGCGCGATCTCTCCATACGAGCGCGAGGTCACCAGGCGAGCGACGACCACCACGACCAATGCGGCGGCGCCATTGACCACCATGCCTGCCAGTGCCACCGGCCCGGCTTGGAGTAGTCCCCCTCGAACCGAGTCCCCTGAAGCAGGACTGCCCGGGAGATCGGCATCGACAGGAAGGGAGATCAACGAACCTCCCGCCGATGCGATACCGACCGCAGGGCCTACCGCCGCACCTTCGACGAGAGGTTCGACGGCGGTGTCAACCTCGTCGAGAAGGGAATCGAACGTCGAACCTTCAGGTAGGTCGCCGTGAGGCCGAGTGGAGCCCTCGGTCACCAACCGGTCCTCGTTCAGGCCTGGCGGCGCGGCAACACAGGCGCATCGCGGCCGGTGCCTGCTCCAGGTCCACCGGTCTTGGAACCTGCCTCGTGGTACTCCTCTTCCACGTTCACGGTCCATATGTCGTGGTGGGCACCGTGGATGTTCTCCACCGTGAGCATGGCGGTGTACATCGAGTGGTCCTGATTGTTGTACTTGTGCATGCCGTTACGCCCGACGAGATGAACGTTGGGGGCTGCACCCTCCAGATACCCGGCAATGGTCGCCACGTTCTCTTTGTAGGAGGAGTCGTAGTACGGGTAGGCCTTCTTCACCCGGACGACATATCCCTGCTCGACCTTGCTGGCGTCGACCAGACCGAGTGCAGCGAGTTCCTTCTTGCCACGTTCGATCAGGTTCTCGTCCGTGTCGCTCCACAGCTCGTCGTCCTCGAAGACGAAGTACTCGAGACCCAGGCACGTGCGGCCTTCTTTGACCATGTAGGGAGACCACGAGCCGTAGTTCTGAATGCGGCCGACCTTGACATCAGAGGCATGGATGTAGATCCAGTTGTCGGGGAAGCCCTCCGACTCGGGCACCACAAGGGCCACCGAGAGGAAGTCACGGTAGGAGAGGTCTCGGCCGGCATGGACAATGTGATCCGGAGGCGTCGGCGAGATTGACCTGACCAACTCGTTCATGGGCATCGTGGAAATGACGTGACGTGCCCGCACGTCCTCGGTGGTGCCATCGCCACGCGTCACGGTGACCGAGACGGCCCGACCTTCTGCGACATTGATGGCCGTGACGGGAGACTCCATGGCCACCCGGCCTCCAGCCTCGACGACCAGGTCTCGGCAGCGCTCCCACATCATCCCGGGTCCGTACTTGGGGTACTGGAACTCCTCGATGAGGCTGGTGATCTCCTTCTGGTTCCTCTTCGGGGTCAGGGCATTGACGATGGCGTTCCCCAGGCTCAACCCTTTGACACGTTGGGCAGCCCAGTCGGCGGGCATCTCCTTGACTGGGACGCCCCAGACCTTTTCCGTGTAGGTCTCGAAGAACTTGCGATAGAGCCGCCAACCGAAGCGCGCCACGAGCCAGTTCTCGTAGTTGGACTGATCCCGAGGAGGGCGAACCTGGGCTCGTGCGTAGGACCCCACGCACAGCACGGCTTCGAGGATGCCGAGGTTCTTCAGCGCATTCGATGCCTTCAACGGATAGTCGTAGTACTTGTCGTCGTAATAGATCCGGCTCATCCGAGGCCGAAGGAGGAAGTCACCCTCGGGCAGGATCTCGTGCCACAGGTGTTCGACTTCGGTGACCTTGGTGAAGAACCTGTGCCCACCGATGTCAAAACGCCAGCCGTCTCGCTCCACGGTCTGAGAGATCCCACCCACCACGTCAGATGCTTCCAATACGACGACGGCATCTCCTCGCTTGACCAGCTCATAGGCAGCGGTGAGCCCTGCTGGGCCAGCGCCGATGATGACCACCGGAAGTTCCGGGGAGTCCTCTGATCCAGTGGTGGCGGTGTCGTCAGGCGGGGCCATTCGGTCCGATCTCTCCAGGGTCGTCCATGCCGGGATAACCCGGCTCCAGGCCCGTCCAGCGGGCGCTGCGTCGGGAACACTACCGGGTCACCCCTCCTGACGGTGGCAGCATCCCTCGGAGGTCTGCTGGCGCAAGACGTGGCTCAGGTCATGGCGCCGTCACGACCAGGTTTCGCCATGATCCTCAGCACCCACGACTGCGGGCATCACGTGCTGCTCGCGTCACGGCCGAGGTCGCCTCGCTGGCCGGCGCGTCCCCTACGGCACGACAACGTTGAGGAATGCCAAGGTGGCGTAGCCGACCATGAGCAGCCCAGACACGACCAGGACGACGCGCTCGATGGATCGTCTGGCAGTAAGCGTTGACGCCGCCACGATGAGCGGGAAGGCTCCAAGTGCATAACGCTCGAACGAGTCCAGATTGGAACTCGAGAGCGAAGCGGCCACGACGACAGTTGCGTAGATGGCGTAGGGGGCCGGCAAACGCCACCAGGTGAGTGCCACAAGTGCGACGGCCACGACCACCCATGGCAGGTGGAGGGCACTGCCCAGGTGATGACCATGGAGTGCGGCCACCAGGTCGTCCCACATGGCCACCAGTGGGACGGTCAGCCGCCCTCGGTGTCCCGACTGCTCTTGGACAGTGAAGGGAAGCCACGCATTACCGAACCTGCTGGCCACCCAGAGGAGGTAGCCGCCGGCCCCCACGATCGGGGCAGTCACCGCCGCCACCCGTGCGACCAGACCTCCCGGTCCGATGCCCTGCCTTCGGCTCAACCACCACTGCGCAACCACCGGGACCACCAGCAGTAGTCCCAGGGGCCGGACGGCCCCTGCAGCCAGACCGAATCCTGCCGCCCACCACCAACGATCGGTCCGCACAGCCCAGAAGGTGGCGACGACGGCGAGCAGCAGGAGTCCATCGGCATAGGCCAGAGCTGTGGCGTACGAAGCGGGGGCGAGGGCGAGAAGCCAGACCGAGCGGCGAGCCAGTCCTTCATCGCCCAGGTCATCTCGAATCAGCAGCCACACGAAAGCCAGGGCACCAAGAGTTGCCAGGTTGGCGAGAACGACGAGTGCTACGGCCGTCCCAAGCCCGGGCACTGCGCCGATCCCCCGGCCGAGCATGGGGAACAGCGGGAAGAATCGCAGGGCTTCACGCCCCGCCGACCCGTACCCGTGTTCGGCGATGGTCTGATACCACCCTCCGTCCCAGGCCACCAGCCCTTGAGCCAGCCGAGCTCGCACCGCAGGGTCGCCTGGTCGCACGTGGCCAGCCGCCAGGTGGGCGGCCACCAGGGCAACGAGTACGAGGACTCTCGACACGACCCAGGCGGGCAGGGCCATCCAGAGAGCCCGACCGACCGTGCTGCGCACATCGGTCGGCACGATTGATCCCTCCTCGACGTCCCGTATCGCCGAGGCCCCCGCCGGTACTGCCATACGCGTCAGGTCCCGATGGGGCTGAGGCGCACCAGCCACATGGGTTGATAGATGTGACTCTCCCCCACCACCAGCCCGGTGGCGTGGTACCCGGGAGCTCCTTGCAGGCTCTGGACGATCCCCTCGCATCGGACGCCGAAGGCTTGGTAGCCCGGTGCCCACACGACGAATATTTGATGCCCCCCGGCGGCCAATGCCTCCAGATGTTGCGAGAACGCAAGGGGCGAGGCAGCCCGGACCGCTGCGGCGTAGTCGATCCAGTTGATGACGTCGGGACTCTCTGCCCTAGGGAAGGTGACCTGCTTGAACTCACCAGGAGGAAGCTGTCGCTGGACGGCGGGGCCCAACTGATCGGGGCAGTACGCCACTACATCCCCCGGATGACCGGATTGGATGATGGCGTCAGCTACCTGCCCGGCCTGGGTGCGATCGGTCCAGACATTGGGGACTGCTGCTGCCAAACCGAGCACCACGCAGGCGGCCAACACGCCGGCACGCACGTGGCGATCCTGAAACACGATCAGGCCCAGCGATACCAGAAGAATCAGTGGGATGAACACCACCGAGGCATAACGGGCATCAAAGGCACTGGTCGTCGCCAGACCTCCGATCACTGCCAGTGCCAGGGTTCCCGCCACGATCACCGCCAACGGTCGCCCATGGTCGCGGGTCCTGATGTCGAGGGAGATATGCAGGCGATCGGTTGCCACTCCGAACAGGGCGAGGCCGGAGAGCGCAAAGAAGGCGAGGCCGAGGGCACGGCCCTGGCTGGTACTACCGCCAGCGAATGATCCGACGGCGTTGACCATGGCTGCAAACGATGCTGGGGTCGCCCAGGGAGTACCGGTGTGCGAGGACTGGAAGAGGAATGTCGGCACCCAGGGCAAGAAGGTGATCCCGCCCACGACCATCGCCCCCAGTGAACGGATGGCACCCGATCGCCACGCCCTCCGACCACGCCACGCCTGGAACAGCAGCCAGACAGTCACCATGGCCAACAAGTAGACCGACCAGTAGTGGGTGTAGAGCAGTGCTGCAGTTACCGCTGCCACTGCAATCAGATTGCCCAGCCGTGGTCGGCTCAACGCTCGATCAAGGGCGAGGAATCCGAGGACGGTCTCCAAGGCGACCAGTGAGTACATGCGAACTTCGGTGTCGTAGCGGACTGCGAACGGCGACGTTGCGACCAGCAGGAAGGCTCCCCACGCCACGGTCCGACCACCGAGACGGCGACCGGCCAACCAGGCCAACGGGACCGTGATGACTCCGATAACGCCGCTGAGCGCACGCGCTGCGCCTGCTGAGGTTCCGAACCAGCCGTTCCAGAAGTGAAGAAGGGCGTAGTAGAGCGGCGGTGCGCCGTCTTGACGCAGCAGTCCAGGCAGCTGACGTAGCGGGTGTGCCGAGATGTCCACCGTCAACGCCTCGTCGAGCCAGAGGTGGGATCTGGTCCAAAAACGCAACACCAACGAAGCGAGCAGTGCGACCACCGTGCCGACCCCGAATGCCACCATCAGCGGACGTGAGAATGCCGGACCTTCGGGATCAGTTGGCTCGGAGAGCTCTGACTGGACCCCGTGTGGTTCCTCCAGGCCGGCGACGCCAACCACCCCGCGTCTCTCCGTCACCGTTGACGCGCTGCTCGTAGGTGCGACCATGGACCGAATCGTACCCATCGACTCGACTCCACCGGGTACTCCCCCACAACTCTGGCAGCACGGGCGGCCATCCGGCGCTGCGGCGAGAGTCGCCTTCGATCCATGGACCCGGCCCGCAGGCCGCACTAACGTGCTTCAATCGCTGAGCAAGAATGTGACATAGTCAGCGTCAGCACATTTCGGATTGCTCGACCCTCCGACGGGAGGATGGGCTCGACCGAAGAAGTGTGTCGGAGCGGTTCAGGGAATGGATCCCACCGACGAGAACTCAAGGGGGAGATGCCGTGACAACGCCTGCTGAAACGCCCGACGAGATCACCCGGAGATCGTTCATCTCTCGAAGTGCAGTTGCCGGTGGCGCCGTCGTCTTGGCCGGAACGGCAGGAGCCGCGCTCGCCGGATGCGGATCTTCGAGCAGCAGTTCGGGTGGCAGTTCGACGTCGGGAACGCCCGGCGTGGGGACAGGCCAGCCGGTCAAAGGTGGCTCGCTGACCGTGGGGATCCTTGCGGAGATCGATGGTTTCTATCCGCCGTCCAACCACTGGGACACCAACGGGTTCCTCTACGCCAACACCATCTACGACCCACTGGTGGCTGTGGATACCAAGGGGAACTACGCCCCCTACCTATGCAAGTCGATCACACCGAACTCGACCAACGACACCTGGACGATGACCCTTCGACCAGGTGTGAAGTTCTCCGATGGATCGGCACTTACCGCCGCCGTGGTGGTGTCGAACTACAACGCCTTGAAGGCGTCGCTTCTCACTGGGCAAGCCCTCCAACAGGTGGTGTCATGCACGGCCTCCGATGACATGACCGTCGTCTACACGTTGCAGGGGCCAAATGCCACCTTCCCCCTCGGCCTTACCTCGCAACTGGGCTACGTCGTCGGACAGTCCATGATCGATGCCGTCAAGTCTGGCAAGGCCAATCCCACCCCGGTGGGCACCGGGCCGTTCATTTACGAGTCATGGCAGCCCAACGACCACTTCACGGCCACCCGCAACCCCAACTACTGGCGGGCCGGTCTCCCCTATCTGGACCAGATCACCTTCAAGCCGATTCCCGACACCGTCCAGCGCGAGTCGACGCTGAAGACATCGGGTATCGACATGATGATCTCTAGCGATCCCGGGACCATCAAGCGGTTCGAGAACCAGTCCAACTACCAGATGGTCGACACCCGCACTGGAGTCATCGGTGAGCCCACGGTTGCCTACATCGCCCTCAATACCGAGCAGGAGCCGACCAACGACCTGAGCATCCGGCAAGCCCTGGCCCATGGCCTCAACACCGCCGTCCTGCTCAAGATCTTCGGTGCAGGAATCGCCAAGGCCATGACCGGCATCTTCCTACCCGATTCCCCGTACTACTCGGAAACCAACTATCCGGCCTACGACCAAGCCAAAGCACGGCAACTCGTGAACGCCTACAAGGCTCGCCACGGCACTCCCACCATCACCCTGACCACCATCCCTGATCCCAAGATCATTCAGGTGTCCCAGGCCATTCAGCAGATGTGGAACGAAGTCGGTTTCGACGTGCAGATCAACCCGATCCAGCAAGCTGACCTCGTCACCGATCTCGTCGTCGGCAAGTTCCAGGCCATCACGGCCTATCAGTTCGGCAACGTCACTCCGGACCTCAACTACGTCTGGTGGAGCACGACCACCATCTCGCCGATCGGCAAGATCGGCCTCAACTTCCCTCGTAACGCCGACCCGATTATTGAGGAGAGCATGCTGGCGGGCCGACACGCCACTGATCAGGCGACACGGGTCAAGGCCTATCAAACCGTGAATGAGCGTTTGGCCAAGGACCTTCCCTACCTGTGGTTGGAGCAGTGGCTGTTCAGCGAAATCGCTCAAGACAGAGTGCAGAATTTTGCCAACCCGACCCTTCCCGACGGTGGTGCGCAATACGCCTTCGACGAGGGAATCTTCGTGCCCACCCAGATCTGGCTCGCGGGCTGAGCCGGACAGCGAACGGAGCACTGGACCTACTCAATGGGGAAGTATCTCGCCCGCAGGGCAGCACAGCTACTGGTGGTGTCGTTCATCATCTCCGTGCTGGCGTTCCTGCTCGTCCACCTCCTCCCCGGCGACCCATCGGTCACCATTTTGGGGACCAACGACACTGAAGCCAACCGGGCGATCCTCTTCAAGCAACTCGGCCTCGACAAGCCCCTGTGGCAGCAGTACATCACCTGGGTCACAGCAATCTTCCATGGTGATCTCGGCCAGTCCTACCTGAACCACCTACCGGTGACCCAGATCCTCACCACGGGATTCCCGGTGGACCTCGAGTTGATCGTGATCTCGCAGATCATCGCCTTCTCCGTGGCTATCCCTCTCGCTCTCGTCGTGGCCCGCAAGCCGAACCAACCCCTGGATACGGCATCGTCAACCGCTGCCTTTGGTCTGCTGGCCCTGCCGCCGTTCGTGGTTGCACCCATCATGGTTGCGGTCTTCGCCGTAGGTTTAGGTTGGTTCCCGGCTACAGGCTGGGTGCCCCTGACGCAGTCCTTCACCGAGAACCTGCACCACATGATCCTGCCGTCTTTGGCCATCACGGCCGGTTCGATCGCCGTGTACTACCGGCTGTTCCGGTCCGATCTCATCGCAACGCTCCAAGAGGACTTCATCACCATGGCCCGATCCAAGGGCCTCACCAACCGTCGGATCATGTGGCGTCACGCCTTTCGACCCTCTACCTTCTCCCTGCTAGCCGCAGCCGGTGTCAACATCGGCGCCCTGATCGCCGGCACATTCGTGGTGGAGTTCCTCTTCGCCCTTCCGGGAATCGGCTATTCGTTGGTCCAGGCCGTCTACCAGCGTGACTACTTGGTGGTCCAAGGGATCTCGCTGGTCGTGGCCATCGCCTTCGTCCTCATCCAGTTCATCGTCGACTTCATCTTCACCGTGGTCGACCCCCGAGTGGTCAGGGAGTGAACCATGGCTGACGATAGAGAGCTTGCCGACACCAATGCCGCCAGTGCACTGCTGACCGATCGGTTCCCCGGTCAGGCGGCGACCGATGAGGTGGTCGTTGCCGCACAGTCGCATGGCGTGCCCGACGATGCCATCGGCAAGGCGCCGTTCGGATTCCTGTTCTGGTTCGCACTCACCTGGGTAGCCATCGTGCTCCTCAGTGCACTGCTGGCTAACTTCCTGCCGCTTCCCAACCCCAACTACCAGGACTACAACGCCATCAATCAGGCTCCGAGCATCCATCACCTGCTCGGCACCGATGATCTCGGCCGCGACCTGCTCTCTCGTCTCATCTTCGGTGCACGCGTGTCGCTCTTCGTCGGCTTCTTCGCGGTGATCATCGGCCTCATCATCGGAGGCACCCTGGGACTCGTCTCCGGCTACAAAGGCGGCGCGCTCGACATCTCCCTCAATGCCGGCTCGTTCATCATCCTGGCCTTTCCCGCAATCGTGGCCCTGATCGCCATCACGGCCTTCTGGGGACATTCACTCCTCAAGATCACGATCATCCTGGGTGTGGCCACTATCCCGCTGAAGTTCCGGGTCATCCGAGCGTCGACCATGTCCTTCGGCCAACGGGATTTCGTGGTGGCAGCCAAGACCATGGGATCTAGGACCAGTCGGATCCTCTTCAAGGAGATCCTGCCCAATGTGGTGCCGATCGCTCTGACGTTCAGCCTGATCTCCATGGCTGGCATCATCGTCGTCGAAGGCACCCTCGCCTTCCTTGGTCTGTCCGTTCCGCTCCCCACCTCGTCGTGGGGCAACATGATCGCTCAGGGCTCCGCTAATGGGAACCTCGGAACCAACCCCTACATCATGCTGTGGCCGGCATTCGCCATGTTCCTGCTGCTTTGGGCCATCAATCTGATCGGTGACCGCCTCCGCAAGCGGTTCGACATCCGTGAGGGCGTGCTGTGAGCCAGACAACTGAACCCATCGGCTCGGTAAGCCCATCCGAAACGGCATCTGCCGCTGACGGCAAGCCGCTCCTGATCGTGGAAGATCTCCACACCTCGTTCCGGACGACCAGGGGCACCGTGCGCGCCGTCGACGGCGTCTCCTTCGAAGTGCGGGCAGGTACCACCCTCGGCATCGTCGGCGAATCGGGTTCCGGCAAGACCGTGCTCTCCCGGTCCGTCATGGGCCTGCTCCCGGTGCGAGACGTCGTGCGGTCGGGAACGGTCATCTTCGACGGTCGCAACGTCACCGAGATGTCGGATGCGGAGTTGCGCTCGGTGTGGGGTGCTGAGCTCTCGATGATCTTCCAGGATCCGATGACGGCGCTCAATCCCGTCAAGCGCATCGGGCGCCAAATCACCGAGTCCCTTCGGCTCCACCTCGACATGGACAAGAAGGAAGCAGACCGGACGGCAGTCGAGCTGCTTCGTTCCGTGGGGATCCCTTCACCGGAACAGCGTGCCAAGTGGTATCCGTTCCAACTCTCGGGCGGTATGCGCCAGAGAGTCATGATCGCCATCGCTCTGGCCTGCTCGCCCCGATTGGTCATGGCTGACGAACCGACGACGGGCCTTGACGTGACCGTACAGGCCCAGATCCTCGACTTGCTCGCCGATCTCCAGCGGGATCGACACATGGCCGTCATCCTCGTCACCCACGATCTCGGCGTGGTGGCCAATCGCGCTGACGAAATCATCGTCATGTACGCCGGGCGCATCGTCGAACGTGCCCCGACAGCAAAGCTCTTCAACGACACCAAGATGCCCTACACCCAGGCACTGATGGACTCGATCCCTCGCCTGTCCGACCCCAGCGGCGCACGCCTCACGGCGATCGGAGGGCGGCCACCGGATCTCATCAATCCGCCGACCGGCTGTCGGTTCGCTCCGCGCTGTGTCTATGCACAGGACAAGTGCCGTGAGTCCGAACCCCCACTGCGCACCGTTGGCTCTGCTGATCACACCTTCGCCTGCTGGTATCCCCTGGTCGATGGGGTGTCCACGGCACCGCCATCGAGCACCGTGGCGGTGGACCTGACCTTGAGCAAGGCAACTACCGACCCGAGCGCAACAACTCAAACGGACACGAAACCAGCCGACGGCGCGCCTGTCGCTGAGGAGCAGTCATGAGCCAGGCGACAACGGGCGACACGCCGACAACCGACACCACCGACGACATCGTCTTGGACGTCCAAGACCTCGTGGTCGAATTCGGCACCGGACGCAAGCGCGTCCAAGCGGTGTCCGGCGTCACCTTCCAGGTTCGCCGAGGCGAGACCTTGGGCCTCGTAGGCGAATCTGGCTGCGGTAAATCAACCTCCGGCACGGCACTGGTTCAGGTGCAGCCGGCCACGAGCGGTTCTGTCGCCTACAAGGGACAGAACCTCACCAAGGTCTCCAAGAGCGAACTTCGCCAACTGCGCACCAAGATCCAGATGATCTTCCAAGATCCGATCTCGTCGCTCAACCCGCGGAGGAAGATCAAGGACGTCGTTGCCGAACCCCTGGTCATCTGGGGTCGAGGCACCAAGGAAGAACGCGACGCAAAAGTCCGTTCCATGCTCGAGGCAGTGGGCATCGATCCGGACAACGCAGGCGATCGCCGTCCTCGCGAATTCTCTGGCGGACAGTGCCAACGGATCAGCATCGCCCGAGCCCTCATGGCCGACCCGGACCTTCTCATCTGCGATGAGCCCGTATCGGCTCTCGACGTCTCCGTGCAGGCGCAGATCCTGAATCTGCTCGCCGACCTCAAAGCGGAGTTCGATCTCACCGTGGTCTTCATCGCCCACGACCTCGCCGTTGTGAAGAACGTGAGTGACCGAGTAGCGGTCATGTATCTCGGCAAACTGGTCGAAGTGGCTGGTTCCGATGACCTCTACCGCGAAGCGGCCCACCCCTACACCGAGGCACTGTTGGCTTCGATCCCTGAACCTGATCCGGATCACGTCTCAACGCACAAGCCGCTCACCGGTGAGTTGCCGTCGCCTCTTGATCCGCCGTCGGGCTGCCGTTTCCGTACTCGGTGCCCTTACGCCCAAGATCGATGCGCCGAAGAGGAGCCTCCGCTTCGTGATGTCGCACCGGGTCATCAAGTGGCGTGCCACTTCCCCGTGGGCCCCATCGGGGCTGCACGTCAGGCTGCGACCACCTCCTGACGCGACTCGGCGACCCCGAAGGGCCGCCGAGTCTCACACCGCTCTCTGAGCCGACCAACGGTCTGGCCAGAGTGGTCTTTCAGCCTTCGGGAGCAACCTCGGGGGCTGCCTCTGCGGCGACTTCCTCGACAACGGCAACCTCTTCGACGGCAACCTCTTCGGCCACTGCCGCTTCGACGGCTGCTTCGGCGGCTGGGGCTTCGGCGGCTGGGGCTTCGGCGGCTGGGGCTTCGGCGGAAGCCTCGCTCTCACCCGTGCCGTGTTCGGTCACATACTCAGCCCATGCCGCCTGTGCTTCGGTTTCGGGGGTGAAGTCCGTCTCGGCGTAGACCGGACCGACGTAGTTACCCTCTTCGTCATAGGCGTGCTCACCGAATGCCTCGCGGTACTCCTCGGAGACCTCGCCACCTTCAGCGGCCTGCTTAATCGACAAGCTGATGCGGCGGCGCTGGAGATCGATGTCGATGATCTTGACCCACAGCTCTTCGCCGGGGGTGACCACCTGCTCGGGGAGGTCGACGTGGTGTCCGGCCATCTCGGAGATGTGGACGAGGCCCTCGATGCCGTCTCCGACCTGGACGAAGGAACCGAAGGGCACCAACTTCGTGATCCGGCCATAGACAAGCTCGCCGACCTGATGGGAGTTGGCGAACTCCTGCCACGGATCGGTCTGGGTTGCCTTGAGCGACAGGCTGATGCGCTCCTTGGAGAGATCGACATCCAAGACCTCGACGTCGATCTCATCGCCCACGGCGACGACCGACGACGGATGGTCGACGTGCTTCCAAGATAGCTCGGACACGTGGACGAGGCCGTCCATGCCACCGAGGTCCACGAACGCACCGAAGTTGACGACCGACGAGACCACGCCACGACGCCGTTCGCCCGGCTTGAGGTTGGCCAGGAAGTCGCCTCGCTGCTCCTTCTGCGTCTCTTCGAGCCATGCCCGGCGAGAGAGGACCACGTTGTTCCGGTTGCGGTCGAGCTCGATGATCTTGGCCTCGATGGTCCGACCGACATAGGGCTGGAGCTCGCGCACCCGGCGCAGCTCGACCAGCGAGGCAGGAAGGAAGCCGCGCAGGCCGATGTCAACGATGAGACCGCCCTTGACGACCTCGATGACCGGGCCGCTGACGACCTCGTTGGCCTCTTTGAGCTTCTCGATCGTGCCCCAGGCCCGCTCGTACTGCGCCCGCTTCTTGGACAGGATCAGGCGACCCTCTTTGTCCTCCTTCTGAAGGACAAGGGCCTCGACGCTGTCACCCAAGGCGACGATCTCGCCGGGATCCACATCGTTGCGGATGGAGAGCTCGCGGACCGGGATGACGCCTTCGGATTTGAAGCCAATGTCGAGCAGTACCTCGTCGCGGTCGATCTTCACCACGGTGCCCTCGACTAGGTCGCCATCTTCGAACTCGACGATGGTTCCAGCCATTGCGTCCTCGAGGGAGGCGACATCAAGGTCGTCCTCCACGATGCGACGGGGGATGTAGACGCCGTTCTCGTCAAAGGTGCCCATGGCTTCGGGCGACAGCAGATCGGCGCCCTGGGGCACGACGTGGGTATCGGACATGAGGTAGGTAGCTCGCTTTCCGGACGGATGTCGGCCCGTCTGCGGAACTTCCACGTGGACGGGCAGTGAATCAGGCCACAGTGTGGTGACCGACCGACAATCTTACCGCACTCACCCGCTCTCGCTCACCGGCGGAGCAGCGGGTGGTCAGGCGCCTTTGGCCTCGGCCCAGGAGCTGCCCCACGCCATGGACACCACGAGTGGGACCTGCAGTTCCACGGCGCCCGTCAACGCCGACTGGGTGAGTTCAGCCATGGCATCCTCTTCGTCTGGATCGACGTCGAGGATGACTTCGTCGTGGACTTGGAGGACCAGATCGGATCGGTAGCCTCCGAGTGCGAGTTGCTCGTCGAGCCGCAGTAAGGCCATCTTGAACAGGTCTGCGGCCAGGCCCTGGATGCCGGCGTTCATCGCCTGGCGCTCAGCCGCTTGGCGCACCTGGAACACCGGGGACTCGAGGTCAGGCAGAGGCCGTCGTCGGCCGAACGCCGTCACGGTGTAGCCCTGAGCGTGGGCTTGGGCCACGGCGTGGTCCATATACGAGCGGACCGAGGGGAACCCGTCGAAGAACGCCGCCAGGATTCCTTGAGCCTCATCGACGGGCACATTGAGGCGCTGGGCCAGGCCGAACGCCTCCATGCCGTAGGCGAGGCCATAGGAGACCATTTTCGCCGTACTGCGCTGCTCGTGGGACACGTCCTCAGGCGCCACTCCGAACACGCGACCGGCAACAGTCCGATGGATATCTTCCCCGGAGGCGAACGCGGCCAGCATGCCGGGGTCACCCGAGAGATGAGCAATGGCCCGCAATTCGACCTGGTCGTAGTCGGCCACCAGGAGTCGTCGCCCGGCCGATGGCACGAAGGCCTCGCGGAATCGACGCCCTTCGTCCGTGCGAACGGGAATGTTGTGGAGATTGGGACGATCCGACGACAGTCGCCCGGTCCGGGCCACCGTTTGACGGAACGTGGCATGGATGCGACCGTCGGGAGCGATCTCGGCTATGAGACTGGTGCCATAGGTCGACCGCAGCTTCTCCACCTCGCGGTAGCGCAGAAGTGTCTCGATGATGGGGTGCTCGCCTCGCAACTGTTCGAGGGTGCGGGCATCGGTGGAGTACCCCGTCTTGGTCTTGCGGATCGGAGTCAGGCCGAGGTCCTCGTAGAGCACCACCTGGAGGTCCTTGACCGAGTTGACGTTGAAGGGTCGTCCAGCCAACTCGTGCAACTCGGTCCGCAGGCGGTCACATGCACCGGCCAACTCGCTGGCCAAACTCTCGAGCACGGACCGATCAACGGGAACGCCGGTCACCTCCATGCGGGCCAAGACGCGCACCAACGGTCGCTCGACATCTTCGTAGAGGCCTGCTTCGTCGATGGCCGACAACGCTTCGTGCATGGGGGCTCGCAGCCGAGCCAGGCAACGCGCGTGACCGATGAGCACCATGTCACCTGAGCTCAGGTCACTGGCACCCTCAGCCTCGTCTGACTCGCTCAGATCGAAACTGCCCTGACCAGCAGCCGCGGTGCCGTCGGACAACTCGACACCGAGGAATCTGGCGGCCAGGTCAGCGAGGCGATAGGTATCGACCGACGGATCCAGCAGATACGCGGCCACCGCAGTATCGACCGTCAAGCCGACCACGTCGACCCCTAGCGGGAGCAAGGTCCGCATCAACTCCTTGGCGTCGTGGGCCACCACGCCAACTCCGCCGTCCCCAACGAGGCTGGCCAAGCCAGTGAGAACTGCTGCGTCGCTCAACACGCCGGCGGATCCACCAGCGAGGAGCACCGTGGTCGACGTCGCATCAGCGCCTGGCTCATCAGCGATGGCCAACGCCTCCAACGTCGAACGACCAGGGTCACCGGCCCACCGGGCCGCAACGGCCACCACGCCAGTGCCCGATCGGGCCTGAGTCGCCACTGTCTCGAGGGCTGCAGCAGCATCCTTGGCTGTGGCTGGCACGATCCAGGTCGGATCCTCGAGCCAGTCAGGAACACCAGCGCCTGGGGTAGCGCCACCGAGCCCTTCGCCTCCACCCGATGCGCCCCCGTCCAAGCCGACGTTGCCGCCTGCAGGGATGCCGAAGAGTCCGTCGTCCATGGCCGAAGCGAAGCGGTTCCAGGCATTGGCCATCTCCAAAGAGGCAAACGTCTGCGCAACCACGTCGCGATGCCAACCTCCGAGATCGAGCTGGTCGACATGCACATCAAGTTGGACATCCCGCACCAGCGGAATGACCTCGGCGTTGCGCAACACCCGTGCTTCTGACGCCGCCAAGTTGTCTCTCAACTTTGGGGAGAGCGCATCGAGGTGGGCATAGATGCCTTCGAGGTTGCCGTACTCGTTGACCAGTTTGGCTGCCGTCTTCTCCCCCACCCCCGGAACGCCTTCGAGGTTGTCGGACTTGTCCCCTCGCAGGGAAGCCAGCAGGGGATAGTGCTCGGGCCGCACTCCCGTGCGCTCTTCGATGCCCGCTTCGTCATAGAGCGCGTACTGGCTCACGCCCCTCTGGTTGTAGAGGACCCGGACATGTGGGTCTTCGACCAGTTGGAACGCATCACGGTCCCCGGTCACCACAATGACGTCTTGGCCCCGATCGCGTGCTTCGGTAGCCAAGGTGGCCAACACGTCATCGGCCTCATACCCTTCGGCCGACACGACAGGAATGGCAAGGGATTCGAGCAGGCCACGGATCAACTCGAACTGGTGCGGCAGATTCTCCGGCGTCTCGGCCCGACCACCCTTGTAGTCGTCGAAGATCTCATCCCGGAAGGTAGGGCCCGGGAGGTCGAAGGCCACCGCCACGCCAGACGGTCGATGGTCTCGACACAGGTTCAACACCATCGAGGCGACACCGTGGACTGCGTTGGTCACCACACCTGAACTCGTAGCCAGTTCCTCCGGTAGGGCATGAAAGGCTCGAAAGGCCAGCGACATGCCGTCCAACAGAAGAAGTGGGCCCGCAGAGGCCTGTCCGGCGCCGGAAGCAGCCATGCCCAGGCCTGGCGCCCTAAGGCGTCAGCACGCCTTCCGTCACCTGACGGGCGATATCGGCCATGCGCGCCCGGGTCGTCATCGCCGTTGTCCGGATGAACTCGAACGCTTCGGGCTCGGTGAGTCCTGACCGCTCCATGAGGACGTTCTTTGCCCCGTCAACCAACCGGCGGGTCTCGAGTTTGTCCTCAGCAGCGCCAGCCTGTGCGATGGCACCGTCAGAGACGGCCTTGCGGGACTCGTCGTCGATGGCCCACTCCTGCTCGCAACGAGCCATGGCCTGTTCGATGGCCGGGATGAGCTCAATCCGCTGAAAGGGCTTCACTAGGTACGCAGCCACGCCCGCTTCTCGAGCCTCGTCGATGAGCGTGCGCTGGCTGAATGCCGTCAGGATGAGGACGGCCACCTTGGACCCGAGGTCCCGGATGTCTCGTGCGGCCTGCAGGCCATCGGCTCCGGGCATCTTGATGTCAAGGATGGCCAGATCGGGCTGATGGGTTCGGACCAGTTCGACTGCTTCGTCGCCCCGCCCGGTCTCACCAACGACGTCGTAACCCTCGTCGATGAGAATCTCTTTCAGGTCGAGGCGGATGATGGCCTCATCCTCTGCGATGACCACTCGTCTGGTCATGGTGTCCGTGCTCCTTGGCGCCTATCCCGGACGTACCGGGTCGAATGTTGAGAGATCGTGTGCATCAGATGACAGTTCTATAGAAGTGATCGGTCTAACGACAATTCGCTGCCCACCGTGCTGGCCCACAGTCTGCCTGACGTGGGGCACCTGTCGCGCCAGGTTCAGCCCGGACCGACGACGAGTCGCTCCAAGAGGTCGTCCTGGCGCTTCTCCAACTCGGAAATCTGATCAATGACACCCTGGCGGGTCCGCTGCAGTGCGGTGGCGTGGCGCTGCGCTTCGTCGTGCTCACGCACTGCACCCGGGGTTTCCGCCACCAGGGCCCGCAGTCGGGCGTCATCAACGGTTTCGGTGACGAAGGCCAACTGCTCGTCCAAGACGGCCAACTCGTCCCGAGCGCGAACCAACCGCTGCCGGGCATCGTTGAGGCGCCGCTCGATGGTTGTCCTAAGCATGGACGCCCAACTCTAGGCCCAACCCCGTCACGTGGACGCCATCGTGTCGCATCACCTCACCACGGGCACGCGGACCTGCGACTGGATCGTGCGATCGATGATTGCACCGTCGGGCATCGGACCGACTCCATCGCCCTGGTGGACCTGCACCTCGAAGGTTCCGCCCTCGCTCTTTCTCGTTGCGAGGGCTTCCCCGGCGAGGTCCTCCACCAGGTAGTTGGCTGCAGGGGCCAGATCTCCTGGGCGCGGCCTGCTGGAGAGGGCAGACAGGGCCGTGGTGGCGGCCCGGGCAAATCCCGATTCGAACATGCCCCCCATCCACCACTCGACGCCTTGACTCTCGCACCACGCAATGACCTCGAGTGCAGGGCCAATGCCGCCGAGCCTGGCTGGTTTCACACACACCACTGAGCACGCCCCGGCCTCGACAGCGGTGACAACGTCGTCCAGGGAGCCGATGCCCTCGTCGAGGCAGATCGGCGTCCTGATGATGGAAGCCAACCTTGCGCTGGACTCGAGGTCCCACGGAGCGAACGGTTGTTCCACGCACAACAGGTCAAATCGATCGAAGGAGGCGAGATGCCCGACGGCTGACGGTGCATAGGCCCCGTTTCCATCGACTTGGAAAGCCGGCAGCGGCTCGCCTGGGCGGTTCGCCACTCGTTGCGCCGCCCATTGCCTCAGCACGTCCAAGGGCTCGATATCCGAGCCCGGTCCGATCTTGACCTTGACTCGACAGAACCCCAGGTCAGCGAGGCTGTCCACGGCATGCATCAGCTCCTCGGCGGCGGGTTGGGTCCCGACGACCGCACCTGGTGCCACCCACTCGCCCCCCACGCCGAGAAGTTCGGCCAGGCCCATCCCCAACGCGCGCAGGTGCGCATCGCCAACTGCCATCTCAAGGGCAGCCCAGGCCAGTGGGCCGGCTCCGAGGTGTACTGACGTTCCAGCGTCGTGCCACAGAACACCGGTGCCCAACGCTTTGATCACGTCCAACTTCTTGATGCCAGGTAGTTGCCCCCCGGACGAAGCGGCATGAGCCACCAAGGAGGGAATGAGCAGTTCGGAGAGCTGGGCTTGCACGGAATCAGCGTCTTCAGCGTCGTAGGTGGTGTCGGCTAGGGCCGCGCTCTCCCCCCAGCCGATGACCGATTCGCCGTTGGGGCTCAGGCACTCGAGTCGGACCAGCACGATCGGGCGTTCACGGTGGACTCCGATGGCAGTGCGCACGGGTGACCGCAGTTCCAGGCCAACGAGGAGGACCTCAGCGGCCACAAGGCGCAGATCGCTGGCGTCCCCAAGGTTGCGCCACGCCGCGAGTCCTTCGTGGGCGGCGCTGTGGCTGGCAGGGAGCGTCACGTCGGTTGCCCTGGGTTCAGCATGGACCTCACCGCCACCCCCGTGGGCCGGGATAGGCTGCGTCCGCTTCCAGCCCGGGTGGCGGAATGGCAGACGCGGTGGATTCAAAATCCACTGTCCGAGAGGGCGTGCGGGTTCGAGTCCCGCCCCGGGCACCAAACAGGGCAGTTCCAGTGATGCAATATCCAGCGTTCCGACCCGAGGGCTGTCGACTACGCAGCCCGCCACCACGGCGCATCTCTGCTTCGTGATTCCTACGACAGCAGCGGTCCCCGATCGGGTCCTGGCCCTGGGTGCGATCCACTCTTCGACCCTACCGGCACCGTCGTGCCGCGCAGCGAACCACCAGACCGCAGTCTCGGTCGTGCCACACTGGGCGCATCACCCAGCCGTGGTGTGTGTCGAGGCACCGAGGTGTCTCCGGCACAATCGTGCAGTCGTTCGGCCGCTGATCACACCGGTCGTAACCGAGAGGAGCCCCCAGGTGCTGGCGTTCACCTTTCCTGGACAAGGATCGCAGCGTTCTGGAATGGGGCTTCCCTGGACCGAGCATCCCTCCTGGGAGATCGTCGGCGAAGCTTCCGACGTTGCCAGCCGTGATCTCGCCGCACTGCTTCTCGATGCCCCCATGGAGGAGCTCACCCGAACGGCCAACGCGCAACTGGCCACGTTCACGCTCAGCCTGGTCGTCCTCGACGCCGTCGAGCGCGTCGGCCTGATGCCGGCGGTGTGCGCAGGCCACAGCCTCGGTGAGTACACGGCTCTGGTCGCCTCAGGGGCTCTGTCGCTGGCCGAAGGAACCTCGCTGGTCCTCGAACGCGGGGCGGCCATGCAG
>CAIQOJ010000036.1 GCA_903873395.1 uncultured Acidimicrobiaceae bacterium
CAATGCTGTGGTTCTGGTTTGCCTGCGGCCTCCTGCTCGCAGTGATCTACATGGCCGCGTACGTCTTGCTCCGCACCTCCGAGGACGGGCGAGCCTGGCACCAACGTCTCAGGAGACCGGGTCGCCGCTAGTCCGATTCGGGTGCCCGAGAACTGACACAACGCCAACCAGATCTGCTCGCCAGCTCCGGCCGGGGCCACACGGCGGCCTGAGGTCCGAGCCTCATCGTCTGCAGGCCCACGGACTCCGTCGAGGTCTCGATCGTGATGGTCGTATTTCAGGTTGGAGCGCAGCTCAGCCGCCCAGGCCTGAACGTGTGTCGCCACGCACACGGCTGTCGCTTGTGGCCTGTGTCATGGGGCCTGCGTCATGGGGCCTGCATCATGCGGCCCTACGGTTGAGCCATGAGATGTCGCCCTAGTGAGCCAAGGATGCCTTCATGAGTCCGTCCGAGCGCACCCGGCCCAATGTGCTGTTCATCATCTGCGACCAGCTCCGAGCCGACCACCTCGGATTCGCCGGGAACTCGGTGGTGCGCACGCCCCATATCGATGGCATCGCAGAGTCGGGAACGGTCTTCGACCGTGCGTACGTCAACAATCCGGTCTGCATGCCCAACCGGTCGACCATCATGACCGGTCGCATGCCTTCGGCCCACGGGGTGATCTTCAACGACCGGTCTCTCGACCCCAATGTCACCACCTTCGTCGGCCAGCTCCGCGATGCCGGTTGGCGGACGTCACTCATCGGCAAGTCCCATCTGCAGCATGGAGAGAGCCGGGCTGCTGTCGTCGACTTCGAGAAGATCCCTGGCGTGCGCTCGGTCTTCGACGAAGGCTGGGACACCTTGGAGCACCAGGAGCGCTACGAATCAGGAGACCCGCCCGACCCCGACGACTTCTACGGCTTCGATCACATCGAACTCACCGTGGGCCACGGCGCCTTCTCGGGAGCTCACCACTACCTGTGGGCTCGGCACCGAGGGGTCAGCCACGAGATCCTGCGCAGCGGTCTCGACCCTGCCGCAGCCATCCCCGGCCGCTCAGAGGAGTGGTGGCAGATTCACCCGGCGCCCTACGCCGAAGACGCCTACTCCACGGCGTTCGTGACCGAACGCACCATCGCCGCCATCGAGGACGCCGAGGCCGAGGATGCCCCGTGGATGGTGTGGTGCTCCTTCCCTGATCCCCACCATCCGCTGTCGCCGCCCGAGCCGTGGTTCTCCCGCCACGACCCGCACGAGATCGACTTGCCTTCGACTTTCGACGATCCAGGTCACGACTGGCCCCAGCACATCAGTGTCATCAAGGAGATGGGGCCGGACATGGGAGGCCACGGGCAGTATGTGACGCCCTTCGGTTCCACCCCGGCCCAGACCAGGGCGGCCATCGCCGCCACCTACGGGATGATCGAAGGGATCGATGACGGCATCGGCAAGATCCTGGCCACCGTCGAGCGCCTCGGGGCCACCGAGGACACGATCATCATCTTCACCAGCGACCACGGCGACATGATGGGCGACCACGGACTCATGTTGAAGGGTGGCATGCACTTCCAGGGATGCCTGAGGGTGCCCCTCGTGGTCAGGGCACCTGGCCATGCCAGCCGTCGCACCGGTGCACTCGCTGCCAGCATCGACCTGCCGCACACCGTCCTCGACCTGTGTGGCGTGCCTGAGTTCCACGGCATGCAGGGGGTGAGCCTTGCCCCGCTCCTCGACGACGAGGGCATCTCGGTGCGGGACCACGTGCTCGTCGAAGACGACTTCCCCATCTCCGAGGTCCTACCGCTGCTTCCCCTCAAGATGCGCACCCTGGTCACCACAGGGCACCGGTACACCAGAGACAGTGGCGGACACGAGTCTCTCTACGACCTCGTCGCCGACCCGGACGAACTCACCAACCTCGCAACCAATGCGGACGACTCGGCGGCCCGAAACCTGATGGTCGACGCGCTGGTCGACGCCATGATGACCGCCGACGATCTCACGCGCACGGGTCCCGTCTCCCTCTGAGGTCAGGTCAGCAGGTGGAGCGCTGGCGGTGCGATGACGGTGACCAGGAGCGCAGCAAGGACCATCGAGACGGCAGCCGCGGCACCGGTCGTCTCGCCTTCGGTCAACGCCTCGGCCACGCCCTGGCCGCTACCGATGCCGCCCATGGCCATCCCTCGGGCCACGGGGCCTCGAATTCGACACGCCGTCATCAGGCGGGGTCCTAGGAAGGTGACGATCAGGGCATAGAGCACGACCATGCCGGCCACAAGTGTCGGCTCGGCTCCCACCCGGGGGGCGACGGCGACCGCCACCGGTGCGGTGGCCGTCTTGAGGCTGAGAGCTCCGTTGATGGCCGACGTCATCCCCAAGGCCCGCCCCGCCAGGATGGCCCCAGCCATGGCGACCAGAGTGCCGCCCACCAGACCCGCCACCATCGGCACCACGTTGGTGATGAGCACGTGTCGGTTCCGATAGAAGGGGACAGCGAGTGCGACGGTGGCCGGACCGAGGAACCAGGTGATGATCTTGGCCGCGTGCGCATACCCCGCCACGTGGATCGGGGTGAGCGTGACGATGACCATGAGCACCGGAGCCGACAGGATCACCGGGCCGAGCAAGGGTGACGGGAAGCGGGCGCGCACCCGGAGGCTGGCCGCATACACACCCACGGTGAGCACGATCGAGATGGCCGTCACCACGACGGTTCCGGTCGTCACGACTCCCTCTCGGGTTCCCTGTCCAACCAGTTGGCCAGGCCCCCAGTGGCCACCACCCCGGCGGCAGCCGTGACGATCAAGATGCCAAGCAACGCAAGGCCGTGCTCTTGGACCAGGGAAGCAGGCAGGGCCAACAGGCCCACCACGAAGGGGATGAAGAAGAAGGCCAGGTGGCGGTTGAACAGGCCGGCGGTGGGCTCCAGCCACTCCAGGCGGACGATCCGGAGGGCCAGGAGCGCAAAGAGGATCAGCATGCCGAGCACGTTGCCGGGAAGGGGCAGGTGCAGTGCGGTGCTGATCCACCGGCCCAGCAGGTTGAGGGCCACCAGGGCCGCCAACTGCACGAGCGCGACGGCGATCACCACGGCCCGGACCCGTGGTGCGTGAGTTCCCGACGCGGCATCTGACGGTGCCGGACCGTCAGGGCCTGCACCGCCAGACTGCGCTCGGTGCGAGTCCGAGTTCAGTGGACGATCACCGGAGGACGTCCGAAGCCCTGCTCTTCGCAGAGTTCGAGGTAGTAGGCCAGGCGGGCCTCCCCGGTCATGATGCTGACCACCTCGTCGTTGGCATCGAGGTTGAGATTGGCCCCGTGGATGTGCCAGCGGACCCGGGTGTCGTCTTCGAGGACCTCGAGGGTGTGGGCCGACGAGGCCGGTTCGTAGAGGAACGAGCCGGCTCGGTTGATGAAGTCCGACTCCTTGTACTTCCACGATCCTGAGGTGGTGTGTCCCCACACGTTGCCGGTGTGCAGGTGCTTGGGACTCACGAACCCATGCTGGAAGATGTTCTCGGTGATCCAGACATTCTCGGTCCGGAACACCTGGATGACCTTGAGCATGTTGCCGTCACCGAGGTCAACGAAGGGGAGTTCGTCGGCTCCGACATGCATCGATGGCGAGGGGTGGTCAACGATGTGCTGGACGACGGACTTCTCGGACTCGTGATGGATGAGCAAGGGGATCCTTCTTCTCAAGACGGGCTGACATGTCGGAACGATGTGGCACCACAGTCAGGGGCGATCGGTTCTGATGGGTCCTGCACACACTGATCGAATGTCCAAACGGCAACGAACGTCGATCGGTGTGGGGGTGACGCGGCTGGTGCGGCCAACGTGGCGTCCTCACGCTAGAACACCCGAGCCGAAGGAGCCCGAGCCGAAGGAGCCCGAGCCGAAGGAGCCCGAGCCGAAGGAGCCCGAGGCTCATCGTGCTGAGCTGAGCATCAACGAGCCGTCCCCCTGGAGTTGGTGCACTCGACCACCCATCGGGTGTTGGCCCATGGCACCTGAAAGCCCACACGAGGTCGTGATCTGCAACTCGAATGCCTCGGCACGTTGAACCGTGCCCGCAACCTGCGGATAACCCTGTTCACGTGGATCGCCCCAACATTTTGTTCATCATGACGGACGAGGAGCGCTATCCGCCGCCCTATGAGTCAGAGGCCGTTCGATCCTTTCGCCTGGCTCATCTTCCGGCACGCGAGTCGCTCCGCCAGCGGGGCGTCGAGTTCCACCGTCACTACGCGGGCTCAACGGCATGTGCGCCGAGCCGAGCGACGTTGTTCACCGGTCACTACCCGTCGCTCCATGGCGTGACGAGTACCGATGGCTTGGGCAAACAGGCCCACGACCCTGGCATGCACTGGCTTGATCCCGAACAGGTGCCCACGCTCGGTGACTGGTTCCGAGCCGGCGGCTACCGCACCCACTACAGGGGGAAGTGGCACGTTTCCCATGCCGATCTGGCGATCCCCGGCACCCACGAGGGCCTCATGGCCTCAGACGATGACGGAAGGGTTGTGCCGGAGGCCGTCGAGGCGTATCGCAAGGCGGACCGGCTTGATCCCTTTGGGTTCTCCGGGTGGATCGGACGCGAGCCGCATGGTGCTGCCAAAGCTGACTGCGGGACGGTTCGCGATGGGGTGTTCGCCGAGCAGGTCGTTGACCTCTTCGCCGAACTGGCCGCCGCCCAGCATGAGGGGCCATGGCTGACAGTGGCGTCATTTGTGAATCCTCACGACATCACGTTCTCGGGCTTCGGCTGGGAGCAGATGCTCAAGTTCGGGCCACCCGACGATTCCATTCCAGAGAACATCCCCGAGGCGCCGTCTCAATCAGACTCGTTCTCCGGACGTCCGGCGTGCCAGGAGCAGTTCAAGGACTTGTGGCCCAAAGCAATCTTCGAGTCCGCGTCCGATCTCTGCTATCGCCGCCTGTTCTACTTCCTGCACTAGCTTGTTGATCTAGCGATTGGGCGCTTGTTGGTAGCGCTCGAAGAGAGCGGCTTGGCTGACGACACGATCATTGTCTTCTCG
>CAIQOJ010000037.1 GCA_903873395.1 uncultured Acidimicrobiaceae bacterium
GCTGTTCTCGTGTGCGTCACCACGGGCGAAGGAACCGAACACCACGAGACACGCCGGGGCCGGCCGGATCTTCCTCGCCTCCCCCGCCAGACGAGCCAAGACACCCTGACGGAGGTCCACGAGTGAGAGTACGGACCGTGCTGCCTCGTTCTCGCGGACCAGACGCACCAGGGCGGAAGCTCCCACATCCCGGCGCTCCACGATCCCGAGACGCACCAGGCGGTTGAGTACGACGGTGGTCTGGTTGGCACTCACGCCAGCCAGCTCGGCGACCGACCGCATGGTCAATTCCGCTTCGGTCCGGCCCAGTACGGTCAAGACACGACCCTGTACGCCCGGAATCAACGCCTCCACAGGATTCACGTAATCCATGGATCTAGTATCGCACTTTTTCGCACATATGCGCGACTTATTGCGACATCGGCTGGTCGCTGACCGGGTTCCGTCGCCCGATGCGTGGACTCAGACGGCGCCCCATGAGCTGCTTCGCTTGAAGAGCCCCTTGCGGGCAGCCTTGGCCACAACTTTCGTCGGGTGCACCTGGGAGACCGCCGTGAGCACCAGTTCGGTCAGGAGATCGACGGAGGCGCTTCGTAGGCCATCGGTGGTCACTCGGCAACTGAACGGGCACCTCTACATCCATCGGAACCGATTGAAACGGACTTGCGTGGAGGGCAGGCGTCTGAAGTATCACACCGGATGCGACGAGCTACTCGAGCCAGCGACTGAGGTCCTCCGTGGGCATGTACCCAGGACACACAAGGGGGTTGCAATGGCCCTTCGGCCCGACGTGACCGGGCCGGTAGTTCGAGCCACATCGGTGCACTGACTACATGCTCTGAGTAGGTAGAACGTGTCAGTAATGACCGCAGAACCCACATCGATGACAACGCCACTGTGAGCCCTGAATTGGCCCCGGGATTGACTACGGATCAGAAGATTGGCCGCGCAGGACAGAGGCGAGGTCAGTTGCAGAACGCTTATCTCGGCTGAGGCTGCCCAAAGATGAACTGAAGTACCCGTGTGTCGAAGGGCAAACTGCAGGTCAAGGTCGTCCCAGAAACTTCGCCGGCCCGTACGAGCGACCGAAACTGGTCGTCGCCTCGAACCGCCTCACCCAAGCCCGGCGCCACCCTGCATTGTGGATCTGCTGAAACCAGACATGGGCCCAATGACCCCTTCAGGACGAGGCCTGCTACCCGATCCGGCCGAGCGACCCGTCACCGTGAAGATGTCAGGGCCCCCGCATATGCCGGGTGAACAATTATCCGAGCACACCCTTGGAGATGACCACCCGCTGGATCTGATTGGTTCCTTCGTAGATCTGGGTGATCTTGGCGTCCCGCATGAAGCGCTCGACCGGGAAGTCCTTGGTGTAGCCGTAGCCGCCGAAGAGCTGCACGGCGTCTGTTGCCACCTCCATGGCCGTATCCGAGGCGAAGCACTTGGCCATGGCCCCCATCACGCTCAGCTCACCGTGCGGGTCACCTTGATCGATGATCGAACACGCCCGATAGGTCATCGTCCGAGCCACCTCCGTCTTCATGGCCATGTCGGCGATCATGAAACGCAGTCCCTGCAGGTCGGCGATGGGCTTGCCGAACGCTGTGCGCTCGCCCATGTAGGCCGCCGCGGCATCGACCGCCCCCTGAGCGATACCCACAGCCTGAGAACCGATCGTTGGTCGGCTGCGATCCAGGGTGTGCATGGCGATGCGGAAGCCTTCGCCTTCCTGGCCGATGAGATGGGTGGCGGGCACCCGGATCTCGTCGAACATCACCCCGGCCGTCGGGCTGCCCCGAAGTCCCATCTTGTCCTCGTGTGGGGCGATCTCGACGCCCCAGCCGGCCTCGACCAGGAAACAGCTGATGCCCTTGCGACCCGCGTCGGGATCGGTGCTGGCAAAGACCGTGTAGGTGTCAGACACGCCGGCATTGGTGATCCAGTGCTTGGCCCCGGTGAGGATGTAGCTGTCGCCGTCCTTGACGGCCCGAGTGCGCATGGAAGCCACGTCACTGCCGGCGTCGGCTTCGGACAGGCAATAGCTGGCTTGAGCCTCGCCTGAGGCGATCCTCGGAAGGTAGGTCTGCTTGATCTCCTCAGAGGCGAAGTTCATCACCGGGAGCATCCCCAACTTGGAGATGAGCATTGTCACCGACGTTGACGCGCAGGCACGAGCAAGCTCTTCGGCCATGATCGCCTGGGTGATCATGTCGGCCCCGGCACCGCCGTAGGCCTCGGGGATGCCGAGTGCGCAGAGTTCAAGTTCGACACAGGCGTCGAAGGAAGCCTTGGGGAATGCAGCATCCCGGTCGGCCTGGGCTGCATGAGGAGCGATCCGGTCGTCGGCGAAGCGACGGAGCGTGTCGCGGAACTCGCGATGAATGTCGGTCAAGGCAAAGGTGGCGGAATCCATGCGGTAACGGTACCGCTCGCGGGCCGGTTCTCAGCCAACGTGGCGGCGTTGCATCCACACTCGCTCGAACCCGGCAACGATCCCGCAACGGAATCGCTCAAGAACCACCACGGAGCTGACGACAACCTCTGTACAGGTGCTCCCTAGACGGAGCGCCTCGAAGTCGACAAGACAGGACCCAATGGAGGCCCCGTGACGAACGAGACTGCAGCAGGACAAGGGTGGTGGCTGGCCAGCGACGGCAGTTGGTACCCGCCCGAACTCCACCCCAACGCCACCGGTGCCTCGACATCGCGTGACTGGCACCCAGCCGGGTCGGCCCTCAAGGCACCATCCAAGACGGCCATTCCAGTGCCCACGCTCCCTACTCGGCGTTCCATCGCTGTCGAACAGCCCTCCTATCGCCCCATCGATCGCTCCGAAACCACGAAGGCGGTGCCCACATTGGCCGGCGAAGCTGACGTACCCGAGCTCGATGCAGTGTCTGCCCGATCGCCAGAACCATCGACTGAGTCACGAGTTGTTCCCGTGAAGGGAACCATGACCACGCCGCCCGTGCCTGGGCCACAACTGCCTGATCTGTTCGAGCAGGCCATGCAGGGCTCAAGCATGGCGGACATGGTCCGGGTCGGCCCACCGGTCCCTGATGACACTGGTTCGCTCTGGGACCCGACGGCCACCAGCCGTGCGCCGGACGAGTCCGACGTGGCCCCCAACCCCGTTCCGGCGGGTGTGGGGACCTTCAAGGGCGCTCGAGCCCGTCGCCGGTGGCGCATCCACCACTGACGAGCAGCTCACCTGCTGACCCAGTCGACATGGGACATCCCCGAGTTAGCCGAGATCTCGTGCGACTCCACTGTGGTCCTCGAGGAACTGATGGACCGACACCTCGTGGGTATCCACATCAGTCGTCGACCTGATCGGTCCGGACGGGCGGTCGGACTCAGCGATCACCATCAGTGAACGGCTTGAGCGAACGGCTTGAGCGAACGGCGTGCGAGGACAGCGTGAGCGAACAACGTCAGAGCGTCCGTCAGTGGCAGGAGTCAGTTCTCGCCATCTGACTCGGCGCCGAGTCCAGTGAGTTGATGCCACTCCCCCAACCGGTCAGCGACCTGTTCGGGAGTTAACCGCAACGTGCTGATGGGCACCCGATCGGCGATCTCGCGCCGCACCTGATAGCTGTGGCTGGCCCCGCGGAAGATTGGGGTCCGGGCAGCGACGAGGTTGGCTGGCGCCCCTTCCAGGAAACCCCACAAGGTGAAGGCCACTGTCAGGTCATAGATCATCGGGGCCCGCCCGAAGGAAGCCGCTCGTTTCGTGGCCACTGCCGTGCATCCGGCCACCGCGTCTTCGGCCTGCTCACCTTCGGCCAGGATCAGGCGATCGACAAACCGGCGGGCCAACTTCAGGGCAAAGCCCTGATCGGGACCAGGAGATCCCAGGCCCGTCCCATGGGGTTGCGTGGTCGTGCGGACCTCAGAAGGGCGAGTCGCCGTCCAGGCCTCAGGGACCTGGAGTTGATAGGCGCGTCGCACCTGGTCGGCCTCGACGACGGGAACGAAACTTGGCTGGGTCACCGGAGACTCCTGAGGGATACCTGGAACCACACGCGCCGCAGGGCTGACACGTTGGCTGCCTCCACCCTAGAGGTCGCCGACGTCGTGGATGGTCGGCGACGGGTCTCCAGCATGCAGGAGGCCAAACACGATCGAGTCCGACAGAGCCTGCCAGGAGGCGGCGATGATGTTCTCCGAGACCCCGATGGTCGTCCAGGTTCGGTCGCCATCGGTCGAATCGATCAGCACCCGGGTCACTGAGCCAGTTCCCTTGCCTGAATCGAGCACCCGGACTCGGTAGTCGACCAAGTGGACCTCGGCAAGGGTCGGATACCGGCTGCCCATGGCCGCACGCAGGGCCCCATCGAGTGCATTGACCGGGCCATTGCCCTCGGCCGTGGCCACCACCCGCTCACCTTCGACTCGGACCTTGACCGTGGCTTCAGTCAATAGGGATGCTCCCTGGTCGGCGATGACCCGGTAGGACTCGAGCTCAAAGAACTCCTGACGCCACCCGGTAGCTTCTCTGAGCAGCAGCTCCAAGGAGCCGTCGGCTACCTCGAAGTGGTAGCCCTCGTGCTCGAGCCGCTTGAGCGAGTCGAGCACCGAGGTCATGGCAGCCGAGTCGAGGTCGAGTCCCAGCTCGGTTGCCTTGAAGGCCAACGTCGAGCGACCCGCCATCTCGGACACCACGAAGCGGGTGCCGTTGCCGACCAGATCGGGGGAGATGTGCTCGTAGGCGTCCGACCGGCGGGCGATGGCCGACGTGTGCAGTCCGGCCTTGTGAGCAAAGACCGAGGCCCCCACGAAGGGCTGCTGCGGATTGGGGGCGATGTTGACGACCTCGGCGATGTGGTGGGCCACGGGCGTGAGCAGCACCAGGCGCTCGCGGGGAATCGTATTCACATCGAGCTTCAGCGAGAGGTCGGGCACGACCGAGGTGAGGTCGGCATTGCCCGAGCGCTCGCCGTAGCCGTTGACGCACCCTTGGACGTGGGTGGCGCCCACCGACACGCCAGCCAGAGAGTTGGCCACCGCACAGCCGGAGTCGTTATGGAAATGGACCCCGACCTGGGTCTCGAACCTGTCGAGCACCGTGGAGACGATGCGCTCCACCTCATGAGGAAGGGTCCCTCCGTTGGTGTCACACAACACCAGCGTCTCCGCACCGGCCTCTTCTGCGGCCTGCAGGATGCGCATGGTGAAGTCGGGATTGGCCTTGTAACCGTCGAAGAAATGCTCGGCGTCGATGAACACCCGCAGGTCATTGCTGCGCAAGAACTCGACCGAATCGGCGACCATGGCCACGGCCTCGTCGAGCGTGGTGCGCAGGGCATCGACCACGTGGACCTCGGAGGACTTAGCCACCAGGCACACGGCCTCGGTCTGGGCCTCGACGAGGTGGCGGAGCACCTCGTCGTCTTCAGCCCTTACGCCCGCTCGACGGGTAGACCCGAACGCCACCAAGGTGGAGTGGGCCAGATGCAGCTCACTCGGGGCCCGGGCGAAGAACTCGGCATCCTTGGGGTTGGCCCCGGGCCAGCCCCCCTCGATGAAGGTGACACCAAGGTGGTCGAGCTGCTCGGCCACCCGGAGTTTGTCGTCGACGGTCAGCGACAGGCCCTCTTGCTGGGAACCATCCCGAAGTGTTGTGTCGAAGATGTCCACTGCGGGCGGCAGATCGGGCAGATCGAAGTCGTGGCCCGTCCCGACCGGTGGAGCCCCGTGCTCGTGTTCACCGTGGTCATGGTCGTGCCCGCCGTGGCGCCGGCTGGATGCATGAGCCTCTTGGCCTGGAGTCTGCGGGTGGCTGTGCGCCGGACCGTCACCATGGCTGTGGGTGTGGCCATCAGCATGACTATGGCCATGACCACCGGCGCGATGCTCGCCCCGTTTGGCTGCGGCATAGGAATCGTCGCCCAGCGTGGGGCCGTCAGTCGACATAGTCGAGCCAGTCCTTATAGCGATCGACCTTGCCCCGGACCGTGTCGAAGTAGATCTCCTGGATCTGCTTCGTGATCGGGCCGGGCTTGCCCTGGCCAACGATGCGGTCGTCGACCGACTGGATAGGGACCACCTCAGCCGCGGTGCCGGTGAGGAAGGCTTCCTCGGCCGTATAGAGGTCGGTCCGGATGAGTTGGTGATACTCGACCTCGTGCCCGATATCTCGGGCGATGGCTTCGACCGACTTCTGCGTGATGCCTTCGAGCGCACCCGAGTCAGACGAGGGCGGGGTGAGGATCTTGCCGTTGCGGACGATGAAGATGTTCTCGCCGGTGCACTCGCTCACGTTTCCGTCAGGAGCCAGAAGGATGGCCTCGTCGTAACCGGCCTTGAGGGCCTCGACCTTGGCCAGGGACGAGTTGACGTACATGCCCGTGCCTTTGGCCGCGGTGGGCACGGCGTTGGGATCGTGGCGTTGCCACGAGCTGATCTTCATGCGCACACCGTTGGCCACACCGTCATCACCCAGATAGGTACCCCACGGCCACGCCGCCACCGACACGTTGACCGTGCACGGAAGCGGGTTGAGTCCCATCTCCCCGTAGCCCAGGTACACGAGCGGTCGCAAGTAACAGCCGTCATCCAGCCCGTTGACCCGGACGATCTCGCGACAGGCCTCCATGATCTCCTCGACGCTGAAGGGAACCTCGATGAGGAAGATGGAAGCCGACACGAAGAGCCGTTCGATGTGCTCGCGAAGTCGGAAGATGGCTGGGCCCCGATCGGTCGGATAGGCCCGGACTCCTTCGAACACGCCTGATCCGTAGTGCAAGGTGTGGGTGAGGACGTGAATCTTCGCGTCCGCCCAGTCGACCATCTCGCCGTCCATCCAGATCTTCTCAGTGGGGGTGATGGGCATGCTCAGAGCCTTTCTGCGATGGCGTCGCCGATCTCGGTAGTCGAGAGCGTTGGGTTCGGGTGGGAGTTGATGAAAGACAACACGGCATCAGTGACGTGTTCGGCGGCCGTGCGCTCGCCGAGGAAGTCGAGCATGAGAGCAGCCGACCGGATGGCAGCCGCCGGATTGGCCTTGTTCTGGCCGGCGATGTCGAAGGCTGCACCATGGACAGGCTCGAACATGGACGGTCCGGTGCGGGCCGGGTTGAGGTTGGCCGAGGCGGCATACCCGATGCCGCCGGCCACAGCACCAGCCAGGTCGGTGATGATGTCGCCGAACAGGTTATCGGTGACGATCACGTCGTAGCGGGTGGGCTGCTCGACGAGGTAGATGCAGGAGGCATCGACGTGGTTGTAGTCCGTCGTCACGTCGGGGTACTCGGCGGCGACTTCATGGAATGTCCGGTGCCACAGGTCGCCAGAGAAGGTGAGGACGTTGATCTTGTGCACCAGAGTCAGATGCTTGGCCGGACGGTTCATGGCCAGATCGAAGGCATAGCGAATGCAGCGCTCGACACCCATACGGGTGTTGACCGATCCCTGGGTGGCCACCTCGTGTGCGGTGCCCTTCCGCAAGAACCCGCCCTCGCCCGCGTAGGTGCCCTCCGTGTTCTCTCGCACCACCAAGAAATCGCAATCCTCAGCCGGTGCTCCTGGCACGCCGACGAAGGGCCGCAGATTGACGTAGAGGTCCAGGTCGAACCGGAGTTTGAGCAGCAGCCCGCGCTCGAGCGTGCCCGGGGGCACCTCGGTCGATTCGGCCGGAGCCCCGATAGCGCCCAGCAAGATGGCATCGTGGGCGCGCAATTCGTCAAGGACGCTGTCAGGCAGGACCTCGCCGGTACGGATGTATCGGGCCGCCCCGAGCTCGTACTCGGTAGCGTCAAAAGACACGCCAGCCGCCCTGACAACCTTCAGGGCCTCGGCAAGCACATCTGGGCCGATGCCGTCGCCGCCGATCACTGCAACCTTGTAGTGGCTCACGATCCTGCTGTCCTCATCTTCCTGTCACGTTGCTGTCACTGAGTCCTGCGTCACATCGAACTGCCTGGTTGCCCTGTCCGGCGAGAAGCCATGTCCGACGTGTCGATCAGATTGGCCATATCGGGCTAGGACATCCTGCCCGATGGGAGACCGACTCGGGAATGGTGGTCCTGCAATTGAAAAACCGTCCACTAGGTGGACGGTCAGGGGCACACACCGGGAAGGGTATGTGCCTAGTCGATAATGATCACCGTCGAACCGGTCATACTGCGCATAACCCTCCCAGTCTCCCCTGCCCGTGGGCGCCCGTCAACCCGCCCCCTCCGAGCAGGCACGCCCCATGCGTGAGTGATGCTGCTCACCCGCGCCCGTCGTGGCGCTGTGGGAGCTGGGCCAACTGAGGGCGACACGCCAGCTGCGAGAGAATCAGCAGCCATGAGGCGCGGCGTGCTTCAGCGGCCCGGGTGGATCACGTCCCAGGCCAACGCGCCCTCTCGCAGACAGCGCGACGCAGGTCCACGACACTCCACAACACTGGACGGCAACCCGTCACATCGCCCTCCGTCGAGCACCAGGGCAGGCTGATCGAGGCCAGCGAATGCCTCGAGAATCTCGTCGGCCGTGGTGGCCGGGGGTTGGCCATGGAGATTGGCACTGGTGACAGCAAGTGGGCCGAGCAGCTCACAGAGGCCGATGACGGCACCATGATCAGGTCGCCGCACCCCGATTGTGGACCGCGCCGTTGGCGGGCCGCCTAGATCGGCGGTGAACCCAGGACGTCGGGGCACTACCAAGGTCAGGGGTCCGGGCCAGAACCGCCTGGCCAGAGCCTCAGCGGCTACTTCGAGATCGCCGGCCACCTGGGCAACTTGATCAGGCCCGGCAACAAGGACCGGCAGAGGCACGTCGCTTGGTCGTCCCTTCAGGGAGAAGAGGCGCTCGATGGCTTCGGGTTGGGTTGGGTCAGCAGCCAGGCCATAGACCGTGTCAGTCGGCACGGCGACGACCAGGCCATCGGCCAGCGCCGCTGCCGCTTCGAGCAGGGGGCCCCGATCTCCAGGCGTCACCAGGCGCAGTCGATCGTTCAACGCACGGCCTCCAGCATCCGGAGCCGACCCGCCAGATCACGAGCCGTCCCCACCTTCGCAAACCCAGCACGCCGAGCGGCATCCACTGCTGCGTAGGCTTGGCGGGGGTCAAGTTCCACCACCAGGGCACCGCCTGGGCGCAGCCAGCGGCCCGCCCCGGCGATGACGGACTCGATGTCGGCCATGCCCGCAACCCCACTCGCTCCGCGGGGAGCCACCAGCGCTGATCGCGGCTCCCACTCGCGGACCTCTGGGTCAAGATCGCCCAGTTCATGAGTGGCCACATACGGCGGGTTGGAGACAACCAGGTCGAGGCGACCCATCAGGTCACCGGGCAGCGCAGCGAACCACGAACCTTGCACCAGATGCACCCGGTCGGCGACGTCCGGGCGTTGTGCCACCAGGGTGGTCACGTTGACCCTGGCCACGTCGAGAGCGTCAGTGGAGGCATCGGTCGCCCAGATCTCCCACCCCACAGACGTCGGAACCTCCGCGGCCAGCGACAGGGCGATCGCCCCCGATCCGGTTCCCAGATCGACACCCACCAGTGAGGGCTCGAAGGGAAGTTCGGATGCCATTCGGATCACGTGCCGGAGAGCGACCTCGACGACCTGCTCGGTCTCGGGCCGTGGGATCAGGACCCGTCGGTCGACGGCCAGTTCCAGATTACGAAACGACCAGGTGCCCAGCACATACTGCAGCGGCTCACCGGCGGCCCGACGAGCAGCCAACTCCCAGGCCAGCTCGGCGGTGCGGGGACCGTCCCCTCCTGTCTCCCTACTGGCGTGCTCGATGATCCAGGTGGCCTCTCGACTCGAGCCGACCTGGGCTGCCACCTCTGAGTGGATCCCACAGGAACCGCCTGCTTCAGGCATCGTCCAGCTGGCGATAGCGCTTGTCGGCCATCAGGGCATCGGTCACGTCATCGAGATCACCCATGAGGACCCGATCGAGCTTGTGCAGGGTCAGCTTGATCCGATGGTCAGTGACTCGGTTCTCCTTGAAGTTGTAGGTCCGGATCTTCTCCGAACGGCCACCGCCACCAACCTGGCTGCGTCGTTGGGCCGACAACTCGGCGGCCTGACGGTCCTGTTCGGCCTTGAGCAGCCTGGACCGCAGCACGACCATGGCTCGGGCCCGATTCTGGATCTGGCTCTTCTCGTCCTGCATGGCCACCACGATGCCAGTGGGCACGTGCGTGATCCGCACGGCCGAGTCGGTGGTGTTCACCGACTGCCCACCGGGACCCGTCGACCGGTAGACATCGATCTTGAGATCGGCGGGGTCTATCTCCACGTCCACCTCTTCGGCCTCAGGCAGCACTGTGACCGCAGCCGAGGACGTGTGGATACGCCCCTGCGACTCGGTTACCGGCACTCGCTGAACACGGTGAGGACCGCCTTCATGTTCGAGCCGAGACCAGGCATCATCGCCCTTGACCAAGAACGTCACTTCGTTCAATCCGTCACGCTCAGAGGGATCCGACGAAAGGATCTCGACCTTCCACCCTCGGGCGGCCGCATACCGGGTGTACATCTCGAAGAGGTCCTTGGCGAAGAGGTTGGCCTCCTCGCCGCCTTCAGCTCCCCGGATCTCCATGATCACGTTCCGGCCGGCATTTGGGTCCCGGGGGACCAGCAGCAGGCGGAGCTCTTCTTCGATTCGGGTGATGTCCGACTCGGCCTGGGCCACCTCAACCTGAGCCAGCTCCCGCTCGGCACCCACCGAGCCGCTGACCATCTCTCGTGCCGTTTCGAGGTCTTCGGCCGAAGCTTCGAGCCTGCGCCAGCACTCAACGACCTCCTCAAGTTCGCGGTGTCGGCGCGACACATCACGGAGGCGCTTGGGATCTGTGGCCAGCGAGGGATCGTTCAGTTGGGTCAGGACCTCTTCGAACTCTCGTTCGAGGTCACCCATGCGATCGTGGAGACGGTCGTTCAGCACAAGATCAACGCCAATGGCTCAGAAAGTCGTCGTGCTGGATGGCTGCCGGAACGGGCGCACAGGCGTAGCCGTGCACCCGGTCAGGATGCTCAGGCCTCGTCGGTGGTAGCAGGCTTCTTCTTGCGTCCCGTGGCGGCGTAGCGACGCTGGAACCGCTCAACCCGGCCGCCAGAGTCGACGAGCTTCTGCTTGCCAGTGAAGAAGGGGTGGCACTCGTTGCAGAGTTCGAGGGTGATCTCGGCCTTGGTCGAGCGCGTGGTGAACGTGTTGCCACACGAGCAGCGCACCGATGCCTCGACGTAGTCAGGATGGATGTCGGACTTCATTGGATCTCCTGTCGTGGCGTGCCGTATCAGCGGCCGCCGGATCTCAGACTCACTAGCATACCGGGTCCGACGGGGTCGCCCATCGGCGCCCCGTGAGCCCCGACAAGGGGTCAAGCGGTCAGGTCAGGTGGCGGGACCCTTGGCGATCTCCGCCAGGAACTCGTCGTTGGACTTCGTAGTGCGGATCTTGTCCATGAGGAGTTCGAGGCCGGCGGCCGCGCTCCCTTCGTTAGCCAGTGCGTTGAGCACCCGGCGCAGCTTCCACACCTGTTGGAGCTGCGACCTGTCGAAGAGAAGCTCCTCGTGGCGGGTCGAGCTGGCATTGACGTCGATGGACGGATAGAGCCGCCGCTCGGCCAAGCGCCGGTCAAGGCGGAGCTCCATGTTGCCGGTGCCCTTGAACTCCTCGAAGATGACTTCGTCCATCTTGGAACCGGTCTCCACCAGTGCCGTAGCCAAGATGGTGAGCGAACCGCCCTCTTCGATGTTGCGGGCGGCGCCGAAGAACTTCTTGGGCGGATAGAGCGCACCGGAGTCCACGCCACCGGACATGATCCGTCCCGTGGCCGGCTGCGCAAGGTTGTAGGCGCGGGCCAGGCGGGTAATGCCGTCGAGGATGATGACGACGTCACGGCCCGACTCCACGAGGCGCTTGGCTCGCTCGATGGCCACTTCGGCCACTGCGGTGTGTTCCTCCGAAGGGCGGTCGAAGGTCGAGGCGATGACCTCACCCTTGACGGAACGACGCATGTCGGTCACTTCTTCAGGACGCTCGTCGACCAGCAGGACCATCAGGTGCACGTCGGGATTGTTGGCCTCGATCGAGTGGGCGATGTGCTTCATGACCGTGGTCTTGCCGGCCTTGGGGGGTGAAACGATCAGGCCACGCTGGCCCTTGCCGATCGGAGACAGGAGATCGACGATGCGCGCCGTCATGTCCTCCTTCTCGCCCGGCATCTCCAGGTGCAGTTTCTCGTCAGGAAAGAGCGGGGTCAGGTCTTCAAACCGGGGCCGCAGTTTGGCCACTTCAGGGTCCAGACCAGAGACCGTGTCGATCTGGAGAAGAGCCGGGAACTTCTCCTGGGAGCCGGCAGGCCGGCACGTTCCCTCGATGGTGTCGCCCTTGCGCAGGGCAAACCGCTTGGCCTGGCTGACCGACACATAGACATCTTTGTTGGACGGCAGATAGCCCGAGCAGCGCACGAAGCCGTATCCCTCGTCGCGCAGGTCAAGTAGGCCCCGGACCGGGATCGTCTCACCCGAATAGGCCTGGTCGGCGTTGCCGTAGCCGACGAGATCGCCGTCTGGTCCTTGGCGATCGCGGCCCCGACGGCGTCGGTTGCCCCGGCGATTCCCCATGTCGTCGTTGCCCTGATTGCGGTTGCCCTGATTGTTCTGGTTGTTCTGGTTGCCCTGGTTGTTCCGTCCACCCTGGTTATTCCGGTTGCCCTGGTTGTTCTGACCACCCTGGTTCCGGTTGCCCTGATTGTTCTGGCCGCCCTGGTTGCGACCACCTTGATTGTTCTGGCCGCCCTGGTTGTTCTGGCCGCCCTGGTTGTTCCGGTTGCTCTGGCCCTGTTGGCGAGTCTGGCCGCCAGTGCCGGCGTCGCTCCCGCCGTCAGGGCCGGCTGCGGTGGAACCCTCAGCTTCGCTGCCAGTCGATCCTTCAGACTTGCCACTGCCCGTCGAAGGGATGTCGAAGTCGTAGTCGAGCTCGGAGCTGACGTCGCTAGACGAAGACACGTCGGCCCTCGGGTCGAACGACTGGGCTGGCCGCGGCCGACGAGAGGCAGCCTTCGGAGCCGGGGTATCGGTCGAGACTTCGCTCGATGCATCGGTGCCGTTGCTTGCCCGAGCATCGGTTCCCTGAGAATCAGCCGTCTGGGTCTCGGCTGCCTGGCTGTTGCCTGCCGATCGGTCCGAACCCGACCTGCTCCGGCTGGCCCGAGGGGCACGCGCAGGGGCATCGCCATCCGACGACCCGTTCGATGGCACGCCTGCCGCTTGCAGGATCCCTTCGATGATGTCGGCCTTCTTCGTTCGAGTGTTTGTCTTGACCGACAGGGCTTGGGCGATGGCATGGAGCTCATCTCGCTCCTTGCCCTCCAACACTGAGCGCTCGAGCTGCTGTTCCGCAGTCATCGGCTTCCTCGTTTCAGCATGTCCTGGTGGGCGGCTGGGTTCGCACCCGCCGCCAGGGGGATACAGGGAAAGGGGAGGCAGGGTGCCAGATTCTGGAGTGCCAGATTCTGGACACGATCACTCCCCCCGACGCCGGGCACGGGCTGGACGAGTGCGTCAATCCATTGCATCAATCCAGAGGGTCCCGCCCGCAAGCCCGATCGGGCGATCTGCGGAGGCGAAGGTGTCTTGAGCATACAGGGTTCTTGCCACACGCGGCAACCACTCGCCCAAGGCGAGCAACGCTGTGCCTCGCTGCATCCAACCCAACAGTGCTCCCCATCGCACCGATGCGCACGCTGGACTCGATCCCAATGGCCAGAGCGTCAGGTGGCCGTGGGTCTGGCCTCGTTGGTTCGAGTCAGCTGAGCCCGAGTTCCTCGAGGACGGCGGACAGGTCGGCGTCGACCACCGTGGGCACCTGGATCTGGCTGATGGCAATATCCGGGTCCTTCAGACCATGACCGGTGAGCACGCAGACAACCGTGGAGCCAGGCCCCAAGCCATCGGGAAGGCCGTAGGTCATCAGTCCGGCCACCGAAGCAGCCGAGGCCGGTTCGCAGAAGATCGACTCCTCTTGAGCGAGGAAACGATAAGCCTCGAGAATCTGCTCGTCGGTCACCGCAGCGATACCGCCGCCCGACTCGGACGCGGCCGACGTTGCCCCTTCCCAACTGGCCGGATTTCCGATCCTGATGGCCGTGGCCACGGTGTCGGGATGTTCGATGGGATGACCAGCCACGATGGGAGCAGCCCCGGCGGCTTGGAATCCGTGCATCCGAGGCAGCCGAGTAGAGCGACCGGCCTCCTTGAACTCCTGGTAACCCTTCCAGTAGGCGGTGATGTTCCCCGCGTTGCCCACTGGGATGCAGTGAAGATCTGGGGCCTCGCCCAACTGGTCGACGATCTCGAATGCCCCTGACTTCTGGCCTTCAATTCGGTAGGGGTTCACGGAGTTGACGACGGTGACAGGGGCCTTCTCGCCCAGTTCGCGCACAATGGTGAGGGCTTGGTCGAAGTTGCCTCGCAGTTGCAGCACTCGGGATCCGTGAATCAGGGCCTGGGCCAGCTTGCCGAGGGCGATGTAGCCCTCAGGAATCAGCACCGCGCTGGTCAGGCCAGCTCGGCCGGCAAACGCCGCGGCGGATGCCGAGGTATTGCCGGTGGATGCGCACACCACGGCACGTGCACCCTCCTCAACGGCCTTGGAAATGGCCATCGTCATCCCGCGGTCCTTGAAGGACCCCGTGGGATTGGCTCCCTCGATCTTCAACATCACTCGAGCCCCGATGCGGGCCGAAAGTCGAGGTGCTTCGATCAGCGGAGTCCCGCCCTCCAAGAGGGAGACGACCGGCGTGGTCGACGAGACCGGCAGGAAGTCGCGATACTCCTCGATCACGCCTCTCCACCGGAGAGACCGAATCGAGCAGGGGCAGAGCCCGTCGCTGGTGCTCATGATGCTCCCACGATCCGCATGACGCCTCCGATCCGCTGCAGGGATTCGAGTCCCTCGAGTTCCGACAACGTGGCCCGGACGTCGCCCTCGCGCGAGCGGTGAGTCACGAAGGTCAGCCGAGCCCCAAGCGTGCCGTCCGCTCCTGAACGAGCTTCTTGCTCCATGGAGCGAATCGACACCCCATGACTGGCGAACGCCGCGGTCACCTCGGCGAGTACGCCTGGCCGATCCACTACGTCGAGATTGATGCAGAAGCCCGTCTCGAGATCATCGGCTGGCAGCAGCCGAGCGGGCTGGCGATCGGGTGCCGGAGCCGTGGTTCCAGCCAGCAGGTTGCGGGTGGCGTCGATGAGATCGCCCACCACCGCGCTCGCCGTAGGAAGACCGCCCGCCCCTTGGCCGTAGAGCATCAGTTCGCCAGCGGCCTCTCCTTCGATGAACACGGCATTGAAGGCGTCACGGACCCCGGCCAACGGGTGAGCTTCGCTCACCAAGGCAGGATGGACCCGCACCGAGAGACTGTCATCGCCCACTCGCTCGACGATGGCCAGGAGTTTGATCACGTAGCCGAATCGCCGTGCGAAATCGACGTCTTCAGCGGTAACAGACGAGATCCCTTCGCAGAACACGGCATCGCCAGCCACGTCGTAGCCGAACGCCACACCGGCCAAGATGGCCGCCTTGGCTGCTGCATCGTGACCCTCGACATCGGCCGTCGGGTCTCGCTCGGCCAGACCCAGGGCCTGGGCCTCGATCAGGACCTCTGCGTAGTCAGCTCCCTGCTCGGTCATCTTGGTGAGAATGAAGTTGGTCGTCCCGTTGACGATGCCCATGACTCGGTGGATCCGCTCACCGGTGAGCGATTCACGCAGGGCTCGCACGAGCGGGATGGCCCCGGCCACCGCTGCTTCGTAGAGCAGGTCGACGCCCCGGTTCCGAGCCAGGGTGCGCAAAGCCACGCCGTCGTCTGATGCCAACAACGCCTTGTTGGCCGTCACCACGGGGCGTCCTGAGTCGAGTGCGGCTCGGACCAAGGAACCGGCGGGCTCGAGGCCACCCATCAACTCGACCACCACGTCGACGGTGGGATCGGCCACCAACGCGGCGGCATCGGTGGTCAACAGGTCATGGGGCACATGCGCTGGGCGAGGTGCACTCAGGTCGGTCACGGCAATACCGGCCAACTCGAATCGGGCACCGGCCTGCACGGCCAGTGCTTCGGATCGTTCCTGGATGATCCCGACCAGCGCGGCCCCGACATTGCCGCAGCCCAGGACGGCAACGCGCACGGTCCGCTCGGCACCAGCACGGTCGGTGGCAGTAGAAGTCACTCGGTCACGCTACCGCCTAGGCGGGCGCACTCGGAAGCCCGTGGTGCCGTTGATTCCGACGTTGTGTCAGACGTCGAGCCGGATGAGGTCGTCGAGCGTCTCGCGCCGGACAACCACTCGGGCGATGCCATCAGCCACGAAGACCACGGCTGGACGTGGCACCTTGTTGTAGTTGGAGGCCATGGAGTGCCCGTATGCCCCGGTGACCGGTGTACACAGGATGTCGTCGACCGACGTGCTTTGGGGCACGAAGGCATCAGCCACTACGACGTCGCCCGTCTCGCAGTGCTTTCCCACCACCCGCACGCCCATCGGACGATGAGCATCCGCACTACGAGGCAAGAAGGCCTCATATCCACTTCCGTACAGCACCGGGCGTGGGTTATCGCTCATGCCGCCATCCACGGCAAGGTAGGTGCGGTGGCCAGGAACGTCCTTGACCGTTCCCACCCGATACAAGGTGACCCCGGCGGCGGCCACGATGGAGCGGCCTGGCTCGGCAGTGACCCGCACGTCGGCTGCGATGCCCGCCTCCTGGCAAGCATCAGCCACTGAAGCCGCCCAGTCAGCCATAACAGGCGCCTCTTCCCCGTTCACATAGGCCACTCCCAGGCCTCCGCCAACGACAAGTTCAGGCAGGCCCAACGGGGCGAAGAAGTCAGCCAAGACATGAATGGCCTGGGCGAATGGTGCCAGGGCGAAGACCTGGCTGCCGAGGTGAGCGTGGATCCCCACGAACTCGACGATGCCTTGGGCATCCAATGCAGCCAGCTTCTCCACGGCTCGCGCCGCCGCACCTGAGGTCAGACCAAACCCGAACTTGGAGTCCTCTTGACCAGTGCGGACGAACTCGTGCGTGTGAACTTCGACGCCAGGAGTGATGCGAGCCAGGACCTTGGGCCGCCACCGAGGAGGCATCACCCCGTCGTCGACGGTTCCGGCCAACTCGGGGGGATCTGCGATCAGCGCCTCGAGTCGATCGATCTCGTCAAAGGAATCAACGATGATCCGGCCCACCCCTACGGCCAGTGCCGCTGCGAGCTCTTCGGTGGACTTGTTGTTGCCGTGGAGCACAAGTCGATCGGCGGGAACGCCCGCAGCGAGGACGACGTGGAGTTCGCCGCCGGTGGCCACGTCCAAGCACATCCCTTCCTCGTGAGCCAGGCGAGCCATGGCCATACACAGGAATGCCTTGGTGGCGTAGGCGACGCCGTCACCCCACGCGTCGACAGCTTCGCGGCAGGCCGTCCGTAGATGGGTCTCGTCGTAGACGAACAACGGCGTGCCATGCGTCTCGGCCAACTCAACCAGGTCGCATCCCCCGATGGTCAACCGGCCATCGGCATCAATCTCCGCCGTAGACGGCAAGACCGAGCGATCGACGGGACCGTCCGGAGCCGACGGAATCACATCGCCTCCGGGGCAGCCACGCCGAGGAGACCCAGGCCGATGGCTAGGCCGATACGCGAGCCCTCGACGAGCCACAGTCGAGATTGCGCAACAGCGGGGTCGACATCGTCGGCCAAGATCGGGCAGTCGTGGTAGAAGCCATGGAAGCAGGAGGCCAACTTGCGCACCCAGGTGGTCACCTTGGTCGGGGCCCGATCGACGGCGGCGTCCTCCACCACTTCGGGTAGTTCCTCTAAGCAGCGCAGCAGTTCGAGTTCGCGATCGTGGACCAACAACGTGAGGTCGACGTCAGACAACGGCGCACGCACCACAGCACGTTCCCGTGCCTTGCGTCCGACGCCACCGATACGCGCGCTGGCCATCTGGACGTAGAAGACAGGATTGTCGGCTGACTGCTCCCGTACCGTGGCCAGGTCGAAGGTTGCCGCTTGGTCGAGCGAACTCATAAGGCTGAGAATTCGGGTGGCGTCAGGGCCGATGTCTCGGATGACGGCATCAAGGTCGATGGCGTTACCTGCCCGCTTCCCCATCTTCACGGCCTCGTCACCGTCGACCAGTGAGACCATCTGGCCCAATCGGACCTCGAGGCGAGCCGGGTCGATCCCCATGGCCTCGACCCCGGCGACCAGGCTGGCCACCTGGCCGTGGTGGTCGGCCCCGAAGACGTCGATCACCCGATCGAACCCTCGAACCAGGAACTTGTTGCGGTGATAGGCCAGATCGCCGGCCAGATAGGTGGCGTCACCGTTGGCCTTGCGGAGGACCCGGTCACGGGTGTCACCGAGTGCAGTGGCGCGGAACCAGGTTGCGCCGTCTTCCTCGAAGACCAATCCCTTAGCGGCGAGCAGGGCGATGGTCTCATCAACGGCCCCGCTCTCTTCGATGGATGCCTGGGAGTACCACTCGTCGAAGATGATGCCGATCGACTCAAGCGTCGCCTTGATGTGACCCAGGATGTGCTCGGCCGCCCAACGGCCGGCCGCAGTCACGTCATCGGGTCCGTCATAGGAACTGGCGAGGTCGGCCACATACTGGCCCCGATAGCCACCTTCGGGAACCTCTTCGCCGCGCACCCGGGCAAGCAGGCTCATCCCCAGCGTTCGGATTTGGCCACCGGTGTCATTGACGTAGTACTCCCGGGTCACCACGTGGCCACTCCGAGCCAGCACGCGAGCCAGGGCATCGCCGTAGCTTCCCCACCAGCCGTTGCCTACGTGGATGGGACCGGTGGGGTTGGCCGAGATGAACTCGACCTGGACCTTCTCACCGTGGCCTACGTCAGGACGGGCGTAGCCCTCCTCGCCTTCGGCCAGGACCACGTTGAGTGCCTCATGGAGCCACCCGTCGCTCATCTTGAAGTTCACAAATCCAGGGCCAGCCACCTCCACCGAGACCACATGGTCCGGCAGGTCGGCCGTGAGTGTCTCCACCAACGCCGTCGCCAGGGCACGCGGATTCGTTCCGGCTCGCTTGGCCGTCACCATGGCCACATTCGTCGACCAGTCGCCATGCTCTCGCCGGGCGGGACGCTCGAGGTGAACGTCGTTGGGGTGAAGGGAGATATCCAAGGCTTCCGCCGCCGCCACTCGACCGACCGCGGAAGCAACGGCTTCAGCCAGCAGGTCCTTGGCCGGACGGTGGGCCCCAACGGGACCTGGAGGTAGCACCGCATCGGCCGGCCGGGAACCGGTGGGCTGGGTTTCGGGTTCGCTGGTCGGCTCGACGATGTCAGACATGATCGTCCGAGGATACGCGGTTCGCCGGTCCCAACGGTAAGGCAGTGGGGAACCAGTCGGGGGACCTCATGACCGGGGCACCAACGGAGTCCACGGGATCCGTGGGCAGCGCACCTGGCAACGGCACTAGAGTGACGTGCCCGGCATCACCCTCCCCCATGTGGGCTTCGGCATGCCGGGCACCGTGCATCATCGTTCGCACAACAGTGCGCCCCCGTAGCTCAGCGGATAGAGCGTCGCCCTCCGGAGGCGAAAGCGCAGGTTCGAGTCCTGCCGGGGGCACGCATCATTGACGGAACGGTTGCGGCTCGCAACATCGTTCCCAACTCGGATCCGTCCAGGCTGAAGCGTGTTCCGGCGTCCAGTGCTAGCGAGTTCAAGCGCTCGGGCGTTCGTCCAGGAGACGAGTGCCATCCCACCACAGGACAGTGCCTGACGGGTTGTCTGGGTTCCCGTACCAACCCGGTGGCAGTCCGATCAAGGGCAGGTCTCGTCCAGCCGACGCTCTCCCTGGATGCCCTCCGCCACCCCCAGCATCGGTCGGACGACGGTCCGGGTCGTGTCCGTTGGAACGGAACGATCCGACGGCTCTGGCCTCGTCGACTTGGTAACCAGTGCGGACAGGCTCCGCGGCCTCAGCTACCGCACGGAGGCCAAGCGATGAGTCGAGGTCGTCACCGATGCCTGTGCCGCGTTCGGTGCCGACGACAACGTTGCTCGGCTCGCCGGCTCTCACCACGACGTCAGACGAGTGGTCGCCAGCAACGTCACTGGCACGGGCTGATCGAGCGAGGAGGAACCTGCCGACAAGTAGCACGGCACCCAGGACCACCAAACCGACTCCGGCGTGGGCGGCCACCGAATAGGCCGCACATCCCTTGGAGGTCACCCGTCCGCCGGTCAGGATGACGACGTTTGTCGTGCACCCCACCGAAGCTGGACTGCAGAGCGCCCAAGCCGCGACCCCTGCACCCAACGCAATGCCGCCCCCCAAGGCGCAAAGCCTCTGCCCGTGGCGACGCTCCATGAGGGGCGAACCTAGTGGAGCACTGTGCTCCGACACGGTTGCATTTCGGTGTTCGCCACCGTGCGTGGTCGATCGGCCCAACCTCACGCTCAGCCGTCGAGTCCGGTCTGACGCACCGTGACATTTAGACGTCCAGCTCCGCCGTCCACGAGAGGGTCATCGGTGCCATCGAGGAGTCTCGGCACCCCATGGAACGCCCGGCGAGCTGGGCCGCCGAACACCACGACATCGCCCGATCCGAGGATGATGTCCACCCAAGGTCGACCCCTCGATTCACTGTTCCCGAAACGAAAGACCGCCGGTCTGCCCACGGAGAACGAGACAACAGGTGCCGGGCTGACTTCTTGGCTGTCAGCGTGCATTCCCATCTTTGCCTCTGGCCCGTACCAGTTGATCAGGGCCACATCTGGATCGAATGACGCAGGTCCGTCGGTGCCTTGGCAGACGTCTGCGTCGACTCCCCAAGCATCGGCCACTGCAGATGTAGCCAGGTCACCCAGCCAGGCGGGGAACGCCAGCGCCCGGCCTCCATCGCCATCGTCTCTCGTCCTCGAATAGCGATACGGAAACCAATGCCATCCCAGACCGACCATTCCCACCGACATGGGCGCCCCTGAGCGCATACGGGGGGATTGGGGGCCGCCCGATGCTTCGGACCAGGCCTGACAGCGATCGAACATCTGCTGGCGCTCCTCGGACCCGAGCCAGCCCGGTAGGTGCACTACGCCGGGTACCACCGACACAGGACCGGGAAGTGCAAACGGCCCGAGTGGACGCAGTCCGTCGGGGCTCATGGCCCCTCTGATCCAGCGCTCGTCACGTCAGACCGGCTCGGTGGACTCCTGGCGGGCCAGCCAGCGCAAGCGGGCTGCCCGGGCATCCCACGAGTAGACGACCACCGTCCGGGCAGCGCGGTCGTGCAGGGCGTGCCTGTCCTTGGTGAAGAGGATCCCCACGAACCCAAGGCCGAATATGAGAAAACTCAGCGGGAATGTCAGCGTGCGCAGGACGGCCTGGCGAGGAGTAACCGGCGTGCCGTCCTTGGACACCACCCGAATGCCAGCGATGGCCATACCGATGGTCTTGCCCCCCACGGACCACTGATAGGAGAAATAGATGAATGACCAGGCGACGAAGGCCGACACTGTCTCCACCTGATGCCCGGCTGCCTTGAGGTTGTGGCCGGTGACGAGTTGGAAGGCAAACGAAATGCCCGCCAGGCTCACCGTGAAGATCCCCCAGGTGGCCGCAACGTCAATGGCAAACGCCACCATGCGGGTGACGCCCCCGGCATAGTCGCCCTGTCGGCCTACGGGCGGCATCGTGCGGACGACAACTGCGTCGCTCACGTCGACCCACCGGCCTCAGCCAGCACCAGGTCGGTTCCTACTTGGGGGCTCAGAGCCAGTGGGCCCTTCGGCCAGTCGCTCGGATCGCGCCGCAGGATTCGGTTGATCCACCTGGCCACGAAATCGTCGAGGCCCACGGCTTGCGCCCGGACAACATCCAGCGCTTCCGATGCCACACCGCTGGTCGATCGAGCGATGATCGTGCCGAGTTCGGTCTGTTCCACCAAGGCATCGATGTCGACCCGTTGAATGATCTTTTCCACGTCGACCCGGTCAATGATCTTCTCGACGTCGACCCGGTCGATGATCTTTTCCACGTCGACCCGTTCGATGATCTTCTCGACATCCACCTTGTCGATCAACCCATCGACGTCGACTTTGTCGATCAGTTCGTTCACGGAAACTTTGTCGACGATGGCCCCGACATCGACCTTGGCCAGCAAGGCGTCCATATCGACCTTGGCCAAGAGGGCATCGATGTCGATGGCGTCCACCACGAGGCTCACCACTCGTTCGGCAATAGCCTGCGCCAGAGCCTCGGCCCGGCCCGTACCCGGGAGCGGGCTCATACCTCGCCACCAGTTGCCAGGGTCCTCACCTTCTCAGCATCCCATCAGAGCGCAGGCGGTTGGGGTACCCCCAAACCACCTGATGCGAACCCGCCGACCGGCTCAGGACGCAGCGGCCCGCAGGGCCTCGAGGGCACGATCTGCATGGACGTTCATCCGCACCTCGCTGCGAATGACGTCGAGCACCCGCAGATCGGTGCCGATGACGAAGGTGGCCCGCTTGGTAGGGGTGAGGATCGTCACCTTGCGACGCACGCCGAACTGGGTTGCCACCGCCCCATCGGGATCAGACAGGAGGGGATAGTCGAAGGCGTGCTTGTCCGAGAAGCGCTTCTGCTTGGCCACGTCATCAGCGCTGATGCCCACGCGCTGTGCGCCCACTGCGTCGAATTCGCTGGCCAAGTCACGGAAGTGGCAGCTTTCGGCAGTGCAACCCGGCGTCATGGCCGCCGGGTAGAAGAACAGCACGACCGGACCATCCGCGGCCAACTGACTCAGGCGCCTGGGGGTGCCGTCCTCATCGAGCAGTTCGAAATCTGGTGCGAGGTCGCCTACTTCCATGGCTGGAGGCTAGCCAAGGCCACTCGGCCATGTCGCGGTGCGACGCTGAGTGGCCATTGGCCCGTAGACTTCAGACGCAGCACCACCCCCACCAGTCAGCGCAACTCATCCAGGGAACGACCGTGTTCGTCCCGAGGTACAGCGCTGCTCGCACCTTCGCTCGTAACCCGTCCGTGGCGTCAGGCGGACAGAGGACAGGACTTCATGACCATTGCTATCGAGGTAGCCGACCTTCAGAAAACCTTCAGCGGCAAGCGGACGGTGCGCGCCCTCGATGGCGTCAGCTTCGCCGTTGAGTCCGGCACCGTATTTGGACTCCTGGGCCCGAACGGTTCGGGCAAGACCACCGCCGTGCGGGTGCTGACCACCATTTTGCAGGCTGATGGCGGCCGTGCCTCGGTACTCGGCCACGATGTCCGCAAGGAGGCAGCCCTGGTTCGCTCCCTCATCGGTCTCGCTGGGCAGTATGCCGCCGTAGACGAGAACCTGACCGGACGTGAGAACCTGCGCATGGTGGGGAATCTCAACCACCTCGAACGTTCCTTCGTCGCCGCCCGGGCCCAAGAACTGCTGGATCAGTTCAACCTGGCTGATGCTGCCGACCGCCCGCTCAAGACCTACTCGGGCGGCATGCGTCGCCGCCTCGACTTGGCCGCCGCACTGGTGGCCAGGCCCACCGTGCTCTTTCTCGACGAGCCCACGACTGGGCTTGACCCACAGAGTCGCAACGATCTCTGGGAGGTCATCGAAGGTTTGGTAGGCGACGGTACGACCGTGCTTCTCACCACGCAGTACCTCGAGGAAGCCGATCGGCTCGCATCCACCTTGGCCGTGATCGACAAGGGTCGCGTGATCGCCGAAGGAACCCCGACCTCCATGAAGGCCAGTCTGGGTGCCACGGTCCTCGAGGTCGGCTTGCACTCCATCGACGATGCTCGGCGAACCGGAGCCATCCTCGACGCCCTGGGGCCTCATCAGGCACTCGTCAGCGGCACCCTCGTCGAGGTCACGGTCGACGACGGGCCGCGAGCGGCCATGGCTGGACTGCGCAACCTCGATGCTGAGTCGATCACCCCAGCTACCTTCAACCTTCGTGAGCCGAGCCTCGACGACGTGTTTCTTTCGCTGACAGGACATCGGACCGAGGACACCACCCCCGGCAACGACGCCGAAGATGGCGCTAAGCGATCTCGTCGGCGGCGTAAGCGCATCGAAGAAGTCGAAGACGCCCTGCCTATCGCCACAGGGGAGCTCGCCTGATGACCACTGCCACCATCGACGCTCCTGCTCAGCCGTCAACGCCCAGCGGAGGCTTGGGTTCACGTCTGCACTGGTTGGCTTCCGACACGGTCACCCTGACCCGGCGGAATCTGCTGGCCGTCACAAGGATCCCTGAAGCCCTCTTCTTCTCCACCGTGCAGCCGATCATGTTCGTGCTGCTGTTCCGATATGTCTTCGGCGGGGCCATAAACACCGGCACCGACTACGTCAACTACTTGATGCCCGGGATCTTCGTGCAAACCGTGGCATTCGGTGCGGTGAGTACCAGCATCGGCCTGGCCGAAGACCTCCAGAAGGGCCTCATCGAGCGGTTCCGTGCCCTGCCGATGAGCCGAGGGGCGGTGCTGCTTGGCCGGACGACGGCCGATCTCATCCGCAACATTTTCACCATCATCATCATGACGGTGGTCGGCATCCTGGTCGGTTTCCGACCGACGACGGGGGTCCTGGCGTACCTGGCTGCTGTCGGCCTGATCCTTCTCTTCGCCTATGCCCTTTCGTGGGGCTTCGCCGTCATCGGCCTGACGGCTCCCAACTCGGAAACCGCACAGGTCATGTCGTTCCCTCTGCTCTTTCCTCTGACCTTCGTCTCCTCCGCCTTCGTCCCCGTGGCATCGATGCCCTCGTGGCTCCAGGGATTCGCCACCTATCAGCCAGTAAGTGTGACCGTGAGCGCCTGCAGGTCGCTCATGATTGGGGCCCAGGCGGCCAACACCGGCCATCCCACCTCCTACTGGGTGGTCCAGACGCTGGCCTGGACCGCTGTCCTGCTCATCGCACTCATACCGCTGGCCATTCATCGCTATCGCACTCGCACCTAGGACCGGCTGACCGGAGCGGTCGACGAACACGGACCGCCAGAAGGACGTCTCTGCGCCGAACCACCTCACCGCTGCATCACCAGGCTGCGGCAGTGAGGTGGACCGCCGTCTCCAAAGGGTTCGTCGAGCGGGCAGAATGGGAGTCATGGCACAGAACCCCGCCCTTGACTCCTTCGGCGCCCGCAGCACCCTCGCTGTCGGCGATCGCACCTTTGAGATCTTCCGAATCGCCGCTCTGGCGGATCGATTCGACGTCGCCCGACTGCCCTACTCCATCAAGGTCATCCTGGAGAACCTGCTTCGCCACGAAGACGGCGTGGCGGTCAGCGCTTCGGACATCGAAGCGGTTGCTGGCTGGGGCATCGATCCCACGGCCCACGGGGTTGGTAGTGCTGATGCCGCCGAGATCGCCCTCACGCCAGAGCGCGTTCTCATGCAGGACTTCACCGGCGTGCCCGGGGTGGTCGACCTGGCCGCCATGCGCGATGCGCTGTCCGCCCTGGGTGGTGACCCGTCCAAGGTCAATCCCCTGGTCCCCGTCGAACTGGTCATCGACCACTCGGTGATCGCCGAGGCCTCAGGTACGACGAACGCCTACGACGAGAATGTCGACGTCGAGTACCAGCGCAATGTGGAGCGCTACCAGCTGCTCCGCTGGGCCCAGCAGGCCTTCGATGGCTTCCGGGTCGTTCCCCCCGGCATGGGCATCTGCCACCAGGTCAATCTCGAGTACCTGTCGCGAGTGGTCTTCGCCACCGACGACGGACAGGCCTACTGCGACACCTTGGTCGGCACCGACTCGCACACCACCATGGTCAACGGCCTTGGCGTCCTGGGATGGGGAGTGGGTGGCATCGAGGCTGAGGCGGCCATGCTCGGCCAGCCCCTCTCGCTCCTGCTCCCTCCCGTCGTCGGATTCCGCCTGACGGGAACCCAGCCCGCAGGCACCACCGCCACCGACCTGGTGCTCACCATCACCAACGTCATGCGCAAACACGGTGTGGTCGGCAAGTTCGTCGAGTTCTTCGGGCCGGGCGTAGCCGGCGTGCCGCTGACCGACCGGGCCACCATCGGCAACATGTCGCCCGAGTACGGCGCCACCTGTGCCATGTTCCCGATCGACGAGGCCACCCTCGACTACCTGCGATTCTCCGGTCGTGATGAGGATCACGTGGCGTTGGTCGAGGCCTACGCCAGCGAGCAGGGCCTCTTCTTGACCCCAGACAGCCCGGAGCCGGTCTTCTCCGAGATCATCGAGTTGGACCTTTCGACCGTGGTCCCGTCCATCGCCGGCCCTGCACGACCCCAAGATCTCGTGCGCCTCGACACTGCGGCAGCGTCGTTCCGGGAGACGCTCGGCCGCGAGCGCCGCAGCCAGGACGCCACGCTGGCCGATGGCTCGACTACGGCCATCGAGGACGGTCACGTTGTGGTGGCCGCCATCACCTCGTGCACCAACACCTCAAACCCCCAGGTCATGGTGGCCGCCGGCCTCGTGGCCCGCAATGCCCGAGCCAAGGGCCTCCAGGCCAAGCCATGGGTCAAGACCACACTGGCCCCTGGATCTCGCGTCGTCATGGACTACCTCGACCGAGCTGAGCTCTCGGGCCCTCTGGCCGAACTCGGCTTCGACCTGGTCGGCTTTGGCTGCACGACGTGCATCGGCAACTCTGGCCCCCTCCTGTCTGGCGTGTCAGAAGCCGTGCAAGAGGGCGATCTCTCTGCCACCTCCGTGCTCTCGGGCAATCGCAACTTCGAAGGCCGGATCCATCCCGACGTCCGGATGAACTACCTGGCATCGCCCCCGCTGGTCGTCGCCTATGCACTGGCCGGCACCATGGATCTCGACCTCACCACCGAGCCCCTCGGCATCGGGACCGACGGCGAGCCCGTGCTGCTGGCCGACATCTGGCCTACGCCCGAAGAGGTGACGTCTGCTGTTCGGGCCTCGCTCACCTCGGACATGTTCCGAGCTCGCTACGCCTCGGTGTTCGACGGCGATGCCCGTTGGCAAGATGTCGAAGCAGCAACCGGGGACACGTTCTCGTGGGACACCTCTTCGACCTACGTGCTCCGGCCCACCTTCCTGGAGGGGCTCTCCATGGAGCCCGCAGCGGTGACAGACGTGACCGATGCTCGGGTCCTGGCCAAGCTCGGGGACAGCGTCACCACCGATCACATCTCGCCGGCTGGCAACATCAATCCGACGACCCCAGCCGGGCGGTATCTGGCTGAGCACGGTGTCGAGCACGCCGACTTCAACTCCTACGGAGCCCGGCGTGGCAATCACGAAATCATGGTCCGGGGCACGTTCGCCAACGTGCGTCTCCGCAACCAACTCGCCCCGGGCACCGAAGGCGGCATTACCGTCCACTTCCCCGATGGCGAGCAGACCTCGATCTTCGACGCAGCCGAGCGCTATGCCGCCGAAGGCGTCCCCCTGGTGGTGCTGGCCGGCAAAGAGTACGGATCGGGCTCATCACGCGACTGGGCGGCCAAGGGCACTGCCCTGCTTGGGGTGCGGGCCGTGGTTGCCGAGTCCTATGAGCGCATCCACCGCTCCAACCTGAGCGGCATGGGAATCCTGCCCCTCCAGTTCCCCGATGGCCAGAGTGCGGACTCGCTGGGCCTGACGGGCCACGAGGTGTTCTCCATCACCGGATTGGCGTCCCTCAACGACGGCGTGAGCCCCAAGACCGTGACGGTGACCGCCGTCGATGGCGACCGCACGATCACCTTTGAGGCACGTCTGCGCATCGACACGCCGATGGAGGCTCAGTACTACCGACACGGGGGAATCCTCCCTTACATGCTTCGCCAGATGGCCAGCTGAGCGAAACCGCAGCAGCCCTCCCCGGCACCTTCTACTCACGCGACCAAGGGACAGACATGCCGACCAACGAGTCCACGTCCGTCGAGCTGCGGGTAGCAGCCGACGAAGCCAATGTGGCCGTCATCGGATCAGCCGCGGCCTCGGCCCTGCGCAGTGCCGGGTTCGACGACATGGCAGCCACCGAGGTCCGCTGTGTCCTCGAGGCACTGTGCGTCGATGCTGTGCTCCGCTGCGCCGAAGGCCCCGAACCAGATCCGTCGATCTCCCTGACCATCGCCCGTGTGCCCGGGGCACTGGCCCTCACCCTGCAGGACCAAGGGCTACCCATCGCCTCGGATCGCTCTGCGATCCGGCGGGCCAAGCAGTTGGCGGCCATCGGTTTCGTCGACCATCTCTCCATGGTGCCGGTGTCTCCGGAGGGCCCGACGTCGACGATCACTGTCGCCCTCCCACCTGAGGTGCTCCATCCGCATCTGGCCCAACACGACGCAGACAGCGCGACAGTCACCGACGTCGATCCCACCGACCCAGAGCCTGACGAAGAGCCTCCCTTCACTGTTCGGACCATGGTGCCCGGCGACTCGGCTGCCTACGCCCGCCTCGTCTATCGCTGCTACGGCTACGACTACAAGCGAGCCGCCTATGAGCCCGAAGGGATGGACGAGGACCTGGCATCGGGCATGCAGCTCGCCGCCATTGCCGAGGATGCCGACGGCGAGATGATCGGCCATGTGGCCTATCGGCGCCTGCGACCTGGTTCGACGGTGGTCGAAGGAGGAGCCGGGATGGTTGATCCCCGATTCCGCAATCGGGGTGTCCTCAATGCCATGGGCGCCCAGCTCCACCAGGGCATCGGCGGCCAGCAGGTAACCGGGATCTTGAGTGAACCGGTCATGGTCCACACGGCCACCCAGCACATGGCCCACTCCATCGGCTTCGATGCCGGGATCTTTCTCCACTATTCCAACCCGCGGCTGGTCGCCGGGTTCGACGCCGAGACCAAGTCGTCACGGGTCTCCGTGCTGTGCAGCTTCATCCCGCTGGCCCCATTGGCCGAGCGCACCATCCATCCACCGGTGTCGGTGCGTCGCCACGTGCAGTCCATCATCGACGACGGCGGTCTGCCCTTGGTGTTGGCCGAGCCCTCTGCACCAGAGTCCGCCGACACACCAAGTGTCATCTCGACCCACACCGACACAGGGTCCGGCGTCGCACGCATCGAGGTTCACGTCGTCGGACCCGACCTGCTCGATCACCTCGATCGGTTGCTCGACGACCTCATCTCCGCCGGGGCTCCAGTTGTCC
>CAIQOJ010000038.1 GCA_903873395.1 uncultured Acidimicrobiaceae bacterium
ATGGGTTAGATCGAAGGCCGGTGCCGTGTCGGAACCTGCCTGTGCGATGGCCGGGGCAGGCGGCGACTCAGTCGTCGGGTCAGTTCGGCCGCTCCCGGCTGACGCTGCAGTCTCGATGCTCATCGCCTCACCTCATCGGTTGGTCCGTGCGGTGCTGGCGCCGGCAGTGTGGTGACACCCGGTCGGGCCGAAAGGTCGACTAGGTCGGCGCCAAGTCGGACCAGTCCTGCAGCGAGTGCCGCTCGTTCGTCGTCTGTCCATCCGGCCACGGCCACGGCCAGGGCATCCCGGCGGGACTCGGACACAGCGCGCAGCACCGCCTCACCTCGTGGGGTGAGGCTGAGGAGCGACGCTCGGCCATCGGCCGGGTCGGGCACCTTGGTCATCAGATCCGCCATCACCAGGTCCCGGACCTGACGGCTGACGGTGGAGATATCAAGCCCGAGCGACTCAGCGATATCGGACAGGCGGGCCGGAGACTGTTCAGACAGCCGGGCCAAGACCCAGTGACCCGAACGGTTGAGGGTGATACCCGCCGGCAGCACCTCCGGAGGAACCTGGAGCCGCAGCATGGACCGGGCCACTCGGGTCAGCGAACGCTCGAGGTCAGCCGAATGCTCGAGGTCATCCGAATGTTTGAGGTCAGCCGAGGTCCGCTCGGTTGTGCCGCGAGCAGCCTCCGAGGAGACCTCCGAGGAAGTTGGCACGGATGAGGCATCTGTCTGCAGAGAAGCTGTCGTCATGGGAGGTGGTGGTCGGACGCCATCGCTGTCCGCCGGATTTCGACTTATTGGTTCGCTTGAGCGGTTCGCATGATTGGTTCGCTTGAGCGGTTCGCATGGATGGTTCAACGGGGTCGAACCATCTATCTGCTTGTACCAAGCAACTATATCGGATCTGATGGCATCGGTGCCTCGGCGAACGCAGGCACTCTTCGATCCCAGCACCGGATCGCTGCTGCAACTGCACAATGGCCGAGGTCGTACTCCGTCACTGCTGCCCGAGCAGCGCTCACATGATCGGGGATTCCGTCCGTCATCACAGGTGCACCAGGCTGCCTGCTGCCCCTATTGCCCCTGCTGCCCTTGCTGCGACCAACGGCCCGTCGGCGAGCCGCTCTGGCTCATGCGGTTGCCGGTTCTGGATCAGGCGTCGTCAGGTCGGTGCAGCAAGAAGGTGCCGGTTGAACGGCTCACCAGTTGGCCCTCGGCATCGGTGACTGACGCTTCGGCATAGGCAACCTGGCGGGCCATGCGGACCACTTCGCCACGCAGTCGGTAGGAGCCGCCGGACACTGCGGGCCGCATGGTTTCGATCTTCATCTCGAGCGTGGCTCGGGTACGCGACCTACCCGGCAGGGCGGCGTTGATGGCGAAGTTCATGGCAGCGTCGAGCAGCAGCCCGTGCACACCGGCCTGGACGATGCCGTGAGGGTTGCATGCGGATGGAGCAGGAACAAAGGAGCCACTGACCCAGCCGAGGTCCTCACCATCGACGCCGTAGTCATCGAAGGATGCGCCGACCGTGCCGATGAGTTCCATACCGCCATCGCCCAGCCAGCGATCCATGTCCTTGATCCGTGTGGCCACGGATCGCACGCTATCGCTCGGATCGCCGACAGTCGTTCCGTGCTCCGACCACCAGACCCGTTGCCTTCTCGGTGGCCCGCTCTCGACCCTGCCGATAGAGTAAAAACCGGGCTCAACACTGGGTTGCTCCTGGCGGGATCGAACATCCTGCATCATCCAGCTTGGCCGGCAGGAGAGATTCCGCCGGACCTTTCAAGGAGAGAGACATGGCAGACGCCGTCATCATCGACGCAGTACGCACCCCCGGGGGCAAGCGCAACGGCAAGCTCCGTAACTGGCACGCCGCCGACCTGGCTTCGGAGCCACTGAAGGCACTCGTGGAGCGCAACGACCTTGACCCCGGTCTGGTCGATGACGTGATCATGGGGTGTGTGATGCAGGTGGCCGAGCAGGCCCTCAACGTCGGTCGCAGCGCCGTCCTGGCCGCAGGGTTCCCCGAGTCGGTCCCGGCCACCACGATTGACCGCCAGTGCGGTTCGTCGCAGCAGTCGTTGCACTTCGCAGCCCAGGGCATCATGGCCGGTGCCTACGACGTGGTCATCGGCGGCGGTGTCGAGGTCATGAGCCGGACGCCGATGGGCGCCTCGGTCGTGCGCGACCTCGGCTACCCCTTCGGTCCCCGCACCTTTGGTCGCTACGAGGACCGCGGCGGTCTGGTCAGCCAGGGCGAGGGTGCCGAACTCATCTGCGAGCAGTGGGGCCTCACCCGTGACGACCTCGACGCCTTCGCCGTCTCCTCCCACCAGAAGGCCGCGCAGGCTACGGCCGAAGGACGCTTCGAACGCGAGATCATCGCCGTCGCCGTCAAGGACGACGACCGCAACGACACTGACGAGCGCATGACGGCCGACGAGGGCATCCGACCCGACTCCTCGGTGGAGACCCTGGGCAACCTCAAGCCCGCCTTCCGTCCCGAGAACGGCAACATCACGGCCGGCAACTCCTCCCAGATCACCGACGGTGCCTCAGGAGTCCTGGTCATGAGCGAGACCAAGGCCAACCAGCTCGGACTCACGCCTCGGGCCCGCTTCCACGCTTTTGCCGTCACCGGCAGTGATCCGATCACCATGCTGACCGGCCCGATTCCCGCAACCAAGATGGTCCTTGAGCGCGGTGGGCTGACCATGGATGACATCGATATCTTCGAGATCAACGAAGCGTTCGCTTCGGTGCCCTTGGCCTGGGCCAAGGAGCTCGATGCCGACATGTCTAAGGTCAACGTCAACGGTGGAGCCATCGCATTGGGTCACCCATTGGGTGCCTCTGGCGCCAAGCTCATGGCCACCCTGCTCAATGAGCTCGAGCGCACCGGCGGCCGCTACGGCCTGCTCACCATGTGTGAGGGTGGCGGCATGGCCAACGCCACCATCATTGAACGACTGGGCTGAGCACAGCGTCTGAGCACAGCGTCTGACCTCGGGTCTGCTCGCCGAGCTCGAACAGGCAAGACGACGAACGAAGGCCGGCCCAATGGGCCGGCCTTCGTCGCGAACAGGACGCGCGCTCCTGAGCGCCCGAGCTCAGTGATATCGAGTGGCCACCAGCAATCCTGCGAAGATCGATCCGATGGCGGCCAGCAACCAGAGGTTGTTGACCCCACCGGGAAGTACGCCGGCGTAGTTGAGGATCACGATCAGCACGCCGAGGAGGAAGAGTCCGATGATCAGGTAGCCCTGCCACTTCGGACTCACCTTCTGACTGCGATCGATCGGCGGCGTGTAGCGATCGCTCTGCACCGGACGTGTGGCCTTGGCCGCCGCCTTGGCGGATGGAGTGACCCGTCCCGAACCCTTGCTTCCGCTGGTTGCCATATCCGAAGGATAGTCAGCCCAGATGCACACGCCCACCCTCGGACAACCGTCGGCGACCAGGCCGGTACGATCGAGGAGCCATGGCAACGCGTGTGCTGGTCATCGACAACTACGACTCGTTCGTCTACAACCTCGTCCAAGAACTTGGCGAGCTTGGCGCCGAACCCATCGTCTACCGCAACGACGCCATCGACATCGACGGGATTCGAGCCGAGCGTCCCGACCTGGTGTTGATCAGCCCAGGTCCCGGCCGACCCGAAGATGCCGGAATCTCGACCGAGGTGATCCGCTCACTAGGCGGCGAAATTCCGATCTTGGGCGTCTGTCTCGGACATCAGGCCATCGGCCAAGTCTTCGGGGGTGACGTGGTCGCCGCCCCGACCCTCATGCACGGCAAGACGTCACCGATCGTGCACCGTGGCGAGGGAGTCTTCGCCGGCCTGCCCAATCCATTCACGGCGACCCGGTATCACTCCCTGGTGGTCGACCCCCCGAGCGTGCCCGACGTACTTGAGGTGACCGCAGAGACCGCTGACGGCGTGATCATGGGCCTTCGGCACCGTTCCTTGGCGATCGAAGGTGTTCAGTTCCACCCCGAATCGATCCTCACCACCGAGGGTCCATCGCTCCTGGCCAACTTTCTCGCCCAGGCCGGCTGAACTCCACGCACCCGCCAACTCACTCAAGGACGATCACTCGACGCCCACGAAGGCCGGGTCGGTGACGGAAGTTCCTTGCCGGTCAGGGTGCCTTTGTGGTGGTGGTGGTGGCCGGCGACGTGGTTGTGGTCGTCGTGGTCGGCGGGAGGGTGGTCGTCGTGGTCGTCGATGTGGTGGTGGTTGCCGGCGTGCCGGTGGACACCACAATGTCCACTGCGCTTCCCGGAGCCACCGACTGACCCGTTGCTGGGTTCGACGAGATCACGAGGCCTGCCCCGTACTGGGTGGACGACTGGGACGACACGGCACCCACGTTGAGGCCAGCATTTCCGAGCACCTGGCCAGCTTGCGCCTGGGAGAGTCCCGCCAAGGATGGGACGAGCACATTGGCCGGACCTGAAGAGACCGTGAGGGCCACGGTCCCGCCCACATTGATCTTCGTGCCTGACGTCGGGTTGGTGGACAGCACCGTGCCCTTCTGGGCAGTGCTGGTCCGGTAGGCCACCGAATACTGGAGACCCGCACTTTGGAGGATCGCCTCGGCATTGGCCACCGTGGTCCCCGTCAAACCTGGCGGCACCAGGATCTGTTGCACCGGGGCGGGTTCGGCCACCTTCATGGTGATCGTGTCGCCCTTCTTGACCAGTGCATTGGGCGGCGGATTGGTCGACAGAACGGAGCCTGGTGGCTTGTCCGACACCTGCTGCTGAATGGTGACGTCGAGACCGTCGGCCCTCAGGGTGGCCGTCGCCACGGTCGCTTGCTGTCCAACCACGGAGGGAAGGTTGAACGAGGCTGCTCCACCCAGATAGCCGAGGTTCCGCAGGAGTAAGAACCCTGCTCCGAGAAGCAGCACCAAGAGGACGCCCAGGATGATGGCGTAGGTCCGAGTCCGGTTGCTTCCTTCGTCATCGGGATCCGGGACCGTCGATCCGGGCGGCGTCGGAGGGATCGACCCGACCGAGGTGACAGCTCGTGTGTCATCCATAGCCACTGCCGCACCCACCGCAGTTGCCGCTCCGGCAACTCCGATCATGGCCGTGGTGTCCTCCATGGCCAACACGCTGCGCCCCTCGTTGAACCGGAGGAGGTCGGCCCGCAAATCCTCTGCGGTGGCGTAGCGATGTGCCGGGTCCTTGGCCATGCACTTGAGGATGATCGCCTCAAACGTCGGCGACACCTGTGGATTGATCTCCCGAGGGGCCGGCGGCATGTCACGCACGTGCTTCGAGGCCACCGAGACCGGAGAGTCGCCCAGGAACGGTGGGCGGCCCGTGACCATCTCGAAGAGCACCACACCAAGTGAGTAGATATCGCTCCGCGAGTCGACGCCGATGCCTTCGGCCTGCTCAGGCGAGAAGTAGGTGGCGGTGCCCATGACAGCACCGGTCTGGGTCAGGCTCTCTTCGGTATTGACGGCACGGGCGATGCCGAAGTCGGTGACTTTGACCTGGCCGTCGTCGGTGATGAGCACATTGCCCGGCTTGACGTCGCGGTGCACGACCCCGTGCTTGTGGGCGTACCCGAGAGCTGCGGCCACATCGGCACCGATGTCTGCTGTCCGCTCGGCCGACAAGGGACCCGAGGACTTGAGTACCGCCGAGAGCGGGCGACCGTCGACGAACTCCATGACGATGAAGTAGGTCGAACTGTCTTCGCCCCAGTCGAACACGGGCACGATGTTGCGATGGGAGAGGTTGGCGGCGGCCTGCGCCTCGCGCCGGAAGCGCTCCACGAAGGATCGATCGATGGAGAGTTCAGGAAAGAGAACCTTCAGAGCGACGGGTCGGTCGAGCAACCGGTCATGGGCGCGGTAGACCTCGGCCATGCCCCCTCGGGCAATGAGGTGCTTGAGCTCGTAGCGCTCGGAGAAGACGCGTGGCGTATCGGTCGGATCCATGTGGGTCACAGACTACGCCTGCCCTTGTTCAGTGACGGTGTTCTCATCTGCTCGTCTCATTGTCGTTACTCGAAGGGTGGGCAGTTCGCCCGTTACGGCCGTCACGGGGTGGCCGCCAGAGCGGCGCCCAGGATGGCTTTGGTCGGAGGACCGGAAATGTCGGCGCCCGTCGAAGACGAGGCCTGGTTGGGGACGGCCACGGCCACAGCCACCTTGGGGTCGTTGGCCGGGGCGAAGGCGATCATCCAGTCATTGGTCAGCGTTGCGTTCGGCCCTGTTTCGGCGGTACCTGTCTTGGCCGCCACATTCCAGGCCGCAGGAAAACCGACAGACGTCGCCGTGCCGTTGGTGACCACGGCCTGCATCAGGGTCGTGACCGCTGCCGCCGTCAGCGGGTTGGTGGCGGTCAGCCACGGGTGGGGTTGGTAGGTGGACAAGAGATTCCCGGCGGAGTCGTGGATGTCCCTCATCACATGTGGCGTCATGATGACGCCCCGATTGGCGATGCCCGCCGCCACCAGGGTCATCTGCAGGGCGGTGGCCACCACGTCTTGCTGACCGAACGACGAGTAGGCCTGGGCGGGCTTGTTGTGGTCGAAGATGGGTCCGACCGGGAAGTTGGACACTCCAGCACCTGGCAGGTCGATCGGAAGGTGTTGGTTGAATCCAAATGCCTGAGCCTCAGCGCTGAGTGCTGGGCCGCCGAGGTCCATGCCCAAGGTCCCGAAGGCTGTGTCGCATGATGACGGGAGCGTCTGAGCCAGCACGCCACCACACACCTCTGGGCCGTTCGGTCCCTTGGAGCCGTAGTTGCACAGCGGCTTGTCCGACTGCGGGAGCGGGATGCACCCGGCTGCGGGGATCGAGAGCTTGGCCAAGGCGGGCTGGTGGTCGTAGACGGCAGCCGATGTCACCGTCTTGAATGTTGAGCCCGGCAGGAACCCGTACTGGTAGGAGCGCGACACCAACGGACTCTGCGCACTGGCCGGGTTGAGAGAGAACCAGGCAAGCTTCTCCACAGCCGGGTCTGGGGATACGAGTGGGTTGGGGTCGTAGGTCGGGTTGGAGTACATCGCTTCGATGGCCCCGGTCTTCACGTTGACGACGACGGCACCGGCTTGGGGTGCCGTCCCATTGACGTTGATCCCGTCGACGATCGCGGCCACTTGGCTCTGCAGACCTGAGCTGATGGTGAGGGCCACGTTTCCTGTCGTGGTGCGATCCACCAGGAGGTCACGGAGCGATGTGGCTGGGCGGGTGTGGGACTCCAGCTCGTTGTTGTACTCGGCTTCGATCCCGGTTTTGCCGTAGATAAGCGAATCGAATCCCACGATCTGTGAGAACAGGACGGCGGTGTTCGGGTTGTAGGTCCGCCGGAACTTGTAGACCCCGGACGTCGGGATCGAACTAGCCAGGACCACGCCGTCGGCCGCCAGGATCTGGCCTCGAGCTTGGCTTCGGTTTACGGCCTGGATCCGAGGATTCTTGGCGTCGGTGGCCAGTGACCGCGCTTTGGCGATCTGGATGATGTTGAGCTGCACGAAGAGCGCGGCAAAACACAGGATCATGACGATGCCGAGCCTTCGGATCCTTCGCTCCATCAGGGGGCCTTTGTGGTCGGGGGCACGGCCCCGGGGACCGTGGTTGTCGTCGCCGTGCCCAACTTGGCCAGTTCGGCGCAAATGGGTAAGGCGGGATTCTGAACACACGTGGTGGCGATCTGCGTCCGCTTGAGGTTGGCCACGTAGCTCTGCGCAGAGTCGAGGGAGCTCTCGGGGACACCCTTATTCAACTGAGGGACCACGTAGGAAGGCACATCGGCGATCGTGACACCGGTTCGCTGGACCTCGACCGGCGAGTAGAGGACCCCGCCACCCACACGACCGTGGTAGATCACCAGCTCGTTGTTGTTCACCCCGACGTAGTAGGCGTTCGAGTCATACCACCGGACGACGAACCATCCAGCCGCCACAACTCCTGCGGCCAGGACCACGAAGAGCAGTGAGCGCAAGGTGATCAATCGTCGGCCTCGGGCTGCTTTGCGGGCCTTGCGACGCGAACGGCGGCGCGCCCACCAGCTTGGCCGAAGTGGCTCGGGCCCGGCCAGAGGCGTGACGTCCTCATCCGCCGGCGAAGGGCTGCCAACCTGGGCCGGCGGCTCGTCGGATGACGGTGTTACGAAATCAACTTCAACCGCGGCCACGGTTGGGGCGTCTTCGTCATCTTCGCCCACGACCACGTCGAAGATGACCACGGTGATGTTGTCGCTCCCGCCATGCGTGCGGGCTGCTCTGACCAACAGGTCAGCGACCTCTTGGGGGTCGGCCACCGTGGCCAACACTTCTCGGATCTGGTCATCGGTGATTTCGTTCGTCAATCCATCGCTGCACAGAACGTAGCGATCACCTCGTCGGGGCTGGATCCGCCACAAGTCGACTTCGATGGCGGACGACACGCCGAGCGCCCTGGTCAAGATGTGGCGATGAGGATGGACGGCGGCCTCTGCCTCGGTCAACTCGCCAGCCCGGACCATCTCCTCGGCCAGGCTGTGATCGGCCGTGATCTGAGTCAGTTCTCCTTCGTGGAAGCGATAGGAGCGCGAGTCCCCCACATTGGCCAAGGCAAGCACGTCTCGCCCGTCTTCTTCCACCAGTGCGGCGGCCGTCATCGTGGTGCCCATGCCCCGAAGCTCGGGGTTGTCGACACTGTGGTCCCAGACGGAAGCATTGGCTTCCCGGACCGCTTCGTAGAGCCCTGCGCCAGATGCATTTCGGGTGAAGGCGACAGCCAAGGTGTCGATGGCTAGGCGGGCCGCCACTTCACCACCGGCATGCCCGCCCATGCCGTCGGCTACGGCGAAGAGGGTCGGGGACTCAAGGGCGAGGTCCTGATTGACCGAACGGACGAGTCCGGTGTCGGTGGCGGATGCGGAGCGCAGCAGGGTCATGTCAACGTCCGACTTCGAACACAGTCCCGCCAACCTGGAGGAGATCGCCCTTCTCCAGCTTGGTGCGCTCATCGATGCGAACCGTGTTCACCCAGGTCCCATTGGTGGAACCGAGATCCTCTACCCACAGGTTGCCGTCGAGACGGAACAGGCGGGCATGAAGGCTCGAGGAGTAGGTGTCGTACTCGATAGGCACCCCACAGCCAGGAGCACGTCCGACGGTGACCTCGTGTCCGATGTCGTAGACGCGCCCGGATTGTTCGTCAGGTCGGATGACGTGCAGCCGAAGCTGACGCCTGCGCTTCCCATCCACCACGGGATCCACGTCCTTGCGGCGGCGCTTGCGCTTGAGCGGACGGACCTCCACCCACACGGCCCGAACCACCCACATGAAAAAGAGCCACAGCAGCAAGATGATCCCGAACTCGAGCACGCGGAGCAGCGGGGCGTTGTCGATCGGTGAGGGGGCAGCTACGGCCAGAACGATCGTCACCATGAAGAACCTCGGATCACGAGGCCTCGAACCGCATCGTGGTCGTGCCGACCACGATGTTGTCACCGTCGCTCAGCACCCGTTCCCGGACCGTTGCACCATTGACCCTGGTGCCGTTGGTCGACCCGAGGTCAACGACGACCACCTCATTGCCTGATCGACGGATCTCGGCGTGGCGCCGGCTGACATTTGCGTCGTTGACGACCACGGTGCTCTCAGGGAGTCGCCCGATGGTGATGGGCTCAGGGCCGAGCACGATGCGTTGGCCGTCCGACAGAACGACCGATGCGGCAGACAGGCCCTGGTGGCCCTCTTTGACCTCGGAAACCACGGCGAAGCGGCCTCGACGCTGACGGGGATCCTCGACGACAGAGACCGTCACCGGGCCCATGAAGTTGTATTCCTCCATGCGCGCGTGATCTCGGACGGCTTCTTCGAGCTCACGGGCAAGGGCGTCGAGAAAAGACTCGAAGCGATCGAAATCATGCACGGACAGGTACACGACGAAGGAGTTCGGCGAGATGAGCCCGTGCACACCGACGCGGCGGCGCAGGTCCATCTCTCGGGTGACCCGTCGGCCGATCTCCACCGGATGTAGATGCCCGCGCAGCGCTTTGCCGAGGACGCTGTCGAACGCGTGCTCGAGGCGCCTTTCGAAGTTCTGGAGGCCCATGACGGGGTCAGCCTACCGGTGCCCAACCTCAGATTGGGTGTACGGGGAGTGCGCGGGTCACCGCAGGGAGTGCACGTTGCGATGCCAAGGGTCAGACATCGAACGTTGGAGGCGCTGCGTCGGTGCTCCTCGGTGCGCTTGTGATGAGCGGTCTCAGCATCAGGTAGCCTCTAGCGGTCGCTCGGGCGAGTGGCGGAATTGGCAGACGCGCAGGATTCAGGTTCCTGTGTCCGAAAGGATGTGGGGGTTCAAGTCCCCCCTCGCCCACTTTGGGGTCCCGACAAAACTGGTCGGGTCACACCGACAAAACCCTCGTTTCAGGGATCCAGCTGGGGGTTCGGAAGGGATGTCGGCCCTCCGCCGGCGCGAACCGGACGTCGGGAGCCGCCGTCGGGCACCTTCTCCCCTGTCCCGGTCCGATCAGAGTTATCTCCGGACGCGACGGA
>CAIQOJ010000039.1 GCA_903873395.1 uncultured Acidimicrobiaceae bacterium
CCCAGTGGAAGCGAACCCAGTGGATAGGACTGACATGCCTGAAGGTTGCAACGGGAACTTGTGGAGCAAGACACGACCGCTATGGCGTGCCGGTGGCTTCGCTCGTCGCTCAGGCCTGAGGTTGGCGGCCCTGCTCGTCGCCCTGTCCGTCCCTCTAGCAGCCTGCTCGAGCAAGACAGCGTCGAGCACATCTGCGGCCACGGGTTCGTCGGCCCAGGGCTGCTCGGGATCGAGTGCCGCTCCGGTCGGGGCACCGACGCTTCCACAGCTCCGGTATGCGCTGTGTTCGTCCCTGCAGGCTGGCGCAGTACCCGATCTCTCTCACTCGATCCCATCGTTGGCCGCAAGTGCCGACGACCGGCTGAAGGACATCGATGGGTCGTGCTACTCGACCGCCCCAGACCCGGCTATTCCGGCCGACGCGGCCAGTCGTTGCGCCTCAGGCGACCTGAATGCCACCCGATCGATCTTCTTGTTCGGGGACTCCCAAGCGGCAATGTGGCAGCCGGCGTTCACCGCGATCGGCAAGGACCGTGGATACAAAGTCGTGCTGCTGGCCAAACCTGGATGTAGCCCTTGGGTGCATCCGGCCGGTAAGGGCGATGCTGGATGCAACGACTTCGTCCAGCGCGAGATCCAGTTCGCCAACCAGTTGCACCCAACGCTGGTCGTCCCGTTGGGGATGACCCTCGGCTGGGGGAACTCGGTATATCCGACCAGCAGCCAACTGAACACCGAGATCACAACAACGTTCCGACTCTTGCAGGCCAGTGGAGCTCACCTCGCCACCTTGTCGATCATCCCTGAGCTCGAGGCGAGCACGAACACCACTCCTCAGGCATGTCTGACCGTGCATGCCAGCAACCCGGCGTCGTGTGAGTCCTTGCTCTGGTCCAGCCAGAAAGCCAATGCGCTCAATGTCGCCCTCATCCCGGCCACCAAGGCGGCGGGAGCAACCGACATCGATTCGAGTGCATTCTTCTGCTCGGGAAACAAGTGTGTGCTCTTCGTCCAAGCCGCCGACGGCGTCCACCTCGTCTATCAAGATGGACAGCACATGACCATCACCTACGCCAGTTGGATCAGTCGGGCTCTTGAATCTCAGCTGGCGCCGCTGCTCTGAGGCACCAGTTCCGTTGAGCGGCGTGCTCGATGGCCCGGTTGTCCTGATGAGACTGACCACTGCTCGCTGCAGCCAGTGGTGACTGACGTCGCTAGCCCTTGACGAAGATCTCCAGGATGCCGACCACGGCGATGCCGACCACGCCGAGGAGGCAGACGATTCCACCGACCAGGGCGAGTGGGTTGCGCTTGACCGCTCTGCCATCCGTCTGCCCATCGGCACCAGGCATGTATCCCGACACCGACAGCGCCACCAGGCCCAGCGAATAGAGAGCGACGGCCCCGGCCCCGGCGAGGATGCCGATGAGCAGGACGGTGCCCAACGATGACCAGTTGATGTAGGCCGATGAGGCAATCAGGGTCGACATGCGTAGTCCTCCCTAGGCCGCGAGCTGAGGCTCGTGGCTGAGTCCACCGTGGGCATCCCATTCGGCGTTGACATTGCTCGGATCGACAGGCGAGCGCCGGCTCAGCATGTAGAGGACACCGCAGAAGGCGGCCAGGACGAGGGACATCACGATGACGCCGGCGGTTGAACCGATGGCGTTCACCACGGCATAGGTGAGTGCCCCGACCATGGCCGCAGCTGGCAGGGTCACCATCCAGGTCAGGGCCATCTGGCCGAACACACCCCAGCGCACCGGTTCGGCTCGGCCGAGTCCGGCGCCAACAACCGAGCCTGCGCACACCTGAGTGGTGGACAGCGGGAGGCCGAGGTGAGATGAGGTGAGGATGACGGCAGCCGACGTGGCCTCGGCGGCGAAGCCCTGAGGCGACTCGATCTCGATCAAGCCCTTGCCCAGCGTGCGGATGATCCGCCAGCCACCGATGTAGGTGCCGGCCGAGATGGCCAAGGCACAGGCGATGACGACCCACATGGGCGTCGTGGCATCACTCGAGATCGTCCCGTTGGCCACGAGGGCCAGCGTGAGGATGCCCATGGTCTTCTGGGCATCGTTCGTTCCGTGGGAGAGCGACACCAGGGTGGCCGTGCCAATCTGCCCCCACCGAAAACCGGTCTTGTTGGTCTGTTCGTCGACGGACCGGCTGATCCGATAAGCCAGCCAGGTGGCCAGGGCTGCCACAGCGCAGGCGATGGTCGGTGCGAACAGGGCCGGGATGAAGACCTTGGAGGCAACGCCGGACCAGATCACGGCACTGGCACCGGCATGGATCATGGTGGCGCCTATGACGCCACCGAGCAAGGCGTGGGATGAACTGGACGGGATGCTGAAGTACCACGTGGCCACGTTCCAAGCCACACCGCCAGCCAATCCGGCGAAGACGACCTCGATGGTGACGGTGTCCTGGTTGACGATGCCCTTGGCGATGGTGGCGGCCACGGCCAGAGAGAGGAAGGCACCGATGAGGTTGGCGGCCGCCGAGATGGCGACGGCCACCCTGGGCTTGAGGGCACCGGTGGCGATCGACGTCGCCATGGCGTTGGCGGCATCGTGGAAGCCATTGGTGAAGTCGAAGCCGAGGCCGACGATGACCACAATGATGAGGACAAGCGTGCTCGACGAGTTCATCGGCGCCACTATGGCAGCAATCTGCCGTGGTCAGGCCACAAAGCCGACCCGTTCGCGAAGAGTTCATCTGGTGTTTGCACGGTGCGAACCTGAGTGCATCGTGGCGAGCCGAACGCGGGCTGGGGAGAGCCGGGGATCCTGGCGTTGGACGAGTCCGAGGAAGGTCCCATCACGTGCCGGTTCCGCCCGATGCGGCGGTCTCGCGAGTCGGGTCTGGTTACCTGGTCAGAAGGCGGCCCGCCGCCGAGACGAGTTGGATGGGCCATCCGCTTCGGCCATCAGCTTCAGCCACCAGCTACAGCCACCAGCTACAGCCAGTGGCGACGCTTGAAGACCAGGTAGAGAGTGACCGAGGTGACCAACATGGTGCAGAGAGCCATGGGGTAGCCGTAATACCAGTGCAGCTCGGGCATCCGGTCGAAGTTCATGCCGTAGACGGTGCCGACCAACGTGGGGGCGAAGAGGATGGCGGCCCAGGCCGATATCTTCTTGACCTCTTCGTTCTGCTCGATGCTTGCTTCGGTCAGGATCCGCATCTCTTCGTTCTGGCGCTGACTCACCAACGTTGCCTGCACGGTGAGGGCGTTCTGAAGCACGGAGCGGAACTCGTCTCCCTTTTCCACGATCCGCAGGGTGTGGTCGCGTACGTCCCGCAGGCGTTGCTGCAAGCCGATGTCGACCGAGTACTTATCGAAGCCGTCCTGGAGTGCGGTGATCGCCTCGAGCAGGGGATGCGTGGCCCGTTGGAAGTCGATGACCTCACGAGAGAGGTCGTAGATGCGCCGGGAGACGGCTGGGTCGCCCATGAAGAGCTGGTCCTCGATCTCGTCGATGTCGTTCTCGAGGCCTTCGACCACAGGCCCGTACTCATCGACGACCTCATCGATGATGGCGTAGAGGACGGCTTCGGGCCCAAGCGCCAACAGCTCAGGGTCGTCCTCGAGTCGGGCCCGGACCTTGGTGAGGTCGGGTGTCTCGGCGTGGCGGATGGTGACCACGAAGTCCGGACCGGTGAAGATGTGCAGCTCGCCGAACTCGACCTCTTCGATGTCATCGAGGTAGCGGGCGGGTCGGAGCACGGTGAACAGGGTGTTCCCGTAGCGCTCCACCTTGGGCCGCTGGTGGGCCCGCACGGCATCTTCGACAGCAAGCTGATGGAGTTCGAATTCGGCTTCGACGGAACGGATGTCGTCTTCGGTGGGTCGGTAGAGGCCGATCCAGGCCATGCCGCGCTGTTCACGGACGGCCTCGTAGGTGGCCTCGAGGTTTGCAGGGTCGGGCGCCCGTCGTCCCGCGACGTAGACGGCGTTGTTGACCAGCACCTCAGGCGCCTTGGTCAGCCGAGGGTGTCGACGTGGACACCTCGACGAGGTCGGTCTCGACGATGGTCATGGGCGACACGGCCAAGAAGCGACCCAGACCTTCGGCGTCGATACCTGAGGCCTCGAGTTGGGCCTTTGACCGGCGTCCGGTGACCGACCGCAGACGCTCGAAGTCACTGAGCCCACTGCTTTGGATCTGCTCGCCCAGGCTGGCGTCCATCTTGGTGATGTTGTGGACCATGTAGGCCGATCCGATGGCCAATGACAGGTCGTCTTGGGCACCAGGCATCGACACGGCGAGGCGGATGTCGTGTTCATGGGTGGCCATGTCCATCACCAGCTGGAAGTTCGCCGGCTTGGGGATGTGGGGCACCATCGCATCGAAGGTCTCTCCGGAGGCGGCCCACTCGTCGAGAAGCTCGTCCAGGGGCTTGCCGCTGTGGCGGTCGACCTGGGCTTGGGTCCAGGCATCAGAACCAATCCCGTCAAGACGCCCGTTCACGAGGTCGTCGCACACGCCGTACATGTGACAGGCCAGCTCCTTGGCCGTCCAGTTGGGACAGGTCGGGACGATCTGGGCGGCACGTTCCTCGCCAGCGACACGGAGGACGCCGATGGTCCGAGTGCGAATGCCGGCGATGGCGGCGAGGACGTCGTCTGAGGAGTACGAGATGGCCATGGCTGGAGCCTACGGCGTTACTTCCTCCAAGAGAGGCTCTACGTACGCCTAGAGGGCGGTTAGTTCTGATGCAATGAGTGCGGGGTTAAACGAGTACGGGGGTAACGGGGCCGGGGGCAACGGAGGGAGAGGTTCTGTGTGATCAGGATCCTGGCTCCTGCTCAGGATCCGCCAGTGGTCACTGCACCGAGCCGCAGGGTCCGACTATCCCTGGGGTCCTGTTACGCATGAGAAGTAGATCTACGTCTGGATCAGTCCGGCGGCCCAGAGACTTTGTAGGGCCAGGATCAAGGGACCGGACCGGATGTTCTGGCTCCAGGCATGGCTGTTGATGCCGAGCCCACCGTGACCGAACAGCCACAGCGGCCCTCGGCCAGCTTCGACGACCAGTTTCTCTGCGTGGTCGTCGTGGAGATACAGGGTGGAGGCGTCGAGCGACTCGGTCCCCCAGGCCAGTTCGCCCTGTTGGAGGACGTCGCCTTGTTGGTCAGGCCGGTGATCGGGCGCCGGGCATTGGTCATCGAGACTCATCGATATCGAGCACGCGCTCGCAGAATCTGACGGTGAGGCGGTGCTGGTCATCGAGGCCGAAGACCTGGGTGAGGGTGGCACACGACACGTCGGCTAAGCGGGCTACCTCCTGGTCGGTGGTGGCCTCGAGAAACCAGTTGGGGACCCGTTCGTCGGGCATCTTCCAACCCAGTTCGACGAGAGCCAGCTCTTGGTGAAGGGTGAGGCGGAAGGGATCATCCAAGAATGCGTTCGAACTGCACTCACCGACCATCGAACGCCCGTCCTCGAGTATGGCGAACTGCAGGTAGCGGCCCTCATCGTTCCCACATTCGAGGCATCTCGACCGATCTACTTCGATGAACAGGTGCCACCTGCCTGGCCGGGCCAAGAAGTCGGCCAGGACGGCACCATGCCCGCGGACCACCTCGAAGACGGTGGCCACACGCTCCTGGGCCGGACCGTCATGCGTGCCGTGGTTGGCATCGAGGACGTCGTAGAGGGAGCCGCTCATGCGAAGGCCTGGATGGTGAGGAGATGCAGATCGACGAGCGCTTCCCGGGCGGCATCACCTCCATGGGCGTAGCCGCCGGCCAGGGCGTAGACCAAGGGCAGGTCGTGTTCCTCGGCCCATGAGGCCACCTGCTGCTCACGAACGGCGATGTCTTGGGAAGAGACGCCTGAGTCGGTGACCGGGTCCATGCCCGCGTTGTAGAGGACGAGGTCAAAGGCCCCCGCACGGGCGGCCAGGTCGAGGGCCTCGCCGATCGTGGTGAGGTAGTCGTCCTTGCCGGCGAACAGGTAGGCGTCGGAAGGGGCCGGATTCCAAGCGTCGAAGCCGCTGGTGGAGACATCGATCTGGACGACCCGGTCAGGGTCGCACAGCGAGCGGGTCCCACCGCCACCGTGGGCATCGAGATCGAGCACCAGGATGCGCTCCGCCCCTGCGGTCAAGGCGGCCTCGGCGGCCACGGCCAATCCGTTGAAGGTGCAGTAGCCACGGCCAGTGCCAGCTCGGGCGTGATGGAGGCCTGACGACAGCGACCCGGCAACCCGGCTGGATCCACTCAGGACTTCAGTGACGGCGGCCACCAGGCCGCTCGAGTGGGCGATGGCCATGGTGGGGATGCCGCTATCCCAGGTGAAACCTTGGGAACTGGCCAGGTGCTCGGGATGTCCGCTGAGGACAGCATCGACGTAGATGGCGTCGTGGACGGTCCGGATGAGTTCGAGGGTTCGCTCCCGGTGGGACGAGGGGTCGATGATCACTACATCGGCCCGGCCCGCATCGATGGCCCGGGCGATGTCCCCGGACTTCCGGGTGGTGTCGAATGCGTAACTGGCCGCCGTGTAGTCGTGATTCCAAAAGACATTCGTCTTGGTGGTGCTGATACTGGTAGTTCTCACTGCTCGTCTTTCTGCCCTCCGGAGCATCCGGGAACAGAATCATTATCTCATGAGGGTGTGACACGACCCCAGCCTCGCATGCGGTGTTCAGAACCCCTGTAGGGGTTCTGAACTGGATTTATGCCTGGAAGCGGTGTTACACCCCGTGGGCATAATGGATGGCATGGAATACGGAAATGACATCACAATTACCTGTGCAGGAGGAAACCATCCACGTCTGCGGTCACTGAGTCAATATCTCACATATGAGGGTCTGTTAGATGGGGCACCGTGTCACAAGATCAACCAGGACATCCTCGATCGCATCGCCCGATACCAGGGTCGGATCCCGACCTACCTGGTGCGCCCCACCGAGCGGCCCGGAGAACCTCCCTACGCGACCCCGTTCGGCCCTTCGGCGTACTTGCCCCGCCGCCAATGCACCGGCTTGTTCGACCTCGGTGGCTGGTGGCTCGAGATCGTCTGGTTCCAGGACAACTGGGCGCCACCCATCGACCCGAGTGTCCTTGAACACCTCGAAGGTCTCGACTTCATGGCCCTGGCATTCGACGAGGTCGGCTCATGGTGAGTGTGATCGACGCGACAGATCTGACTGACCCGTCGCTACCGGCTGGGGACAGGGATGGCATGCAGGTCCGTATCCATCGCGGTGCTCGGGAGATCGGTGGCAGCTGCGTCGAAGTGGCCAGTGGGGGCAGTCGCATCGTCCTCGACGTGGGAAAGCCGCTGTGGGCTGGCTGGGACGAGTTCGTCCCGCTGCCAGAAGTCCCTGGCTTGGCCGACGGTAGCGATACGGGCCTCGCAGGAGTCGTCATCTCCCACCCCCACCTCGACCACTTCGGCCTCATCGACCAGGTCCACCCCAAGGTGCCGATCGTGATCGGAGCGGAGGCCCAGCGGATGCTGGCCGAGGCCGAGTTCTTCAGCCAGGCCGGGGCAGTCATCGATGCCGACCAGTTCTTGGCCGACCGGGTGCCGGTGCGACTGGGCGCGTTCACCGTCACGCCGTTCCTGGCCGACCACAGTGGCTACGACTCGTACTCGCTCCTCGTCGAAGCCGGCGGCCGGCGGCTCTTCTATACCGGGGACTTCCGGGGTCACGGACGCAAAGCCCGCCTCTTCGAGAAGCTCCTTGGCCATCCGCCCGCAGGGATCGATGTGCTCTTGTGCGAAGGAACCCACGTCCACCCCAGCGGTGCTGCCGACGCCGCTGCTGCCCCGGTGACGCATGCAGCGCGGTCCGAGGCCGATGTCGAGGAGTCCCTCACTGCTCGCATGGCCGACACGGCGGGTGCGGTGGCCGTCATCTCCTCGGCGCAGAACATCGACCGTCTGGTGTCCGTCTACCGGGCGTGTCGACGGGCTGGCCGCATCTTGGTGTGCGACCTCTATACGGCCTCCGTGGTCTGCGCCATCGGCCGGGCCACGTTGCCCCAACCCGGGTTCGACGGCTTGCGGGTCTATGTCCCCAACGCCCAGCGAGTGCGGGTGAAGCGGAGCGGCCAGTTCGACCGCATGAACCTGATCCGGGCATGCAGGGTGTTTCCCGAGTGGCTGGTCGAGCATGCGGAGAAGATCACGCTCCTCCAGCCTCAATCGGCGGTGGCTGAGTTGGAACATGCAGGCGTGCTCGCTGGCGGCACGGTGGTGTGGTCGTTGTGGCCCGGCTACCTGGAGGACGCTGGCGGGAAGCGGTTCCAGGCCGGTCTCGCTGAGGCTGGCGTCCCCTTCGACGTCGACCACGCCTCGGGGCATGCCTCGGTGAGAGACCTGCAGCGCTTTGCGGCAGCACTGTCCCCTGGGGTCGTGGTGCCCATCCACACCGAAGGAGCGCATGCCTATGAAGGTCTGTTCGACCGGGTGGCACCTCATGAGGACGGCGAGTGGTGGGAGGTGTGACTCTGACCCGGACTGCCTTGCTCGAGGATCAGATCTTGCCTGAGGATCAGATGAAGCGTAGAGGTGTCGCAACATCGCCGGCTCGCATCGCCGGGCCGAAAACGTCTGAAACCTGCAATACTCGTGCTCAGCCCGGTACCCAATCTCGGCTCGAATTCGTCACCCAGGAAAGCAGCGTGCCCAAATGTTCGCCATCATTCGCCACTACACCTACGACCCCGCTAATCACGAGGTCATCGACACACTGATCCGGGGCGAGTTCCGCGACATGTTGAGCAAGATGGCTGGTTTCCACGAGTACTACTGGCTCGAGACCGGCGAGGGCGAAGGGGCATCGGTCGGCATCTGGGACGACAGGGCATCGGCCGATCTGTCCACGGAGATGGCTCGGTCGTGGGTGCAGCAGAACCTCGGCGCCTACCTGACGTCCCCGCCGGAGATCATGGAAGGCGACGTCTGAGCCACCACTAGGTGGAACGAGGCCCTCGCCTCTTCGTGCGCCAACAGGACATGCGGTCGACGTGAAGGCTGTGCGCCGCAGTTGGTGCCTCGACGTCAGCGCGTCGACGTCACTTCGGCGACGTCAGGGCGAAGGCGCTTCGCAGGTGGTGAGGTCGTCTCGTCGAAGCGTCGCTTCCGCGACCCGATCTAGAGGTCGCCCGCGTCGAGGGCTTCCAGCACGTCACGGGCTCGTGCTCGCACGTCCTCGAGGTCGCTCAATCGGCCTGCGGCAGCGACCTGTTGCGCCACCCGTGCGTTCCGACGGAACCGGACCTGGTGTCGATCGAGGAAGTCCCAGTAGAGGGTGGTGAACGGACATGCATCGGGCCCGGTCCGTTTCTTGCGGTCATAGACGCAGGTGCGGCAGTAGTCGCTCATCTTGTCGATGAAGGCACCTCCTGCTGCATAGGGCTTGGTGGCCATGCGACCGCCATCGGCAGCCAACGCCATGCCGACCACGTTGGGCAACATGACCCACTCGGCCCCGTCGACGAATCCGGCCCACATCCACTCGGTCAACTCCAGCGGCTCGACCCCGGACAGCAGAGCCAAGTTCCCGAGGATCATCAACCGCTGGATGTGATGGGCGTAGCCGTGGTGGCCGATGTCACCGATCACCTGGTCCACGCAGCGCATCTTTGTCGGAGCCCCGGTGAACAGCGGCGGCAGTGGTCGGTGGGCTGCTAGTTCGTTGGCGTGGCGGTAGTCGGGCATCCACTGCCAGTAGCGACCCCATACATACTCCCGCCACCCGATGATCTGGCGAATGAAGCCCTCGGCTGACGCGATGGGGATGGAGCCCCGGCGATAGGCCAGTTCCACGGCATCGCACACCTCGCCGGGAAGCAGGAGGCCGAGGTTCATATACGGACTGAGCAGCGTGTGGGCGAGGTGCCAGCTGCCGGTGAGCATGGCGTCTTCGTGGGGACCGAACCGAGGAAGGACCTCGGTGACCGCGTGCTCGAGTCGGCGAAGAGCTTCGTTCCGACAGGTCGCCCAGGTGCCGTCAGGGGCGTCACCCCAGCAGGTGTCGGGCAGGTCGGCCAGCACCTCCCGATCGACGTCGTCGAGCGGGGTGCGCACTGGCTCAGGCCACGATCGACCGTCCTTGGGCGGGCGTTCTCGGTTCTCGGCATCGAAGTTCCAGCGACCACCGGCCGGTTCGTCGCCGTCCATCAAGTAGCCCAGTCGGACGCGTTGCCAGCGGTAGAAGTCCTCCATCTTGATCGAACGCCGGTTCGACGCCCACTCGGCAAAGGTCTCGTAGTGGCACAAGAACTGGGTGGAGGCGACCGCGTCGACACCCAGGTTCGCCAACAGGGCGCGACCGTCGAACGAGTTCGACTCCATGGCCACCACCCGGGACGGAGCGAACACCTCTCGATGAGCAGCGAGGCCCTCGGCGAGGGTGGGCGCCACTCGGTAGTCGACATCGAACCCACGTGCCCTGAGTTCATCGGCAAACCGCCGCATCGAACACACCACCAGATGGGCCCGTTGACGATGCCAGCGCTTCGAGGTGAGCTTGGCTCGACTCTCGACCATCAAGATCCGGGCCGTAGTTGGAGTGGCTGACGACAGCGGTGGCAGATGGGAGTTGAGCTGGTCCCCGAACACCCAGATGGTCTCCATCAGCGCAGCCTAGGAGTTGGGTGGACCAGCATTCGGCCCAGAGGCCGGATCCCCTGAGTTGAGCCACCTGACCTGACCCCTGAACGAAGGCTCGCGATCGATGGCCCCTGAACGATGGCCCGCGAACGATGGACCGCAAACGATGGCCAGGGCATCGTGACCATGAGCAGGGGAGGCGGCTCGACTCGCCAGACATCAGGCTCGAAGGTGCCGGGTGCTTTAACGTGGGGTCAGTTCGTTCGCCGGAAATGGAGCGTCACCGCCTCGTCGATGGACGCTCCTTGTCGGCTGGACGTTCGATCAGCCAGAGCTGGTTCTCGCACTGCCGGCAGCCAGATCCAGCCTTGCCAGCTTGCCCTGGCACGTCAGGCCGTCCCAAGAAGAAGGATCCCCTTGCTCATCCACCACGAGTCCGAGAAGTCCGTCGTCCAGCACATCGTCGACCATCCCTCGCCATCGATGCACGTCGGGGCCGACGAGCTTCCTTTCGTCGACCTCGGTGACGGCAACATGCTCAAGGTCATCCAGGTGTTCCGGACCGAGAACGTCTGGATCACCGAGAACATTTTCCAGCATGGGTTCGTGAGTCCCAAGCACCTGCACACCGGCAACGTGTGGGGACACACCACCTCAGGATCGTGGAAGTACA
>CAIQOJ010000040.1 GCA_903873395.1 uncultured Acidimicrobiaceae bacterium
CGGTGCTGGATTGCTGCGACGGTGCTGGATTGCTGCGACGGTGCTGGATTGCTGCGACGGTGCTGGTCGTGCAGGTGCACCAGATCAGGTCTGGCAACGTCGATGCACGTTGCAGAAGATTGGGGGCTCATGCCTCACTGACCGTGCGCCGTCCGAGCTTCTCGCTGCGAGCGCCCTCGAGCCATGAGGTCCTTCCATGAGGTCCTCCCATGAAGTCCGTCTTCGACGCACTTCTTTGACGTCGTGGCAGAGTCTCCATCCTCGTCTCCGCTCGTAGACGTGCACCATGCATGGCGTGTACGAGGCAGGGTGTAGGTGAGCACCGGAGAAGTTCATCAGCCGGCGGTAGCCAACTGCGAAACGAAGATGTGGAACTGCCCCATGGCGGTGCAACCGACAGCTTGGCGACGCGAGTTCAGAGCCTGCTTGTCGACTGCCCGTGCCTAGCGGGGGAACGTCCCCGTTGCCTCCGAGGTTTTGGCTGGAGGGTCTGGCTGGCGGCGCCTAGTTGGTGCCGTTGGTAGTTCCGGGGTCGGCGTCTTTCATGCTCTCCCGGAGTTCCTTGCCCTTGGCCACGATGCCGCTGAAGAAGTCTGAGTCGGTGATCTCACTCACAGACTTCTGACGCTTCGACGCATCGATCTCGACGGTGAGTCGCTTGACCTGTTGCGTCAGCTTTTGTTCACGGGCCTTCACCTTGTCAACCATGAGGGCGAACGAGTGAGAAAGCACGGCCATCTCGTCAGGGATCTTGGTCTCGGCCAATGAACTGATGTCCACGTCGTAGTCACCATCAGCGATGCGAGCCGTGGCGACTGTCAGCCTCTTCAGTGGTCGGGTGAGGAACGTCGCCAACAGAAGCACCATGATGAAGACGATGACGTAGCTGATCAGGAGGATGGGCAGCACGCCACGAATGGCACCTGACCTCACGACACCGACGTACTGCATCGGCAGATCGACGCCAAGGCCAGCGACTGGACGTCCTGTGGCGTCGCGGATGGGTGTGTAGGTGGAGATCCAGTTGTACGCACCGGAGTGATCGGCGTAAGGAGCTTGGTTGACCGTGGTGGACAGGCCCTTGACCATGAGGTTGTAGGTCTCGCTGTTAGCTCCAACGATGCCACTGATGGGCTCCCGGTAGACAGCCGCCCAGCTCTGCGGGGGGAATGCCGCATAGGTGGTCTCCCATTCGACCGTACCGGTAGCCGGATCCCGGAAGTAGGTATAGGGGGAGGCATTGGGCACGAGTTTGGTGATATTCACCAACTGCAGGCAGAGCTTGCGGTACAGGGCGTTGTCCAATGGGAAGTTCTTCGGGAATTTTGCTGTGCTCGCCTGGGGAATCTGGGCCCGAAGCTCAACCATGGCCGCAGCGTCGATCGTGGTCGCTCCTCCGACGGCTGTGCCATTGAGCTGACGGACAAGCTGGGCCTGTGCCTGGTTGCCCACGTAGTTCACGACGAACAAGCCGATGACCACGAAGATCACGGTGAAAACGAGCGTGAAGAGCGTCAGCATCTTGGCCCGCATGCCAAAGCGGACCCGCATTCCTCCAGCAGCCCCTGCAGGTTCTGCATCAGTCGTTGCCGGGGGGTTTGGCGGCGCTGGCGCTGGCGGTTGGCCCTGGGCGGTGACCTGCGTCGGTGCCGGTGGGGTATCGATGCTCACGATGTGCTCCTCATGGTCATGGCATGCACGACGCCGATTGCGTCCTTGATCTGGGTGTATCCGCTGGAACGGCCGGCAACGACAGCGTCGTGACGTCCGCTACTGGTCATTCGTCGATGAGCTTCTGGGACAACGTGTCCCAAATCCCACCCGGCTTGAAGCGGGCAGTCTTGTGACCGATGTTGCCCACGTAGATCACGCGGTCTTCGACCCGTACGGCAAGGTGGTGACCAACCAGGGCTTCAAGGACTGCGTACGCATCATCCTCGGACATCTCGAGTTCGATGGCCGCCTCGGCAGCACCCACTTCACCGAGGCGCAGCATCCATCTCAGGCAGTGGCGCTCCGGGCCGGGCAGTTCGGTCCAGTCCATGACGCCGAAGGCCATGTCTGATTCCGGGGTGAACTCGCCACCTGCGGTGCCATCTGAGGTGGCGGACATGGGTAGGCCTACCGCCCTGACTGGACGCGCTCGACGACCAGCCCAATCTGCTGGGACCAAGGATGATCCGGCGAGGTGAGCGAGAAGAGGCCACCCGAGGCGTTCTGCACGACTTCTTCGGCGAGCGGAAGCATGCCGACGGTCTCTGCGTTGTATGCGGTGTTCATCTGGGCACGGAGGTCATCGAGGTCGATGCCCGAAGGAATCTTGTTGAGCACCAAGAACAGGTTCGGCACATCGAGGCGGCGGGCGACGTCCACGGTTACGGCCGTTCCCTGGAAGTCCTGGCGGTCTGGACGCAACAGAAGGAGCACGGTGTCGCTGATGGTGAATGACAGCAGCGTCTCTTCGTTGAGGCCCGGATGGGTGTCGATCAGGAGGTAGTCGAGGGACAGGTCGTTGGCCAGATTTCGGAACCCGTCATTCAGGGTGCCTACGTCGTAGCCCTCCCGGAGGACGCGAGCGATGTCGCTCGGCTTGATGCTCGAGGGTACGAGCCAGAGTTCGCCACCCGCGTTGACGCCGATGTCCGGGCTCAGGCGGTCGGTGATGTTGTGGGCAGCCTCAGTAATGGCCACCTTGCCCCACAAGTAGTCGTTGAGGGTGGGCTCCGGCGTGTCGTCGTAGCCGAAGATCACATGGACACCAGGACTCTGGATGTCGGTATCGATGACGGCAACTCGAGCACCGGATGCAGCCAGTCGAGCGGCGACGTTGGCCGTGGTGTTGCTCTTGCCGGTGCCACCTCGGAACGAGTGGATGGAGATCACTTGTGTCATGGGAGTCCTCTGCGATAGTTCGCAACTGGCGAATGCTAACGCTGAAGTCTACACGCGGGCCATTGGAGATCCCACGGCTGTGCCGTGGGAGTGGGAACGCCAATGTGCCGCCCCAAACCTGTGCGCCCAACCTGTGCGCCCCAGGCCCGTCACTGACCCGGGTGCGGTCATGCATGCACCCGTGACGTCGTCTCACGGGGATCCAGGCATCATCCCCGGTGAGGGCAGGCCAACAGCACCCACGGAACTGCGCCTGTACCCACAGCGCACTCCCTGGCCAGGCAAATTCTTAATGAGGTTGCAGTTCGCTGTGCCGCTCATCGCTGGCGTCGAAGTCGCTCAACGTCTCGTCCAGCATCTCGCCGAAACCCCACAAGAGTTCCTCGAAGCTTCGCTCCACTGCTACGTCGTCTTGCATTCCGTCCCCTACTCCACCTGGGTTGCTTCGACCCAGACTCTCCTCCACGTACCCCTCCGGCACGTCCGACTGAGTCAGTCAACCAATGTGGTGGCCCCCGAACAAGAGGTCGGGTCGCAACAGGGACCTTCGGACTATCGAATGGGACCAAAGTCCCACGTGGACATGGTGATGGCGACGCATCGGGCTTCGACCAGGCAATCGTGCGTCCACATGTAGGCATCGACTTCGGGGTGATGTTGATGGCTGGAGCGCAATTTTCATGGGATACCGTCTACGCTCCCTGCATGCGAGTTCGCCGTAGGTTTGCCGCCATGACCGCTGCTGCGGTCGCCACCGTGTCGATCGTTGCCCTGGCTGTTGTGCCCATCACCCCATCGTCGGCTGCTCCAGAGGCCGACCATGCCAAGGTGACGGTCCTGACATCGACGGCCAAGACGCCTTACACGCCCCAGGCCATCAACGGTGGAACAGACGATTACCACTGCACGCTCATCGACCCGAAGGCGACCCACAACTCGTTCATCGTCTCGAGTCAGTTCTTCCCGGGAAGCGGTCCTTCGGTCAAAGAAGTCCACCACGCCATCCTCTTCCTCGTGCCGCCGAACCTGGTGGACGCAGCGCGGACCGCTGACAACGGGGGACAGGGATGGACCTGTTTTGGGGAACCCCCGGTGTTGGGCAAGGGTCTCGGGCAGTTCTTGTCGATGCCTTGGCTGAGTGCTTGGGCCCCGGGACATGGAAAAGACGTGATGCCAGTGGGAACGGGGACGCCGCTTCCCGCCCACAGCCTCATCATCATGCAGGTGCACTACAACCTGCTGAGTGGCGACCTTCCAGTCAAACCCCGGGCCGAACTTGACACCGTTGCCGCCTCGACGGGTCTTCGCCCGACGGCAATCCAGCCGTTGGTGTCCACGCCCAACATCCCTTGTCCTTCCGGGGTGACTGGTCCGCTGTGTGACCGAAAGGCGGAGATCGCAGACCTGACCAAGCGGTTCGGCACCTACATGGCACTGTTCGACATGGGCATGGAGGCCATCTGCGGAAAGAATCCCTCTGCACCACCCGAAGGGAACACCACCACCTGCGTGTGGCACATCGCCAAGTCTGGCTACATCGTCAGGGTGGCCCCGCACATGCATCTCCTGGGAACGGCCATGTCGATCACCTTGAACCCAGGCACTGCCCATGCGAAGTCGCTCATGAACGTACCGAGATACAACTTCGACTACCAAAAGTCGATCAATCTGAACAAGTGGGTCAAGGTCACCGCGGGGGAGACGGTCAAGGTCTCGTGCACCTACAACCCCAGGTTGGCCCAGCAGTTGCCCTCGCTGCGCAAGCTGCCGCCGCACTACATCACCTGGGGCGACGGCTCGTCTGACGAGATGTGCCTAGGCCTCATGTGGGAGGTCCCAACGGCAGCTCACACCCAGGTCGATTGGAGCCACCCGACCGGCGGCCTCAATATCGGGGCCGTTGGGTCGGGCCACGGCGCCCCGGCATGGGAGCACTCGGACCAGACTCCGCCCTCGACGACTACGGGCTGAGGTCCTCGAGAAACCATCGGGTTGAAGGTCGTGCCTTCTTCACAGCTCCCCGCTGCGATCTGAGCGCAGGTGATGCACCTGGACGAGGCGTCAGGACTGCTGGGTAAACCATTGAGCTAGACGCTCCATGCCGGCATCGACACTGACCTCGGGCTTCCAATCGAGCAGTGCTTGGGTTTGACGCTGGTCGAACCAGTGGGCCAGCGACAGCTGGCGGGCGGCAAAGTGGGTCAGGGGTGGTTCGTCGCCCGGCCACCATGCCTGCGACAGCCGTCCTGCCACAGCGGCGAGGGGTGCTGGAACAGATCGGATCCTGGTGGGTAACCCGGCTGCCTCCAGGATCCCTGTCACGATCTCTCCGACGGGCCGAGGATCGCCTCCGGTGACGACCAAGGCTCGACCTGTCGCCGATCCCTGAGTCATGGCCGCATCGAGTCCAGCCACAATGGCGGCCGCTGCGTCATCGACGAAGGTGGTGTCGATGAGAGCCCGGCCGTGATCGGGCAGCACCAGGCGACCTTCACGGGCCCGAGCGACGATCCGGCCAACAAGCTGTGTATCACCCGGGCCCCACACAAGGTGAGGGCGGAGCACGACTGTGGGGACTGACCCCAGGGCGGCATCCACCAATACCGAGCGCTCGGCGATGGCTTTTGACCGGGCGTAGGCGTCGTGGCCCACATACGCCGCCGGTTCAGCACCTTCGCCCACCGCTGCTACATCGTGGAAGGCAACGGAAGGCGTCGAGACGTGGACGAATGCACCACACGCCGCCGATCCACGTTGGACGTTCGCCGTCCCCAGGACATTGACGGCCACGGCATCGGACCACGCCATGCGGGGGGCGACCAATGCAGCCAGATGGACCACAGCGTCTTGTCCGTCCAGGGCCGCGGCGACCTGGTCGGCATCACGGATATCCCCGAGGTGATCGACCAAGCCGACAAGGTTCGGTCGGCGTTGGAAACAGGTGACGTGGTCACCGCGAGCCGCCAACTGGCTGGCCACCTCGCCACCCAGCAGGCTGGTTGCCCCGGTGACGACTACGTTCATCGGCCTCGAAGGTACGTATCGACCACGCCGGCCAAGCGTGTGCGATCGATCTTGGATTCGTGGCGTCGATCGGCAGGCAGGCTGCCCTGGAGTACGGCGGCCAGTGGGACCGATACGGATGCTCGTGCTCGCTTCGCCAATTCCGTGGGGACGGGACGGAGTCGTCCGGAGGCCTGGAGGACGGCAACGAGTACCTGGGCTCCCACTGGCCCAATTCCCACCACGGCCACCTCACAACCGAGTTGCTCAGCCAGAGGAAGTTCGATGGCCAAGCAGCCGAGCGGACCCGAAGTGGGATGGAGGAGGTGGGCCATGCGGCCCAGTTGGAAGAGCGTGCCTTCATGGAGATAGCCCACATCGCCGGTCCGGTGAAACCGCTTGCCCTGCCTGCGCACCTCGGATCGTTGGTCTGTCATCCAACGAGCGTCGTACCCTTCGAACATCCATGGAGCGGCGACAAGGATTTCGCCCACGATGGGCTCGGGGTGCCCACTGGCATCCCTACCTCCGCTGACACGCGTGAGAGGTTCGATCTCCACGTCACATCCGGCGAGAGGAGCTCCGGTCGAGGTCCCACCCAGCGGGCCGATCCGCTCGGGATCTCGTCCGTCGGTGACGGGAAGGCACTCGGTCATTCCATAGGGCGCCCGGACCTGGCCGCCGGTCACTTCGGCGACACCGGCAACGAGGCCACGTGGGATGGGTGCTCCGGCGAGAAGTGTGAGAGGAACGGGAGCGTGGCGTCCCGCTGCGGTGCGCACGAGGTTCCGTGCCGAGGCCGGTGAAAGCCAGGCCGTGCCAACGGTGCCGTCCTTGGTGACGCCAGCTAGGGCATCGAGCGTGAGTCGGCCTGGATGAGCCAGCGGGAAGTCAGCTTGATGACAGGCCATGCCCACTACGGGTGCCAGCAGCATGAACGGTGGAAACGAGGTAGTGAAGGCCGACCCACCCCCTTCGGCCAGGATGGAACCCACGATGTCGCGTTGAGCGCTCAGGGCGCCGTGGGTGTAGCGAACCGGCTTGGCGGGACCGGTAGCACCTGAGGTGTGGACCACGGCAGCCAGCGATTCGCCGGTGAGGACCACCTCAGGGGGTTGGCCTCGTAGATCGCTGGTGACGTCACGAGCCCCGGGCATGGGTCCAAAACACAGTCGTGTGGCCCCAGGAGCCATCCTGGTCGCACGGGACACTCCGAGCGTCAGTCGTGTGCCCAACACCGCCCGCACGCCGGTGGCCCGGATCAGGGCGCGCAGAGATCGGATGCCGGCGGTCGCATCGGCGACGACAAGGACTGCGCCAGCCCGCCAGGTGGCCATGGCTGCCACCAACAGGTCCGGCCCAGGGGGGACGAGCAGAGCAATCCGATCACCCACGGCCACGCCCGCAGCAACGAGGTGGGCGGCCACGCGGTCGGACTGCACCGCCAGTTCATCCCAGGTAAGCGCCCCCTCGGGGCCCTGATAGAGCGTCGTGGCGTCTCCTCGATGAGCATCCACTTCTGCCAGCAATCCCACTGGAGTACCCATCGGCTGGGCGTCTGATCCGGGCCCAGGGAGGGCATCGCTGTCCACCGTGTTGCTGTTGCTGGTGTTGTTGCTGATGCTGGTGTCATTGCTGGTGCCCGCAGTGCTGAGGTCGCTCCGATTGCTTCCAGCACCCAACGTTCGATCCAACCAGGCTCCGGCTATGGCGCCGATGGGTGCGTCCAGAGGTAAGTAGTGCGCGGCATCGACAACCCGATGGACGTCGGCATCGGGTCGCCGGCGCCGCAGATCGGCAAGGAAGCGGTCGTGAAACACCAGATCACGGCCACCCCACACCAACAAGATGGGACAGGTGAGCGATGCGAATGCATCGGCCACACCGGCCAGTGCTGGAGCGGAGTAATCGTCCGGAGTGACGGGGATGTCAGCCACGAAGTCGGCCACCGCTGATCGGAGATCTGCGGTTCGATAGGGAGCCCGCAAGGCCGCTCGATGCGACCGGCCGGTCATGGCTGCTGCTCCCTCCACGAATGCCGGCGTGCGTCGGCAGGCAAGGTCAACGGTCCGGCGTGCTGCTGCGATCAACGGCGGCACGGCGACGTCTTCGGGTTTGGCTACCGCAGTGTTGGCCAGAATCACGGCTTCCACGGGCAGGCGAGCCGAAGCGCCGACGGCGATTGCTCCGCCCCAGTCATGAGCCATGAGGACCAGTGGCCCATCGAACTCTTGGGCGCAACATGCCACAAGTTCGTCTATCCGTTCGGCCAGTCGTCGGGGGCCGGTTCGTTCCGAGAAGCCCATCCCCGTCTGGTCGATAGCCACGACCCGCCAGGAATCGCCCATCTCATGGAGAACATCGGTCCACAGATAACTCCACGATGGATTGCCGTGGACACACACCAACGTTCCTGTGGGCGGATGCTTCAGCGTCGTTGCGGTGTCGAGCACATGCCAGGTAACAGGAACACCAGCGGCACCTTGGAAGGTGACGAGACGAGACCAGGCAGGATCGAGGCCCCACGTGGTGAGATCGGCGTGTCCCGGCTGACGAGCTGGAGCGGACACGTGACGGCTAGCTCCGCCGGGGTGCAACGCGTTGTTGGCCACCGGCCCTACCAGACGAGCTCGGCGCCGGCGCAGTTCAGACCGGAGCCGATGCCCATGAGGAGGACCCGCTCACCGGGTTCCAGTTCATCAGCGATCGTCGAGAGCGTGTAGGGCACTGCTGCTGGACCGATGTTGCCAAAATGTGGGTAGGTCAGAGGAACCTTGGCGGTGTCGACTTCGAGGAGATCGCACAGGCGAGCGGTGTGCACGGCGGACACCTGGTGCATCACGTAATGGTCACAGGCGTCCCAGCCCCATCCATCGGCAGCGGCGGCATCCCAGGTGCGGCGCCCCAGAGCCAAGCCTTCGCTGAGCAGGGCTGCGGTGTCGGTGCGCATCCCTTCGAGACTGCCCACGCAGAGGTCGTGGTCCTTGGTGGCCGCACGAGCCAGACCTCCGAGGAACCGGTGACTACCCGAGCGAGGTCCACCCATCACCATGGCCGCCGCACCTGAGCCAAGAGTGAGTGAGGCGAAGTTGTCGAAGACATCACCTGCCGTCGTCTCCTGGCGACGGAGGCGTTCGATGGTCGTCTCCTGCAACTGACGGCTGCCTTCGCCGTCGACGATCAAGACGACGTTGGCCTGACCCGACTCAATGGCCGCAGCCCCGAGGTTCATGGCGTTGATGAAGCCCAAGCAGGCATTGCCGATATCGAGATTGGCGCAGGTATCGGCCAATCCGAGGCGGAAATGGACGGCACATGCCACACTCGGCTCCAGGTGGTCCTTGCAGACCGATGTGGACAAGAGGAGATCGACTTCACCCGGTGCGACGTCAGCCTTCTCGAGAGCGATGCGCCCCGCACGTGCTGCCGCTTCGTCATAGGACACATCTGCAGGCCACCACCGGCGTTCCACGATGCCAGCCACAGACTCGAGGAGGCCCGGTCGGACACCGGTGCGCTCGAACGTCTCGGCCAACTGGGTGTCGAACTCGCGCGAGGTCACCACGATGGGTGCTTCGGCATGAGCCACCGCCCAGATTGTTGGGCGGGTGAAAAGGGAGGGTGCTGGCACCACCTCAGGCTAGGTCCTCAGCCATGACCGTGGGCGCACGCCCGTCGATCGGGTCTCGCCATGCAGGTTGCAAGCCTGGTTCGCTAGATCGCCCACGCCGAAGGGATCTGGCGGGCAGCACCTGTCGTGGGGCGTACCACCAGGTGGATCTCGGCCGATCCCACGGGCCAGGCCAGGGTGAAGCGTTCACGTTCACGGCACGCGGATGACGACTCGCACCGGGCGCTGACTGTTCAACTCACCAGACGCGGTGCGTCATCGGGCCGTGCGCCATCGATGGCCGACGAGGCCTGCACTTCTCGATTGAGGAAGGACCCCAATTCCGAGATGGTGCTCATGAGCGAGGCTGGGAACACGACGGTGGAGTTCTTGTCGACGGCGATCTCGATGAGTGTCTGCAAGTTGCGCAGTTGTAGGGCCAGGGGATGGGCGACCATCACGTCCGATGCCTCGCCAAGTGATGCTGCAGCCATCGCCTCGCCTTCAGCTGCGATGATCTTGGCCCGCTTCTCCCGCTCCGCTTCCGCTTCCTTGGCCATCGCCCGCTTCATATCTTCTGGCAGTTGAATGTCTTTAAGTTCGACGAGAGTCACTTCCACGCCCCACTCGGTCGCCGTGAGCTCGAGGATCTCCCGGATGTCGACGTTGATCCGGTCGGTCTCGGCCAGCGTCTCATCGAGGGTGTGTTTGCCGACCACCTTGCGCAACGTCGTCTGGGCGATCTGATCGATGGCTGCAGAAACATTCTCGATGGCGACGATCGATTTCACGGGATCGATGACCCGGTAGTAGGAGACGGCAGCGATGTCGACGCTGACGTTGTCCCGGGTGATGATGCCTTGGGACTGAATGGGTTGGGTCACGATACGAAGCGATACCCGGTGCAGTCGGTCGATCAGCGGAACGATGACCCGCAACCCCGGCTGGCGTACGCCGATCACCCGACCGAGTCGGAACAGCACCCCGCGTTCGTACTGGGTGACGATCTTGATGGACAGCGTCAGGCCGATAAGTACGACGAGGCCCACGCTCACCACGATGAGGGCGGTCACCGCTTGCCGCCTAGTGGCACTGCCCTGATGTCGCTATCTCGATGATGCCGCCTCATCACGCAACCTCTCTATCGTGGCGTCCAGCCACCACGTCGACCGTAGGCCTCGTCAGCGTCGGGCAATAGGGTCGAATGCCCCACGATGTGGTCAGCATGAAGCCATGCCTGAAGCCATGCATGAAGCCATGCCTGAAGCCAAGCGTGAAGGATTGCGTGACGTCAGACCCGATGTCGTGGGTGACGTCGTGCATGATCTCGAGCGTGATCTCGAACATGACGTCGGGTCAGCATGAGTGCGGTTCGCTCGAGCCTGCCGCATCAATCGAGGTTCGAGTCGTAGGTCATCGCAAGACCACGCCCTGCGACCTTTGCCCGGTAGAGCGCGTGGTCGGCGTTGCGTAGTGCGAACTCGGCGTCTTGGTCAGGTTCGGCCAGCACGACTCCGATGCTGACCGTCACGTGGGCATGGTGTCCGTCGACGCGCAGCGGAGCTTGCAAGCTGTTCGTGATCTTGGCGGCCACTCGCTCGGCATCGACCACCGAGTGGAGGCCGGGCAGCAAGATGACGAACTCGTCTCCTCCGATGCGAGAAATGATGTCGTCGGTGCGACACGCATCGGTCAACCGTTCGGCCAGTCCGATCAGGGCATGATCGCCTGCTGCATGCCCGTAGGTGTCGTTGATCAACTTGAGGTCGTCAATATCGAGGTAGAGCACGCCAACGCTGGTTCCCGATCGTTGGTTGGATTCCAAGAGGGTTCTGGCTCGGTCGAACATGTCTTGGCGATTTAGGAGATGGGTCAACATGTCATGGGTTGCTTGGTACGAGAGCTTCTCGCGCGTGGCTTTGGTCTCGGACACGTCGACGAAGATCGAGACGTAGGACGTCGGGTCGCCTTGGGCGTCATGGAGGAGCCCCGAAGAACACTCGACCCAGATGCGTGTCCCGTCGGGCCGGACCAACCGGCGTTCATGGGGCGTGATCGCTGAATGTCCCGAGAGCAGACCCGCCCGAGTGCGAAGGTCGAGCACGTCGTCGTCTGGGTCGAGGATCTCGGGGATTCGATGGTCGAGCATCCATGACTCCTGGCGACCCAACATCTCGCATAAGTAGGGATTGACGACGATGAACTTCCTGTCGAGATCCAGCAAGGCAATGCCGACGGGAGCGGATTCCATGGCTAGGCGGAATCGCTCCTCGGACTCTTGCAACCGTTCTTGCACGATGACTTCGTCATGGACATCACGGATGGACATCACCTGGTGGGTGATCCCTCCATCAGCGTCGATCAGAGGGCTGGATCGGGCGGATACCCAACGGAAGGCGCCGCCGGCGGTTCGCAGGCGGACCTTGAAAGAAACTGGCGAGCCTGAGACCAGACGGCTCATGGCCAGAGCAAGTTCGGCTTGATCACTCGATACGACGAACTCAGCAATACGCCGACCTTCGACCTGATCTGCCTGCCAGCCAGCCATGCGAGCGATGGAAGGTGAGATCCACTCGATCATCCCGTCCAAGTCGGCGCGAGCGACGACCTCGGTCTCGTTTTCGACCAGGAGGCGATAGCGAGCCTCGGAATCCTCGAGAGCCTGGCGCCCATGTACCTCTTCGGTGCACACGCGGGCACTCATGACCATCGATGCAACCTCGCCGCGTTCGAGCACTGGAGTAGTTCGGACGGCTAGCCACGTCTCAAAATCGTCGGAGGACCGAAAGCGATAAGGAGTCTCCAGAGTTGTAGCGCCAGCACGTGTGCGCTCACACTGGTGCTTGAGGCCGCTGAGGTCGATCGGGTCGACGAGTGCTGTGACATCGGTGCCAAGCAGTGCTTCGGGCGAACGTCCGAGGATCCCTTCGACGGCTCGGGAGATCCAGCGAATGCGGTTGTCGAGTCCAACATCGACCACGATGTCTGTGGCATGTTCGGCCAAGAGCTCGGCGTAACGAGCGGAGGCGGAAACCGTCTGGCTGCGAGCATGCTCCGCGGTGATGTCGACAAATGACGTGCGGACGCCAGCCAGAACGCCACCATCTTCCACGGGCCGACACGCGGTTGACAGCCATCGGTGGCCATCACTGGTCGGGTCGATCCCGATGACGACGTCTCGAACCTCACGTCCAGAGGAGATGGCCTGCGCCCACGGGAGTTCGCCCGGGGTCCACCCAACACCGCACGAATCGACCAAGTCCAGGGCAAGATCGGTAATCAACGAGCCCAGCAGTTGGTCGCGCTCCATCCCGAGCATCCGGCTCGCCGCCGGAGTCACTTCGACGATGCGACCCTGGAGGTCTTGGATGATCACGCCGTCCTCAAGAGATACCAAGAGGTCCGGTTGGTTCAACACTCCTGCGTCTGCGTTGCTCATGTCATTGGCCACGAGCAGAGCGCCTGCTCCGCCGATGTTCGTTCTGCCGTCCGTCATGCTCCGCCTCTGGGTGTGTCGTGTGGTGACGTGCTCGCCTCGGTCCACGGACCTTTCGCCTTCCCGCGAAGGCGTCGTTCATCCATGGGTTCAGGCCACCACTTCCGCCAGGGTCAATTGTGGCGCAGACACCCCCTGGCGTCATCAGAGGCAAAGGTCACTTACCTCTCTCCACCCGCCCGAAACCTGCCATTGGTCCTGAGGGGGCCAGGCGTGGGCCGTTAGACTGCTGGTGTGGAACTCGGAGCCGTTGGAGTGTGGTGGAGTGGCGCCTGGACGGTTTCGGACGATGCCGCCATAGAAGTGCCCGCTGAACTCGAGCGCCTCGGATTCAGCGCACTGTGGTCGACAGGTGGATTCCGCCCAGGTATCCCTAGCCGCTTCCGCAGACTCCTCGAATCCACCCAGCATGTGGTGGTTGCCACAGGCATCACCAACGTGTGGCTTGCCCCTCCGGAGCGAGTCGCCCGTGAGGCCGCTGCGTTAGAAGTGGAGTTCCCGAACAGATTCCTGCTCGGACTCGGAGCCAGCCATGCCAACGTCGTGGCCGAGTACGAACGCCCATTGACCACAGTGGCGACGTTCTTGGACGGGCTCGATGAGAGCGATCCGTCGGTTCCCGAGACAAGCCGCGTTCTGGCTGCTCTCGGTCCTCGAATGCTCGAACTGGCCGGGTCTCGTTCGCTCGGTGCACACCCGTACTTCGTTCCCGTGGAGCACACGGCATGGGCCAGGGAGAAACTTGGCCCCGGGCCACTGCTCGCTCCCGAATTGACCGTGGTGGTGGAGGAGGACCCTTTTGAGGCGAGATGCAAGGCCCGGGAGTTCGCTGTCAGGTATCTCGCCTTGCCTAACTACGCCAGAAATCTGCAGCGTTTCGGCTTCACCGAGGAGGATGTGGCCCATGCGGGAAGCGACCGTCTCATCGACGCTGTGGTGGCGTGGGGAAGTCCAGACCAAGTGGCACGTCGGGTGCGGGATCATCTGGAGGCCGGAGCTGACCATGTGTGCATACAAGTCGTTTCCGATCTTGAGCACTTCCCTCTCGACACCTATCGCGCGCTAGCTGGCGAACTCTGTAGGCCCATCGGGTAACCGTCGAGGTCGTCCAATGGCGCCATCACCTGCCACCAGCGGACCGCCCAAGGGTGTAGACGGCGTCACGCATCACCGAGCGAGGGGCCGCGCTGGGAAGCGCCTGTTCGACCTCGGCGAATGCTGCTGCAGGCGTGCGCCCACGATGACGTACGAGCCAGGCGGCAGCCACTGAGGGAGTTCGGCTCTGGGCTTGGACGCAATGGACGAACACCGATCCACAGTCGAGACGCAACTCCTCGACAGCGTCAGCCGTGTCGGCGAGCACATGGGCAAGGTCGTTGTTGTCGGGACCGTCAGTCATCCATACCTCGTGATGGTCTGTGCCCCGTCGCTGCGCTCGTCCGATGCGACACAGGGAGATGAAGGCGTCAGCCGGCGCATGATCCAGTGCGGCGACGTCACCCCAGAGGATGCCCTCGTGGCCCGGGAGGGTGGTCAGCACGCCGGTTGGATGCCAGTTCTCACGGTAGTAGGCCATCAGGTCGGGAGCCGTGGGCCAGCCGAGGCCATCGGGAACCCCGTGACGAGCAGTCAAGATCGCCAGTGGCGCAAGATCGCCGTGGGCGACGTCGGACGGCCAGCCACCGAGGCGGCGTCGCCAGGCGAACGGCACTGCACTGGCGCCGTAGCGGGCGCCGAGCAGGGCCCCGGCGATGGCCGCCACGGTGTCCGTGTCGCCGCCGATGGCCACGGCGGCGCGCAGGCCGGCGGCTACGTGGTCAGCGCCTGGTTGGCTTGCGGTGTCAATGATCGCACGCCACGCCGCCTGGAGCGCAGTAACGACCCAACCATTGTTGGCCAACTCAGCGATTGGTCGGGATTCCGCCTGATCGATGATGTCGGTCCAGCGCGTCCGGTCTGATTCCTCGAGTAGGTCGAGTCCTTCACGCAAACCCTCGAAATGACCCAGCCGCACAGCCCTGTCGATGGCGACACACCAGAGTTGGCAGGCGATGACAGCATCTCGATGAGGGTGGGTGAGTTTCGAAACTGCAGCCGCCGAGGCGAGGAGGAGGTCATCATCGCCAAGGGCCGCGAGGGCCACTGGTCCGGTGCGCATCAGACTGCCGTTACCGGCAGCATCGGGATTGGACTCTTGGTAGGACTGGGCACTGGCGGTGAGGATGGCTCCAAGGCCTTGGCCCGAGTTGGCCGCCCGGGAGGCACTCCCAAGAGCTCGACTGGTCTGGATGCCGATGTCGGGTGGACCCGAGCGAAACCAGGCGAGGAACTGGGCGGCCACGGCGTCAAGTCCGTCTCCGTGATCGATCGGGGAGCCGGTTGCGGCCGCTCGCACGATCCCAACGGCCATATCGGTGTCGTCAGTCCATGAACCAGCCGGTCGGCCGGTCAATCTGCCCACTCGCATGCGCACCTGGTCGGCCGGTACGGGTGGGGCGAACTCGTAGGCGGCACCGAGCGCATCCCCAGCTGCTGCCCCGACGACTACGCCCGCCGCTCGATCAAGTTCCCGGGCTCCCAATTGACCAGCCACCATCGCACACTCCTCATGTGGCAACTCTGTGTTGCCTTACCTCGCCCGATAGTAGGTACTGCCTGTGACATTGGCTTGGCTGAAGAACCTGCTGCAACGGCTTGCCAGGCAAGTGGCAACTGTCGAGGCATGTGGCAATGACCCAGGCATGTGGCAATGACCCAGGCATGTGGCAATGACCCAGGCATGTGGCAATGACCCAGGCATGTGGCAATGACCCAGGTATGTGGCATGGAGATGGGGAAGTCCGCACTGAGGGCCAGGGAAGTCAGGATGTAAGCACGTTCGGATGCCCTGGTGGAACATTCCCTCACGGGTGGGCAGTGGCACAGTGGGCATCAGTCGACGGGAGCGTGGAGGACGTGAGTTGGACGAGGAACGACGAGTAGCCATCGGTGCGTTACGGAGTGACGAACTCGACCAGGTAGTGACGTGGGCAGCAGGTGAGGGCTGGAACCCAGGACAGAACGATGTCCGCATCGCCTGGGATCTTCAGCCCGAGGCGTTCGTGGCCCTCCGACAGCACGATCGATTAGCGGGGGTAGGAACCGTCTTCAGGCATGCCACCACCTATGGGTTCATGGGCCTGTTCATCGTCGATCCCGAACTCCGTGGCCATGGGTTGGGATCAGGCCTCTGGACCCATCGTCGTGACCTTCTGCTCTCCAGGCTTCGTCCTGGGGCAACGATCGGGATGGACGGTGTTCTCGCCCTAGCGCCGTTCTATGAGCGAGGAGGATTCACCCAGGCCTATCGAAACCTCCGCATGCAAGGCGTGGCAGGTCACCATGCATCAGAGGCGGTGCCTTTGACCGTGCACGATCTCGAGACCATCGAGGCCCTGGACCGCCCGACTTTTCCGGTGAGGCGGACAGATCTGCTCCGGCGATGGATCGATCAGCCTGGAGCGGTGGTCCGAGGCATCCTGGAAGACGAAAAGCTGACGGCCTGGGCGATGTGTCGACCGTGTGCCGTCGGCCACAAACTCGGCCCCGTCGTGGCCGTCGACGGTGGTGCGGCTCGAGAGGCTGTGGCGGGCGTGTTGGACGCCGTTGCCGGAGATCAGGTGCAACTCGACGTGCCAGAGGTCAACGCCGATGCCATGGCGCTGGCCACGGAGTTCGGTCTTGTTGCATCCTTTGCCTGCGCCCGCATGTACCTCGGAACACCTCCGAGCGTCGACCTCGGATCGCTGTACGGGGTGACATCGTTCGAGTTCGGCTGACAACTTCGATCAGGTAGCGGTCCAGCCCACTGTCCCTAGGCACATCTCGTCGGAAGAGCCATCTCCCCAGGTGACGAATCGAGCCGGGAGCGAACGGAGCTGCGGCAACTTCTGACGAAGGGTGGGGTCGTAGGTGCAGGTGACCCGGATCCGATCGCCCGCGTGGGCGGTAAGTCCCGATGGCACGACCTGAGCATGTTGATTGTCGAAGTTGTAGTGGGCCACGTCGGCCAACGACGTCTCGTTGCCGCCAGACAGCAGGGTGATGCGTTCGGATGCACCGAGGAGGTGCATATGCGGCGCAGCAAACAGCAGATGCATGGTCTGTCCGACGTTCCAGGTGCAGGTCGTCGTGACGAGGTCTCCTTGGACGAGAGGGTTGGCTGCATCGTGGTAGGGAGCGCACACCTTCTCGATGGTGCCGAGGAAGGATTCGGCCTGCTGGCCAGTCCGAGCCGAAAGGTCGGCAACGGAGGCGGCTCGATCGCACAGGGGACCGGTGACGCCTGACGGGCAGGGCAGGTCGGGGGGTGCCACGTACTTCGTGGTCTGGAGCTCTTTCAGGTGCGAACCAGCAGCGGGCACCGAGACCAACTGGACGCGTGAGTTGTCGGGGCGATCTCCAGCCAACAGGTTGTAGTGAATCTGCATGACCACCAGACTTCCTGCCGGCATCGAGATGCCTGTCCCCGTGGGCATACGGTGCACGACCGTCGGCCCAGGCGCCCATCCGCCGAGCCACACCGTGTTATCGAAGCTGCCCGTTGGGTTGAGCGGCGCCCCGAAGCAACCCCAGCCGCCACCCGCGGCATTGAGTTCGCGAGCTCTCGCTGCTTGGTCGGGGGGAATTAGGAAGTAGATGGCATGGTGGACCTCGGCGGCAACCCCAGGGAGAAACTGGCTGGCTACCAAGACACGGTCGGTCGTGATGTGGGGATCGATGAGGGAGCAGTGATAGACGTCAGTCGATCCGTTGACGGCTGCCGAACCTGGTGTGAATGCTGCTTCGAGTCCGAACGTGGCCGTGGTCGAGGTGACGGAGGATCCAGCACCGGTAGTTGCCGGTGATGCGTTTCCACCAGATGAGCAGGCAGCAAGCACAAGTCCTGCGGCTACCAGCATGGGCCCGACTGCAGGGATGCGACCAATGTGAATGCGCCGACGGTTCATGGCGAGAACGCTAGTGGGAGATGTCCTCTGATGCTCGACTATCTCCACGCCGTGCTCGGTGCGGAACGCCGTTTCACGAAAACCTCGCAGCCCTGGAGGATCCACCGGGCATGGCCGTACTGCCGATACGGTCGCCTTCAGGGCGGGGTCAAGATCTGCTCAACGAGAGGACGGTTAGTGCGATGGAACAACCAGACGTAGTGGTGGCCGATGGGGGCTTGTCGGCCAAGGTGGTGTGGCAGCTCGAACTGATCGTGGGTTTCATCACCCTCGCCCTAGGCATCGTGCTCACCCTGCACCCATCGACTTCGTTGAACGTCATCTATGTGTTCATCGGAATCCTGCTCATCATCGGCGGCATCTTCCATTTCATCCGGGCCTTGGATCGCGATGAAGAGCATCGGGCATGGGTGGCGATCGCCGGTCTGCTGGAGTTGGTCATCGGTGTGGTGATGATCCGCCACTTGCATCTGACGCAGGCGGTCGTCGGTCTGTTGATCGGCCTGGCCTGGATCGTCCAAGGCGTGGTGGCCTTACTTGCCGGTGCCATGAGCAACGTGCGGGGTTCGCGTGGCTGGGTGATCTTCTTCGGAATCGTCAGTTTGATCGCCGGGATCGTGGTGGTGAGCGTGCCAGCGAACTCGGTGACGGCGTTGGCGACACTTCTCGGAATCTGGTTCATCGTCATGGGCCTGCTCGAGGTCGCCGGGGGATTCGTGCTGCGCTCGCGTCTTCACAAGGTCGAAGGCTGAGTTCAGGTCAGACCGACCGACCAGATGGTCAGGGCGGCGTTCGATGACCATTCGTTCCGGTACCACTGACGGCGATCCGGGAGGATCGCCGTCAGTGCTTCCACCAGTCACCTGATGGATCAGGGATCACGCCCGATGGGCGGGAGTTCATGGAGGAGTTAGACCCTTACCTCCCGTGGCTCGATGACGCACCTCCCGAAGAACTGGCCGGGCCGCTTCGGAAGGTGTGGCTTGTTGGACTTGTCGTCGCTGGTGTGCAGTTCGTCGTGCTGGGGATCTGGAGTTACCACCTCTGGGTGCGCTTCGACCTGACTACGGATTTCGCCACATTCAGTCAGGCGTGGAGCCAGATCGGCACCGGGAATCTCAATCCGAACGAAACGACGTTCGCCTACGGGTATCCGCACTACGGGTACCCGTTTTGGCAGAGCCACTTCGAACTGGCGATGTGGCCACTGTCGCTGCTGCGAGCTGTGGGACTTTCAGCATTCAGCCTGTTGGTAGTCCAAGACCTCGCTCTGGCGGTGACCACGGCAGCCGCCCTGCGTTTCGGGCTCGAACTCCTCCAGAGGCACTGGAGAACGTCGGTAGCGGCGGCACCTTGGGTTGGCGCTGGGCTCCTGGTGGCGTTGGTGGCCTCGCCGTGGATGTATTGGGCGGGGTCCTTTGATTTTCACTTCCAACCGTTAGCCCTCTGTTTCCTGATCCTGTGTGCCAGAGACATCTGGTCCGGGCGGCGTAGGGCCTGGTGGTGGGTAGTGGCTGTGTTGCTTTGTGGTGATGTGGCTGCCTCGTACCTGATCGGCCTCGGGCTGGCGGCTGCCTGCTCGGGCCGCGCCATCCGCCGGCGAGGCCTGCCGCTTATCCCTGTGGGCATCGGGTGGATCGTGCTCGTGGTCGCCGTGGGGTCGGGCAAGGGGTCGAGCTTGGCCGGGAACTATGGCTATCTCGCCCATGTGTCTCCGGCGGCCGGAGTCGGAGGAACGTTGGCCGTCGCCTGGGGAGTGATCGTGCATCCCGCCGACGTACTTCACGTGCTGCGCATTCGGATGCCGGGCCTACTGCAGTACCTGGTGGGATCGGGCGGGATCGGCATCCTGGCTCCGCTAGGGGCGGCGATGGCACTGGTGGTTCTTGTCCCTAACGCCCTCAACTATTCGCCGGTGTTCATCGGCGCTGACGCCGCCTTCCAGAACATCGTTGCTGTGGTGTTTGTGCTGGTCGGCGGCATCTCCGTGCTGACCTGGCTGATCAGACGGCGCAATGGGGTAGTGCTGGCCGGCGTCGTCGGCGGGGCAGCGTTGGTGCAGGTGATCGTGTCGGGTGTGCTGTGGATCCCTCGGATCCCCCCGGCCTTCGCCGTCGTGGACCACACAACGGCCCAGAGCTTGTCCCAGGTGGATGCAGCCATCCCCCCGGGGTCGGAGTTGGTGGTTTCCCAGGGTGTGATTGGCAGGTTCGGTCAGTACCGCCATCTCTACCCATTCATCGATGCGTTCGGTGACGGCCAGACGGTTCCTGTCGCCGCATCACCGGTGGTCTTCATCTTCGTGCCTGACGTCGGCCTGGAGCTGGCCACTCCCGATCAGACTCGACGGGCCGAAGCGCAGGTGGGAGCACTCCCCGGGGTAGTACGTCTGCCCTCGGGACCTGGGGTTACCGCATTCTTGTGGCGTCCACCCAAGGGAACCTCGGTGATTCACTTCGCCAAATGATCAGAGGCAGGGTTGCTTTGGTGACAGCGTTCCCGTGGACTGGACCGATAACCTGCGCCGGCAGCGTGCCAAGCAAGTCAGCGCGTCAAGGAAGGACGTCAGCGTGTTCGAGGAGCATCGGGCCCACCGGGCCCAGAAGCAGTACGACGAGGATCGAGTGGCGTGGGAGTCCCACGTTGCCGAGTACCGCTCGCTGGTCGACCTCGCTTCGACATTCTCTGGAGACACGACGTCGCAGCTGATCTTGGAGCAGGGCGAAACGGTCTTCTTCACCGTCGAGGACGCCGAGCTGGTCGAGGAGCGTCGAGGACCAGGTTCGTGGCACGGACGGTCCCAGGGTGTTTCCATTCCGATCGGCAGCATCGGCGGGCGTAGCGTCCGCTATCGGGTAGGCGCGTCCAAGGGTCATTTCGTCCAGGGTGAGGAGCAACCCACCGTCATCGACCGGGGCACGCTCTACATCACCTCATCTCGCGTTGTGTTCCAAGGAGGTAAGCAGACGCGTCAGTGTGACCTGGGCAAACTGGTTGCCGTCCACCATGATCCGTCGGGAGGAATCCTGACCATGTCTGTGTCCAACCGCCAGACCCCCATGGTCATTCGCTGCGGTTCGTCGCTGTCCGAGGCATTGAAGTTCCGGCTCGATCTCGCCATCGCCCATCACAACAGAACCATGCCGGCCTTTGTTGATGCGCTCCGTTCCGATCTGCATGCCTTGGAAGCAGATCCACCCCATCCTCCGTCGACCGCAGTGCCACCTGTTCAGTCGGCACCCGCTGTGCAGCCACTGAGTCCGGCCGTGCCACTACACCCGGCACCGGCGATGAGCCCGATGCCTGCTTCGAGCCCGGGACTACCCGACAGTTCGGTACTTCCCGACAGCCCGGTACTTCCCGACAGTTCGGTGCTGCCGCCAGGCAATCCTGCAACCACCCGACCGGCGATGGCGTCTGCGCCTCCCCAGGTGGACAGTTCTCAGCAGGACACCGGGCCAGCGGTAGCCGCTGCGGCCCCAGTGCCGACCACTCCATCTGGTTGGTATCCCGACCCGTGGGGGCTTGCATCACTGCGATGGTGGGATGGCGCCACCTGGTCAGGCGACGTGAGCGGACCCGGGGCACGTTGACCACCTGACGTGGCTTACGAGGGCGCCGTCACCGAGGTGGTCTCGTGGGACCACCTGGACTCGGATCTCCATAGGTCATCACTGTGGGCCACCATGGCACCACTAACCTCTGCGCGGTGACCAGCGACATCATCGACGACAGGTTCATCGGCTCGCTCCACCTGCGTGCCTTGACCCATCAGGGGCTCGAGCATGACCCCGTCAGCGAACACACGGCTATCCAGACCGGAACCCTGGATGCCCTGATGGCTGGGGAGTACGAGGGCGACGCGACGCTGGGCGACGTCTTGCGCCTGGGCTCCCTGGGTATCGGCACGGTCCAACAGCTCGATGGTGAGTTGATCGTGCTAGACGGCGAAGCGTGGGTGGCAGCGTCAGACGGCTCGATTCGGCGCGAACCCCTCGAGACGCTCACGCCCTTTGCCGTGGTGTGTCACTTCGCTCCTGATGTTTCCGAGGAAATCGACGGACCACTCGATCTCGCTGGCTTGACCGCTCGAGCTGATGCACTCGTCGAACAAGGGGTGCCGGTCTGCGCAGTGCGGGTCACTGGAGTCTTCCGGGACCTCGCCCTCCGCTCGGTTGCTCGTCAAGTTCCTCCCTACCCACCATTGCGTGACGTCGTGGCCCACCAGGCCAACTGGGAGGTGCAGGACGCCGTGGGCACCTTGGTGGGGTTCAGGTTTCCAGATGCGTCGGCTGGCATCGAGGTCCCGGGTTACCACCTCCACTTTCTGTCCGACGATCGCACCTGTGGCGGACACGTCAGCTCGGCCACACTGGTGTCGGGCACGCTCGCCATCGATCACTGTGATGACCTGCATGTCGAACTACCGCCAGGCGTCGAGCTCGGAGTGCCTGGGGCCAGCGATCGCCAAGAGATCGCTCGACTCGAAGGTTGAGGGCACTGCGATGACGCTTCGCATCCCCTCTGAACTCGTCGAACCAATGGTGGCCGGTCTTCTCGGAGGGATCGACGTCGATGGTGGACCTACTCCCGAACAGTTCGCCGTACTGCGCGCGCTCACTACCCACCTCTGGGGTCGCCCAGACCTAGAACTCACCGGCATCACACCCGCCGGTCCCGAAGAGACTGCAGCCCACCTCATCGACCCGATCGTCCGACGCCGGTTCCACGAGATGCACGTGACGCTCGAAAGCTGTCGCCATCCCCAGTCCTCAAGTCAGGTCGCCCAGGTCGAGCTCTATGCCGAAGTGCTCGGAACTCCTGGGCCTGATCTTCTGCTCTTCCGCCGCTACGTGGACGACGGCGCCGAGCGGGCCATGGGTGATGCTGCCCGGTTCCTCGATGCCACGTTGGGGGCACGCGTGGAACCGCCATTGCGAGATCTCGCGGTCAGCACCACGGCACCCGAACCCGATCTCTACCTGCGCCTTATGGCATTCGAGTCACTCGACGAGGGGAGCCTGGGACGAGCATTCCTCGATCATTACGAACGCAATGGAATTCCACTGCCGGGCCTGTATGCATCGGCCATCAACCACTTCTTCGTGGGCCACGACATGACACATGTCATTGCTGGCCTCACCACGACGGCTCTTGGTGAAGTGGCCCTCAGCGCCTTTCAGATGGGCATGGACGACAACGACCTGAACATCGCCGCCC
>CAIQOJ010000041.1 GCA_903873395.1 uncultured Acidimicrobiaceae bacterium
GGCTGGTGTGACGTCGTTCTCACCGGCGCGGCGGCAGATTTGGCCATTGGCGCAGGCCTGGAGGACCTTGGTGTGAGCATCACGCACGAGGGACAGGCGTCGGCCGCGGTTGCTGTGGGTCGGTGCAGGAGTGCCCATGGTTCTGTCACCACGGCGACGAGCGGCGTACACATGTCGGAAGGTGGGGCGGCCCAAGCCCCAGAGGAGCACGAGGTAGGACGATGAGTATCGACGAGACGATCCGCCAGGTACTGGCCGATCACGGCAGGTTGGCCATTCCGGTGGAGACATTGGCCGACGACACTGACCTGTTCGGGGCGGGGATGACGTCCCACGCCAGCGTCAACGTGATGCTGGCATTAGAGGACGCCTTCGACTTCGAGTTCACCGAGAGCATGCTGAAGAAGTCGACCTTCGAATCGATCAGTTCGATTCGCGACGGTGTCGCCCAGATGACCGAGGTGTGATTGAGACATGACCGCAACGGCCGAAGGCACCACCCCCATCGTCATCCGGACACCGGCGGGACAGGTGGCGGCCCGGATGGCTGCGGTGGCCGACGCCGTAGCGGGACCGGCGGCCGTCTCCGTCGACGCTGAGGCCCGGTTCCCGTCCGAGACGATCGAAGCTCTGGCCGCCGAAGGACTGCTTTCCGCTCTGGTGCCCGCAGAGTTCGGTGGAGCCGGTGCCACCTTGGCCGAAGTATCCCAGGGGCTGGTTTCTTTGGGGAAGCGGTGTGCCTCCAGCGCCATGGTCCTGGCGATGCATCACATCCAAGTGGCCTGTCTCGTGCGGCATGGACGTACGGACACGCTCAGGGACTTTTTGCGCGAACTCGTAGACGATCAGTTGCTGCTGGCCTCGGCGACCACCGAGGTGGGGACTGGGGGCGACGTCGGATCGAGTGTGTGTGCGCTCGTGGTGGAGGTTGACGGGTTCCGCGTGGAGAAGCAGGCCCCGGTGATCTCCTACGCCTCCAACGCTGATGCCATTCTTGTCACCACCCGGCGAAGTGCCGACAGCCCGGCGAGTGACCAGGTGTTGGTGCTCTGTCGACCTCCTGGCCTCGAGTTGGAACAGGTGGGGGAGTGGAACACCTTGGGTTTCCGTGGAACCTGTTCGACTGGCTTCTTCCTTCGGGCCACAGGCCCACTCGGCGCTGTGCTCGACGATCCTTACGGAGAGATCTCACGAGAGACGATGCTGCCGTTCGCTCACCTTGTGTGGAGTTCGCTCTGGCTCGGCATCGCCACCGATGCGGTCGATCAGGCCCGACGCTTCGTGCAAGCGGAGGCTCGCAAGAAGCCAGGCACACTGCCGCCGGCCGCCCTTCGACTCGCCGAAGTGACGTCCGTGCTGCAGCAGTTCACCGACATGGTCCGTTCCGCCGTGGCCCGATTCGAAGAGTTCCAAGATGATCCGGACAGGCTCACCTCGGTGGGCTTTGGTGTCGGTATGAACTCGCTCAAGGTGTCTGCGTCCACACTGGTGGTCGACGTGGTGCGTGAGTGCATGCTCATCTGCGGTCTGGCGTCTTATCGGCTCGACTCGCCCTTCAGCCTCGGCCGCCATCTCCGTGATGCCATGGGTGCCTCGCTGATGGTCAACAACGACCGCATCCTGGCTCACAATGCCCAGATGCTGCTTGCTCAGCGAAGCGAGTGAATCGAGTGGCCGGACAGGACGAAGCCCGTGAACATGAGCCCTGGTCTGCCTTTCGCCAGGCCTTGCTCAATGACGGCATGCTTGTCGCAACCGGCGTGGACGGTGTGTACGGGCGGTCATCGGACTACGAAGCCGTAGCTGCGGCAGTGGATCGGCTGGCGGTGGCCGCTGGTGGCGGCCAGGAGGTCGTGAGCCTCCGATTCCCGCCGGTCATGCCGTGGGAAGTATTTCGGGCCAATGGCTACCTGGAGTCGTTTCCCGACCAGATGGGATCGATCCACACGTTCCGTGGTGATGAGCGGGGTCATGCCGAGTTGGTCCGACGGGCTGAGTCCGACGAAGACCGGTCGGACCTTCTGGCCACCACAGATCTGGTTCTCTGCCCTGCCGTGTGTCATCCGCTCTACCCGACGCAGTCCGGTTCCCTGCCCGAGGGCGGGCGCCTGGCTGAGGTCACCGGATGGTGTTTTCGTCACGAGCCCAGCCGAGACCCTTTCCGCATGCAGGCGTTTCGTCAACACGACTGGGTCTATCTGGGTTCGCCTGAGGGAGCCCGAGAGCATCGTGACCGGTGGCTGACCATCGGGGCCGAGGTCCTGACCAGTTTGGGACTGCCGGTAGAGCAGGTGGTCGCCAACGATCCGTTCTTCGGACGACCTGGTCGCATGTTGGCAGCCAATCAGCGGATGGAAGAGTTGAAGTACGAGTTGGTGACCCCGGTGTTCGAAGAGGGACGGCCCACGGCAATCTCATCTTCGAACTGCCACCTCGATCACTTCGGACGTCCGTTCGCCATCACCACCGCCGACGGTGATGTGGCCCACACGTCGTGTTTCGGTTTCGGCATCGACCGCATCACGCTGGCCTTGATGGACCGCCATGGCACCGATGTTCTCGAGTGGCCGGCTCCGATCCGATCGATGCTTTGGCCCTGACCGGGGGACGGTGTCCATGACCACTTCCCTGCTGCCGCTGACCGCGGCGACCTTTGCTCCTCACCCCTTGCACGCGTCAGAGCGGACTTGGACGGAGACAAACTGCTACGTGGATGTCTGGATCGAGGTTCTCCATGCTTTGGGGCTCGATCCCCTGGCTGCAGCGGCGTTCACCCTCAGCTGCGACTTCGAGGGCGATCAGTGGACGTTCTTCAAGTTTCCACCGGAAGATCTCCGGGCGATCTATGGCCTCGAAGTGAGCGAACTCAATGTGTGGCGACCGGTACTCGACCACGTGATCGAGCATCTCGAACTCGGTCGAATGTGCACGGTCGAGGCGGACTCGTGGTACCTGCCGGACACCCGTGGGGTCGCCTATGGGGTCGACCACGTCAAAAGCACGATCGTTCCCGTGGCCGTCGACGTCGACACTCGGTTCCTCGGCTATTTCCACAACGCCGGCTACTTCGAGTTGGACGGCGATGACTTCGACGGCGTGTTCCGGCTTGGTGCACACGCCGACCCTGCTGCACTACCTCCCTATGTCGAGCAGATCCGACTTGACCGTGTGCGACGGGATGACCCAGAACTGATGAAGAGGGTGCTCGACCTGACCGCTGATCACCTCGGCCGGCGTCCTGACGACAACCCCGTGGTGCGTATGGGCGCCCGGCTCCAGGCTGATCTGCCGTGGCTGGCGACACAGGACCTCGAAACTTTCCACGTCTATTCCTTCGGACTGTGTCGTCAATGTGGGGCAAGTGCCGAGTTGGCAGCGTCATTCGTCGAGTGGCTCTGCGTCAACGACGGACCAGGAGCCGAGCCTGCTGCTGACGCACTTCAGTCAGTTGCTGAGAGTGCCAAGGCGTTGCAGTTCTCGCTGGCCCGTGTGGTGCGCGGCCGGACTGTCGACCTCGATGCCGTGTTGGTGCCGATGGCCGACGCCTGGCAGCGGGCTATGGGCATCCTCGACGAGCACTATGGCGTCTGAGCACCCGGGAACCACCAGGCCGCTCGACCTTTTGGCCGGAGCCGCGTGGGAGTGTGCGTCATCGCCACCGGGTGTCGTGGTCGATCCACAAGACCTCGAGGGTGCCGACCTGGACTGGCTGCCCGCAGAGGTGCCAGGCACCGTGGCCGGTGCTGTTCGGAGAGTCGGCCACGCATCTGTGGATGAGGTGGACTTCGATGGCTCGGACTGGTGGTTCCGGACCCGAGTTACCGTACCGCCCGAGGCTGGCGACGGCACTTGGCTTCTCGACGTCGGCGGGGTGGCAACCATCTCGGACATCTGGATGGATGGTCACCATCTCGGGCACAGCGATTCGATGTTCTCTGCACACCAGTACTGGATCGAACGGCCCCGAAGTGGTGGTCATCTGGTCATTCGCTGTGGCGCGCTCACCCCCATCTTGGAGGAACGCCGGCCCCGGCCTCGGTGGAAGTCGTCGTTGCTTGCCCACCCCAATCTGCGGTGGTTGCGCACGTCCCTCCTGGGCCGCCAAGTCGGTTGGTCGCCCTCGCCGCCCATCGTCGGCCCGTGGCGGCCCATCCGGTTGGTGCGTGGCGCCGACACCGTCGTGGTCGATCGTCAGGTCAGGGTGAGTTGCTTCGACGATGCCGACGGGCGGACGACCGGCGTTGTCTCGGTGGAGCTCGCGCTGGCTCCCGGGGTGGTGGCGCCTGCTGGTGGCGGGGCCACCTTGATCGTTGCCGGTCAGCATGTTCCGCTGATCGTGGTGGAGCACGATGGCCAGAACGTTCTTGCTGGGACGGCCACCGTCGAGGGAGTCGAACGGTGGTGGCCGAACGGGTACGGTCCCCAACCCCTCTACGACGTGCAGGCCGCTGTCGCCGGTGTCATCGTCGATCTGGGCCAGGTCGGGTTCCGCACGATCGAGGTCGACCAATCGGACGGTGCCTTCACGTTGGCGGTCAATGGCACCCAGGTGTTCTGCCGCGGAGCCTGCTGGTTTCCGATCGATCCAGTAGGCCTGCAACGTACCGATGAGGAGTTGGACGCAGTCGTGAGTGAGGCGGCGGCGGCCGGGTGGACCATGGTGAGGATCCCTGGTGGGACGGCCTACGAGGACGAGCGGTTCTTCGAGCGATGTGACGTGCACGGCCTCCTGGTCTGGCAGGACCTGATGTCGGCACAGGCGGCCCTGCCTGATGACGAGGTGTTCATTACGGATCTCGTGGCCGAGGCCGTTTCCGTCGCCTCTATGGCGGCAGCACATCCCTGTCTTGCCGTGTTGTGCGGTGGTCAGCAGATTGAGGAGCAGGCGGCTATGCAGGGTCTCGGGGCCGATCGCTGGCGGTCGGCTGTGCTGGAGGACGTCCTGCCCTCGGCCCTGGGTGACGTGGCGCCGGGTATCCCCTGGGTCACGTCGTCACCGTCAGGTGGCGACCTGCCGTTTCGCAGCAACGTCGGCGTCTCCCACTTCGCCGCGGTGGGTCCGCTACTGCGTCCGCTTACTGACATCCGACTGGCCACTCCGAGATTCGCGTCCGAGGGCATCTCGTTCGCCATCCCTCCGGAGCCGGCCACCGTTGAGGAGACCTATGGCGGGGCCGAAGCGGCACTGGCCCATCCAACCTGGCGCATGGGAGCTCATCGCGATGCCTTTGCAGACTTCGACATGGTCGATGTGACCGACCACTACGTGCAGTTGCTCTTCGACGAGGATCCACACACCCTCAAGCGCACTGACCCAGAGCGCTATCTCGACCTCAGCCGAGCCGTTGGTGTCGAAGTCGTCGAGCACGCCATTGCCGACTGGCGCAGACCAGACTCGGCCTGTAGCGGGGCATTAGCTATCGCCCGCAACGACCTGCGACCCGGTCCGGGATGGGGCCTGGTCGATCATGCGGGTCGGCCAAAGGCCAACTGGTACGCGCTGGCTCGCGTGGCGGCACCAGTGGCTGTCCTGTGCATCGATGAAGGAATCAATGGTCTCGTGATTCACGTGGTCAACGACACCGGCCACTCGTTGGAAGGGGTGTTGGACCTAGCGCTCCACACGGCAGCACATCGCACCGAATCCGGGTCCATGCCTATCAGCGTGCCCGCTCGGGGAAGTCAAGCCGTGCTGGCCGATGCCCTGTTCGACGGGTTCCGAGACCTCACCTACGCGTTCCGGTTCGGACCTAGGGCACTCGAGGTGGTGACTGCTGAATTGACGGATCGCGATGGCACGCTCAGGGCGCAAGGTGCGTATCTCCCCGGGGGCCCCGCCCGGCCGGTCGATTCCGATCTCGGCCTTCAGGTCAACGTCGAACGTGACGATGAGGGGTTGTGGCTTCTTACCGTCTCCACTCAACGGTTCGCTCAGCGCGTGCAAGTCAGGGTCCCGGGATTCGGGGCCTCCGACTCGTGGTTCCACCTCGCACCAGGGACGAGTCGCACGGTCCAACTCGTGCCCGACTCGAACCATGGCAGGTCGCCAGCGGGTTCAGTGATGGCTCTCAACGGTTCAGAGGCGGCGACCGTCAGCGCCTGAGTCCCCCGATGGGTATGGGATCAATTCGGCATTGTGCTGGCGAGTGCTGCACGCCTACCATGTCTGAGGAGCACCTGCGCGGCGGACGGGGCGGGTGAGGGGCGTGAGTCCCTCCGTTCTCTGCACGCTCATAGCGGATACGTCTGCAGGAAAGGGCAGGGCCGCGAGATGGCCATCAGGGACGACGAGCTGAAGAGTAGGACGGTCGTCGCTGGCCGTTCGGAACTGCTTCGCAGCGTCACAACGCCCGCAGTTGGTTCGGAGCCTGACGCAGCAGTGTCTCGAGTGCGCCGCACCGTGTTGCGCCGCATGCTGGCGGCTGACGTGCTGGGACTAGCGACCGCTGGTGTGCTCGGGCCGCTCGTTCTGGCCTTGATCTCCGGTAATCCCGAGACCCGGTCAGGACAGTCCAGCACGGTGGTCCTCGTCGACCTGGCCATGATCCCGGTCTTCTTGGCCGTGTTTGCCTGTTACGGCCTCTATCGAGGCACGACCCGGCGTATCTCCCTGACCGTCTTTTCCGATCTGCGCAGCATCTTGCATGGCTTGCTGGTGGGAGGCTTCCTCTATGCGGTGATCGGATACTCGGCTCACCACCTTCGGGCGACCGATGGGATCACCGTGGCCAAGATCGCCACCATGTGCATCATCGGGGCAGTGTCGGTGCCCCTGGCCAGAATTGTGTCGTTCGGCTTGATGGGACGGGCGCCCGAGGGTTCCGTGCCGGTCATTGTGGTGGGAACTGGCAAGTTGGCTGACACGGTGGCCAGCCACCTTCGGGCCCACTCGGCCGTCCGGTTTGTCGGCTTCGTGGATGACAACCCGCTGCACCGCTCGGAGGTCATCGGTGACCTCGAGGAACTCCCTGACCTGTGCCGACGCTACGGAGTGGCGCGTGTAGTGGTCTGTTTCTCTCGGACCCACCCGGAGCGGACGACCGAGATGCTCAAGTCCTTGTCGGGCAAGGTCGGAGTGTCCATCGTCCCCCGGTACTACGAGTTGATCACCGCTCGCTCCCACGTGGAGGACCTGTCTGGCCTCCCGATGATCGACATCGCGCCGGCTTCCCTCAGCATGGGGGCTCGTGCTCTGAAGCGAGCCTTCGATGTCCTCGCCTCCACCATCCTGCTGGCCCTCGCTTCGCCGTTCTTGGTGATCGCAGCCCTCGTCATCAAAGCAACCAGCCCAGGACCCGTGTTCTTCCGTCAAGAACGCATGGGTCGTCATGAGCGCACGTTCAAGATCCTCAAGTTCCGAACGATGGTCGATGGCGCCGAGGACCAGCGAGACGACCTCGCCTTCATGAACGAAGTCGATGGTCCGCTCTTCAAGGTGACCGACGATCCTCGCATCACCCGGCCCGGGCGCTTTCTCCGCAAGACCAGCCTCGACGAGATCCCTCAGCTCATCAATGTCTGGAAGGGCGACATGTCGCTCGTTGGCCCTCGCCCCTTCGTGGTGGCCGAGGCGGCAGCCATCGACGGGTGGGCACGCAAGCGATTCGAAGCTCGTCCGGGCATGACTGGCCTGTGGCAGGTGTCGGGTCGGAACGAGCTCTCCCATCTCGAGCTATGTCGGCTGGACTATCTCTACGTGGCCTCGTGGTCGTTCTGGTGGGATATCCAGATCCTTTGGCACACACCGGCCACGGTCTTGAAGGGACGCGGCGCTTCCTAGGCAGTGTGAGCATCGCCAACTGCACGTTGACGACTCGCCCACTCAGGCCTTCATGCGCTCCTCGGCAACCACCCGAGTGATCTCGGCGAGGAATCGATCCACGGAGAACTGGTCGGCATGGTTGATCAGTCGCTCGGCTGGCCAGTCGCCGCGCACGAGTTCGTCGATGCCGTCGGCAACCTGGGTCGGCTCGGGGGCATCGAACAAGACACCGGTGCGACCTTCCTCGATGGTGTCGAGGAAGCCGCCCCAGCGCAGGGCCGCAGTCGGTTTGCCGAAGGCGGCAGCCTCCACCGGAGTGAGACCGAAGTCTTCCCAGGATGCCGCCACCAGGCCGTGACATGCCGAGTAGAGCCAACGTAAGCCTGCATCATCGACTCGTCCGAGCAAGGTCACATTCGCTGGGGCCTGGCTTGCGAGTTGCTCGGCTTGCGGACCACTGCCGACTACGACGAGTCGAAGGTGGGGGAGACTCCGCATGGCTGCACACACGACGTCGACGTTCTTGTAGGGCAGGAGACGTGACACGCACAAGAGGAATCCTGGCTCGATCTCGGCCGGGGCCCGAGTGGGCCCGGAGACGTCGACGTCGACAGGAGGTGGAACCACTTCGGCCTCGATGCCGTAGACGTGCTCGACCCTGTCCCGCACAGCCCGGGAGTTGACCAGGTAACGATCGGCGGTGGCTGCAGCCCGGCCGTCCCACCGTCGGAGAGCCGGGGCCAGGGCTCCTAAGCCCATGGCAGCCAGGCCCGACGATCCGTCAAGGTACTTGTCGCGTTGGTAGAGCCAACGTGCTGGATTGTGGCAGTAGACGATCTTTCGTCCGGTCACCTGTGCACCGTGGGCCCATCCGCTCGATGAGCAGATGGCAACGTCTGCATCGACGTGCATCCGGCTGAAGGAAGGAGCCAACAGCGGCAGGGCGAGGCGATGGTGATTGCGGAGCAGTCCCACCCGGTCGAGGGGGAGCGTGCGCACCTCGTGGTCCGTGAAGCCCGGGAATGTACCCGCCGGGTCGTAGAGCGATGTGTAGACGGGTGCCGAGGGATAGGCCGTGGCCAGCGTCAGGACGACCCGCTCAGCGCCGCCTTCTTGCGTGAGGTAGTCATGGACCAGGGCAAGCGGGACCGGGGTCACAGGCGTTGAGGCTAGTCCCCGAGTCTCGGCTGGACGACGCGTAGCGTGCAGCACATGCAGGTCCTCTTCGTGTGCTCGGGCAATATCTGCCGCTCGCCTATGGCTGCTGCCCTGTTCGAGCGTCGTGCGGCCGAACGAGGAGCTTCTCCCAGTGTTCGCTCCGTCGGCCTCCTTGAGGCCGGTGTGGCTGCACCTCCCGAGGTCCTCGAGGTCATGGATGGTTACGGGCTCGACCTGAGGGGACACCGGAGCGTGGTGTTGGACAGCACCTTGGTGACCGGAGCCGATCTTGTGGTGGGCATGTCGTTGCGGCACGTGCAACAAGCGGCGTTGGCCGATCCAGATGCATGGCCGCGCATCTTTCGGCTGAAAGAGCTGGTGCGGCGTGGGACCTGGATCGGCCCGCGTCTCCCCGGGCAGGATGCACCATCGTGGTTACATGCGGCCCATGGCGATCGCACCCGGGCGGCCCTGGTGAACCTCTCGCCTGAGGACGACGTCGTCGATCCCTACGGCGGACCCCTGGAGGGCTATGTCACGGTTGCCGAAGAACTTGACGGCCTCACGACGGCATTGGCCGAGTTGCTCTGGCCCACCCCGTGACTCATCGCTTTGCGTGACTCGTTAGTTGGGCGCGCCGTGTTGTCGTGGAAGCGACGTTGTGTCATCAATGTCGCGGTAGAGGCGTCCTGTCATCAACGTCATGCCACTGACGTCATGCCACTGACGTCATGCCACTGACGTCATGCCACTGACGCACTGCCACTGACGCACTGCCACTGACGTCATACAACGATCACCTGCCGTCGAGCTTCAGTCCTGGAGAAGGGCAGGATGCCGGGCAGCCACCATGCGGCGCATTCCCTCCCGCCAATCCACGGTGGTCGGGCCGACGAGGTCGTGCATCCGGGTCAGGTCGATCTGGACGCTGTCGATGGTTTCGTCAGTTGGGGCGAACGAAGGAGTCTGTCCGGTGATCTCGCCGAGATAGCCGCACCACTCCTCGATGCTGACCGCCTGACTGCCGCCCCAGTTGACCACGGTGGCTGGTGAGTTCGCTGCCGCCAGCAATCCAGGCACCATGCGCACGATGTCGTCTTCGTGGATGGGGTGATAGACGCTTGGTGCGTCGATGTGGACGGGGATGGCACTTCCGTTTCGCATCATCTCGAGGTGGATCGACGGCCACCCTCCTCGATCGCCATAGGGGACCGAGAGGCGGGCGATCGTGGTGGGCAGTTCGAACCGATCGGCAGCCCACAGTGCAGTGGCCTCGGTGGCGATCTTGCAGATGCTGTAGGTCCGAAGAAATGGCCACACCCCATGGTTGTCGCCCAGCGGGTCACCCTCGCTGAAGACGTGATGGCCCATGGGTCGGTAGATGCCTGTCGTCGAGCAGTGGAGAAACGCACGAGCAGCCTGATGGTGCTCCATGAGGTAGGCCAATCCGCCGCTGTTGGCTCGCAGGTCGGACTCCCATTCGTTGGACTTGGCCACAGCGAAGTTGATGACGTAGTCGGCGTCAGCTGGTAGTCCGCCAACGTCGCCGGTGGCCAGGTCGATGGGAACGCATCGGACGCCAGCTGCTTCCAGGCGCTGGCGAGCCGCGGTGTCGCGGAACCGGGCGGCACCTAGCACCTCGCACCGGCCAGCCAGGGCCATCGCCACCGGCTCGGCCACCTGGCCGGTCACGCCGGTAATGACGACGGTGGCCCCATCGAGGTCGACTTCTGCCATGGTTGGTCCTCCTCGTCATCCAACCGGGCCGATGGTCCGGAGTCCAGACCGTGGTGGCCCGAGAGGTGGATCCTAGCGATCACACCCCCTGCGAAGGTGAGAGCAGTGCCCGATTTGAGGTACTCCGTCTCCTGGGTTTGAGGACGTCGGGGAGCTGGCGGGGGCGCCCAAACGGGTCTCGCCGGCCAAAATTACCTCTTTTTACACAAGATGTAGTGATTCGCCCACGGAGAGTGGTAGTTCCGGGTGGACATGACTGCGCTCGGTGATCCATACTTGTCTTTCCACCAGTTTGCGTCGGAGGCAGCCTGTTTCTCCAGGTCACAGGCTTGCCGGACTTGGTCTGGCCCCGACCCGATCCGCAGTCACGCAGTGAGGACGTTTCCATGAGTGCCACCTGGCGCAAGCACGCAGCCTGCCAGGGCATCGATCCCGAGGTGTTCTATCCCGTCTCCGACGAGGAAGCCGACGAGGCCAAGGCGATCTGCGATCAGTGTGCAGTGAGAGAGTCGTGCCTCGAGCACGCCCTGGCCAACCGGGAGCGTGAGGGAGTCTGGGGTGGCACGACTGAGCGGGAGCGCCGCCGGATCCATCGTCAACGCCGGAAGTCGGCCTGAGCCTGACGCTGATGTCGGCAGGCCTCCTGTCGTGGCCCGCACCCAGGCCAGCACCTACTGGATGGCCCATCGTGGTCCGTGGCAGTGCCGAGGAGTTGCGCGCTACCTGGGGTAGTCGGTCGTGTGCGCCGCCAGGTCCCCGGTGACGTCGAGCACTCGTTGATGGGACGGGAGAGCGGTGCAACTGATGCATCGAGGACCGATGCTCATGGGCGTGCAGAGTTGCTCGAGGCACTCGCTGCCCATCACCCCGGTGACCCTCGCGAGGAGGCGTCGCTGACCAGGATGCTGGATGAACTGTCCCGGCTGCCACGCCCGTTCGACCGCCATGCTGACCTTGTGCACGTCACCGGGTCAGCCATTGTGGTCGGTCCTCGAGGCGTCCTCCTCCACCTGCATCGACGCCTCGGCCGATGGCTCCAGCCTGGTGGCCACGTCGACGCAGGAGAAGTAGTCGCTGAAGCCGCACTCCGTGAATGCGTCGAAGAGACTGGCGTCAACGCCCAGCATCCGCCGGGTGGACCATGCCTGCTCCATGTCGATGTCCACGAGGCCGGCGATCACATCCACCTCGACGTCCGGTATCTCCTCATCGGTCCCGACGTCGATCCAGCGCCTCCACCCGGAGAGAGCCAAGAAGTGGAGTGGTTCTCCTGGAGTGATGCCGGCGAGATGGCTGACGACGCACTCGCAGGAGCACTGGCTGCGGCCCGTAGGGTGGGGGTCGGCCCAGAGGGGCCGGACCGCACCACGGACGAGGAGACGCATGGCTGAACAGTTCGACATCCTTCTCGAGGTTCAAGCCCATGACACGGCGATCGATCAACTGCATCGCAGGTCGGCCACCCTGCCCGAGCGGGTTGCCCTGACTGAGGTGGCCGCCAAACGTCAGGCCCTCGCCACCGAGCGGGCCGAGGTCCAGCGCAGCTGGGACGACCTGGCCATTCGCCAGACAGCCCTCGAAGAACAGATCGCTGCATCGGCTCAACGGCGCCATGCGCTCGAGGAGCGCATGAGCTCCGGTGTGCCAGGACCTCGCGACCTCGAGGCGATGGACCACGAAGTCCATCAGTTGGCCGAACGCCAGTCTGCGTTCGAAGACGACGAGCTCGTCCTCATGGAGGAGCAGGAACCACTCGACGAGCGGCTGGCGGCGCTGGATGTCGCAGATGCGGAGTTGGCCGCGGAGGCTCAACGCTTGGAGGGTGCGGTTAGCCAGGCTGAGACAGAGATCATGCGTGCGGTTGCCGATGAAGAGGCGGCCCGATCGGAGCGAGCTGCGGGCTTGGAGCCCGAACTCGCCGAACGCTACGAAGGACTGAGGGCCAGGCTTGGCGGCGTGGGTGCCGCTCGGCTGGTTGGGGATCGATGCAACGGCTGTCATCTCACCCTGGCCTCCGTGGAGATCGAACGCCTGCGTCGCCTCCCTGACGATGCGTTGGCCACTTGCCCAGAGTGCGATCGGATCTTGGTCCACTGAGCGTGGACTCGACGTCGACGAAACCGAGCGAGCGAGGTGGGCCGTGCTGATCCTGGTGCGTCATGGTCAATCCACAGGGAATGCCGAAGGCCGGCTCTTGGGCCGCCTGGACGCGCCACTGACCGAGCGGGGCATCGCACAGGCCCGATCTCTTGGGGAGCATGTGTCCGGAGCAACCCGAGTCATCTCGAGTCCGTTGTCTCGGGCCATGGACACCGCAGCTGCTCTCGAGACCGGCCGGCCAGTGGAGATCGATGATCGGTGGATTGAGGTCGACTACGGCATCTACGACGGGATGCTCCTGGGTGACGTGCCCTCCGAGGTTTGGAAGCAGTGGCGCTCCGATACGAACTTCCGACCCCCTGAGGGTGAGAGCCTGGCCGAAGCTGGCGCTCGAGTCCGAGAGGCGTGCGAGGAACTCGTGGCGCCGGGCGGCGACGCACATGGGGACGCTGATGTCGTCGTGGTGAGTCACGTGTCGCCTATCAAGGCGGCAGCATGCTGGGCGCTTGGCGTGGGCGACGAAGGGGCATGGCGGTTGTATCTGGCCAATGCCTCGATCACTCACATCGGGTGGGGTCTGGGTGGGCCGGTGCTGCGGGGGTTCAACTTCACGCCTTGGGAGATCAAAGGTCGTTAGTCCCCCGCATGCGGCGATGATGCCGGCAGGGGCGATGGCGGGGACGGCGACGGCGGGGACGGCGATGGGGGCAGAAGGTGCAGGGCCGTGGCCGCCATGATGCGTTCGGCTGCAGGAGCCGAGTAGTCGTGGCGCAGTGAGAGCCAGTTCTGCCAGCCCGTTGCATGGTCGATCACGTCGAGGAGCCCCGAGTTCGAGGAGTGGCCGAGTTCGGTGCGGAACGTAGCAACGAGTTGTTGACGCAGGACAAGGCGATCGGCGCTCAGTGCAGAGGTCAGCGCCGGATTCAGCGATGGGTCCGAGGACTGTCGGGCGGCAGCCGCCCGGTGGAGAGGGAGCAACGCCTCGAAGTAGTCCCGGCGCTGGCGACACAACGATGCCACTCGGACTATCCGGTCACCTCGGCAGGGCACAGCGACCAGGACACCCTCGTGGGTAGCCAATGCAGCAAGCAGTGCAGTGGAGGCCACGCCGTCGATTCCCTGGAAGTGGTGGAAGAGCAGCCGCACGGATACGCCGGCACGGTGGGCGATTTGCCGGGCCGTTGGCCGCAGGATGCCACTCGCCGCCAGATCGGTGAAGGCTTCGACGACCACGGCGCGGGTCCTGCGACCACGGGCCCGGCGGAGGTCGTCGTCACGAAAGCCGTCACGGCCAGGTAGACGGGCACCTGGACTGACAAGGCTCGGGACCGTCCCTTGATGGCCGGTGGACGCCAGCTCGGAAGAGCGTGATTGCGGGGGCGGGAGTCCTGTGTCGTGCTGCTCCATGCCTAGGCATCGGCGAGCCGGGTGACCGAGGTCAGGTGCCCTTCGGCACCTTTCGGCAACGAGTCGCGAACGGGGAAGACGACATCTCTGTCACCGAAGGACGAGTTGTGGTCAGGGCAGTACGGCCACCTTGATGGCGCCTTCGTCTCGGTCGCCAGCCACTCGGAAGGCTTCGGCAGCATCGTCGAGACCGAACCGGTGCGTGACCATGGCATCGGGCAGGTCAGGGACGGCGGCGACGATGTCGGCTGCCGCGGAGAATTCGTCAGCGCCGTGGTGATGGCCGTAGGTGAACGAGGGCACCAAGGTGACTTCTTTCATCTGGAAGGGCAGGCCAAGGGTGACCGGCTCCCAATAGGTGCCAAGAACTGACACTCGCCCGCCAGGGCGGACAAGCTCGATCGAGCGATCGAGCGAACTCTGCGTCCCGGCGGCATCGAGGACCACCTCGTAGTCGCCTCCCACCGCGGGGGAGGCGCCAAGTCGCACACCGGCTTCCAGTCGAGCCGGACGGTGTGCCTCGAGGTCGACGTCTGCTCCGAGCGCCCGGGCGGCTGCCACCGTGCACAGCCCGACCGGTCCAGCGCCGAGGACCAGGACCCGCATGCCTTCTTCGACGCCGGCGAGGTTGATGCCATGCAGGGCAACGGCCAGGGGTTCTACTAGATGGGCGTCTTCGACCCGCAGGCCTTGAGGCAGGGGTTTGACACACTGCGGAGCCACCCAGGCCTCGTCGGCCAAGCCGCCGTCGAGACTGACGCCATACATGGCTCCGAGGGCATTGCGGCACTGCTGCTCGGCACCGGCCAGACAGCGATCACACGAACCGCAGTGGTCGACGGGAAGCACGGCCACCGGTGTCCCGTCGTCGAGGAGACCAGCGAACTCGTGTCCCAAGATGGCCCATGACGGGCCCAGGGTCACGAGGTGCAGGTCGGAGCCGCAGATGCCTGAACTCACCACCCGCACGCGCACGGACCCCTCGGGAGCCGTGTCCGGCCCGGCCACGACGCGAATGCCATCGGCGGTCATCTTGATGCCTCGCATGGGCGATGCTCCTTTGTTGGATTGGTGCACCCGCCACCACTGACGTGATGTGGATCGTCGAGGTGCCTGGCGATGTGGATCGGTGGGCTGACCGTTCGGTGTTACTGACCGAGAACGTGATACCAGGCCAGCACGTCTCCATCGTGGACGGGGGAAGAGCCCGTCATCCAGGAGAGAAAGGGCACGGCGAGTTCGGGAGCGGGCATGCCGGCTGACGGAGCAACGACGGTGGCGACATGCCATGCCCGCAACTGGGCTCGCAGGGCGGACTGCAGGGCAGGTGTGCGCGCTGGAGGCGAGCCGGAGGCTAGGGCGATGAGCGTGCGGGCCATGAGGGTATTGGTGACGTAGCCGGTCTCCGGAGTGAAGGCGATGGCTCGGTCGGGGGATTGCGGCACGAGGAAGTAGCCACCGGGCATCCGGAATCGCATGGAGGCTTGTGCTTGCCAGAGTTGACCCTGGGGTGTCGGTGTCGACGGATAGGGATAGAGGAGTGCCACAGACGACGACGGGATGTGGTCCACGGCGGGGGACGTGAAGTAGCTCGGGGTTCCCGGGTCGATGAACCCTTGCAGCGGGATCGAAGGCACGATGGGCACAAGGCAGGCCGCGGCAATGATGGCCGGCAGGGCGGCCACGGTCATCCTCGGGGCAACGGGCACTCCCGCTTCCTTCCGCCGTGTGCGCCGCTCGACGAGTTTGCGGTGGAGCACGTCAAGGGCGATGGCCAGGATGAGGCCGGCCAGGAGCGAGACATAGAGGGCGTAGCGGACGGGAATGGTGTTGGATAGGAGCGGCAGGTGAGCGAGCACTCGCTCGGGGAGGGGCAGTCCTGAGTTGAGGTCGGCCCCAGGCTTGCCACGGACTACCAGCGCGCCGCCGAGGGACAGCACCCAGGCGATCGCTCCGGTAACGGCCGCAACCCTGACGATCGGGCTGCGCTTCCACAGGGTGACAACGGCGAGTACTACGGCGAGGACCAAGGTGATGCCGAGGTAGCTGCCGTTCTCCACCGCGCTGTTGGAGAAGACCGATGAGGTCTGGCGCAGTCCAGGGGTGCCCAGCCACGTGTACTGACCGGGAATAATGAGGCCAAGAGCATCGGCACGGTAGGCCTGGGGGACGAGCTGGATCGGCCCGGAGATCGACCCCGGTCCCAGCACGGCGAACCAGACCGGATAGGCCAAGAACACACCCGCCACAACAGCGGCCCACCCGGCCCCGACAGCAGCGCGTCGGATGCGAGGCCCCACGGCGTGCCACCCCAGAGCGGCGGCGGCCAGAACGCCGATGGTTCCGATGATCACCGTGGAGGCGAGGAGCTCGCTGGAAACGAAGAACTGCCCCACCACCGCCAGCCCGAGAGCGATCCCGGCTCGTCGGGGACTCCAGATTTGGCGGACGGTCACCTCGTGTACGAGCAGGAGTATGAGCGGGGGAAGGACCACGAAGGTCAAGTTGAGATGCCCGTTGGCTTGGCCGATCTCGTAGGGAGAGAACCCGTAGATGAGGCCACAGATCCAGGCGGCTGGTCGCCACGTCACCCACCGACGGGCGAAGACATACGCCGCAGTGGCCGAACCGGCAAGGGCTGCTGTGCTGAGGAACGTGAAGGCAGCCACCGGGCCGGCGGTCAGGGTTACCGGTGCGCCGAGAACGCCCAACAAGGGGGCGCTGGTATTCGTGACGAGATTCACGCCGAAGGGGACATTCACCCACCAGGTGAACAGGGGGTTGTGTCCACCCAGGAGGGCGAATGGTGTCCAACGGAGGAACCAAACGTTGGCGAACTGGTCACCGCCCGGCTGGATCACCGTGCCAGGCCCTTGAGACCACGGCTGCCAGTAGACGGCGACGGCGAGCGCGACGTAGCTGGCTACTACCAGCCCGACGGCGAGGCGGTCTGTTCGCCGGATAGAGCGATTGTGTGGATCCTGTGCAGATGAAGAGAGCGCTGGTTGTCCGGTGAGACCGGGGCCATCATCTCTCTCGGTTCCCGGGGCGGCATGCTGGGCCTCGGAGGCAGCGTCGGTCACGGCGCCACGGTAGCGGAGGGCCCTCGGGTCAGCGGGACGGCACGTGGTACCCCACGCCGCCCGAGATGCCTAGAGCCCAGGGATGTCGAGATTGGCGGGCTTGACGAGAAGGTCGAGGATCGGCCGGTACATGGTCTTGCGGATGGTCTGCAACGTCGGACCTGCTTTGGCGGCGAGCTCGGCTGCCGCAGCAATGGCGGTAGGTAGGAGATCGGCTTCGCTCAGTGCATCACTGACGATGCCTGCAGCCTGTGCGTCCGTACCGCCATAGCGACGTCCGGTCAGCATGGCTTCGACGGCAGCGTTAGGGGTCAACTTGGCTTGGACGAGAAGCGACATGCCTCCGGCGAAGGGAATGCCGAGATCCACCTCAGGTAGGCAGAAGAACCCGCGGTCCGCTCGCATCATTCGGCGGTCATGGGCCAGGGCGAGGAGACCACCACCGGCAAAGGTATGGCCCTGCAGTGCGGCCACGGTAGGTGCGGTGCAGGTGAGCGGCCGAGCGAACACCGCCTGGACCTTGTCGATATAGGAACTGGCGGCATCGGGATTGGCAAGGAGCCAGTCGAGGTCGAGACCGTTCGACCAGATCTTCCCGGAAGCCGTGGTGACCAGCGCTCGTGGACCTTCGGCTGCGTCCACCTCGTCGAACGCAGCCAGCACACCGTCCATCCATTCGAGCGAGAAGCGGTTCTCGCCATCTCCAAGGTCGAGGATGAAGACGTCGTCGACTCGCTGCAGGTTGGGCATCGGATCTCCTTCGAAGGCGATGTAGGGCCGAGGTCGAACAGTACCGGTGCGACGACGTCATGCCAAGAAATTGGGTGAGTGAACCAGATGGTCGCCGGTGGTAGGTTCCACGGCACGCCCTCGACCTGTGGAGTCGGTGGCGAAGACTATGTAGGGGGATCCATGCGAAAGTTCGGCACGAAGCGCGCCTTGGGTGGGTTGCGCACAGCGGGTGCACTGCTGGCGACCGGGTTGCTGGCCGCAGCCTGCTCCTCGGGTGGATCGTCGAGTTCCACGACCTCGGGAGGCGGAGGTTCGTCGTCGGGCACCGTCGACAACAGCCTCGCTCTCTCATACACCGGCGGCACGGCCGGCAAGGCCACCCAGTCGACGCCTGTCCGCATCGGCTACGTGAACCAGCAGTACGGCTCGCCGAGCTATCCCGAAAACACGGCCGGCGCCAAGGTGGCTGTCCAATACATCAACCAGCAACTCGGTGGCCTCCAAGGACATCCCATTGAGATCGTCCCGTGTTTCGTCGCCACCGAAGAGGATGGCCAGAAGTGCGGCACGCAGTTCCTCAACGACGCAACGATCAAGGTCGTCCTGACCGGCACGCTGGTGATCGGTAACGATTCGCTGTACAAAGTGCTCGGCGGGCAAAAGCCCATCATCATCGGCAACGGTTTGGCTGCCTCGGACTTCATCCAGGCAGGGGCGGTGACCTACATGCCCGGTGCCCCTGGTGTGATCTCGGGTCTAGCTAAGTGGATCATCGATGGTGGGGTCGGCACGGTGAAGACGGTGGCCGTGGTGGCCTCCAACGACGCCGGTGCCACCGCAGCAGCCAAACTCATTTTCGCACCGGCACTCGAAAAGGCCGGAATCAAGGTGACCCAGGTGTTCATCTCGCCGACCGCTCAGGGCGCTGATGTGGCTTCGGCCGTCAAGGCAGCGGGCGGAGGCACCGCCGACGTCTTCGTGCCGATCGTGCCGGTCCAGGGCTGCATCGCCGTCTACGACGCACTGAAGAGCCTTGGCATCAAGCCGACCGTGGTGACCTCGGGCCTCTGCTTCGGTACCCCGCTCATCCAGCACTTGGGTGGGACCTTCCCAGAGGGCTGGTACTTCGGCGCCTACGGCGTGAACTACTTCATCCCGCCGCAAAAGAGCATTCCGGCATCGGAGCAGTTGGCCCTCTACCAGGACATCGTCAAGCAGTACAACCCGAACATGGAGTACACCGGGTTCGCTGGTCCGACCTTCGGCAACATGTTGACCATTGCCCAGATCTACAACAAGCTCGGCATCGATGCCACGGGGACGCAGTTGACCGACGCCATCAAGAACTTCTCCGGTCCGCAGTGGGGCATTCCAGGTACCCCGGTGGCCTGTGGAAAGATCAGCCCGGTCTTCCCGACACTCTGTGTTGGACAGATGGGTATCGAGCAGTTCAAGGGCGGCAAGTGGATCCCCATCGCTGACGCCTACAACAACAAGTTGATCAACGCATTCGGTTGATTGACTGTTCGCAGGTAGGAGTGCAGCAAAGGTGACGTTCGTGCGCAGTTGGCTGACGCCTAAGAAGATCCCCGCCGTCGTGGCGGGGATCTTCGGCGTAGTCGTCCTGGTGGTGATCTTGGCCAACTCGGATCAGACCCAGGCCATCGCCCTTGGGCTCGGCGGGGGTGCGCTTATCGCCGCCATCGCCTTGTCGATCACCTTGAACTACCAAGGCTCGGGCGTCGTCAACTTCGCCGCTGGTGCGGTGGCCATGTACGGCGGGTACGTCTACTACGGCCTACGGGTCAACGGACAGTTGTTCTTGCCGCCAATTCCCAACCCGCTGGCTCTTGTCGAAGGAGTGGTCCACCTCGCTGGCGATAAGGCCTTCTCGCTGCCTCACATCCCGGTCTTCATCACCCTGGCCCACCCGGGCACCGGCACGGCGGCCTATGGCACCGTTATCCAACAGCCGGCTATGGCGGTCTGGGCGGCCATGCTCATCTCGCTGGTGGTCCTGGCCCTGCTCGGCTTGGCCTTCCACTTCCTGATCTTCCGCCCGCTGCGCCGGGCTCCAGTCTTGGCCAAGGTGGTGGCTTCGGTCGGCCTCTTCATCGTCATGCAGGCCGTGATCGTGTTGCGCTTCACTTCCTCGGCCAAGTCGGTGTCTCCGATCCTCCCTTCCTCGCCTCTGCATCTCCCACGAGGCGTTCGTGTGCCTGAAGACCAAACCCTGCTGGTGCTGATCGTCATCGCCGTGACTGCGGGCCTGTGGGCGCTCTTCCGGTTCTCCCGATTCGGCCTGGCTACGCGTGCTGCTTCAGAGAACGAGAAGGGTGCCCTGGTGCTCGGGTACTCCCCGGACATGCTGGCTGGCGTCAACTGGGTGGCGTCGACCGTCCTCGCCGGGTTCTTCGGCATTTTGGCCGCACCGATCAATCAGTCGATCGATCCGATCACCATCACACTGTTGATCGTGCCCGCCCTGGCCGCCGCGCTCTTGGCTCGGTTCAGTTCCTTCGTGGTGACGACAGCCACCGGTCTGGCCCTGGGTATGGCCACGTCATGGATCCAGTTGATCTCCAATAAGTCCTGGTTCCCCAAGGCCAGCGGCCAGGCGCTCCCCGGACTGACCGATGCGCTGCCGTTCCTGGTCATCATCATCGTCTTGGCCGTGCGAGGAAAGAGCCTCCCCACTCGCGGATCTATCGAGACCGTGAAGCTGCCCTTCGCCCCCAGGGCGCGTGCGGCGGTGCCAACCACCTTGGCCCTCGGGATCGCTGCCATGGTCCTGCTCTTCTTCGTCACCCCGGTATGGCGACTCTCCATCGTGAACTCGCTGGTCGGCATGATCATCTGCCTGTCCCTGGTCGTCCTCACTGGCTACGTGGGGCAGATCTCCCTCATGCAGATGGCCCTGGCCGGAATCGGCGGCTTCACCTTGTCGAAAGTGGCCGATGCCCATCACATTCCGTTCCCGTTCGGCCCGCTGCTCGGAGCCTTGGCTGCGGTGGTGATCGGCCTGTTGGCTGGGGTCCCAGCCTTGAGGGTCCGTGGTGTCAATCTCGCTGTTGTGACATTTGCGGCGGCCGTGACGATCCAGAATCTGATCTTTGCCAATCCGGCCTGGTCAGGGCTCAAGGGTGCATCGGTCAAAGCGCCGAGCCTCTTCGGTTTCCACTTCGGTCCCAACGATCCGTGGACCAAGCCGTTCAGCGGGGGACGTGGTCTCTTGCCCAACCCTTGGTTCGGTGTGTTCTGTGCCTTGGTGGTGATGGTCTTGGTCTTGGTGGTGGTCAACTTGCGACGTTCGAGGATCGGCCGTCACATGCTCGCCGTTCGGGCAAATGAACGAGCCGCAGCAGCGGCCGGGGTGTCGGTGGCGGGTACAAAGATCTTGGCCTTCGGCGTGGCCGCCTTCATCGCTGGTTTGGGCGGCGCACTCTCTGGATATCGCTTTGGCTCGGTGACCTCGCTCTACTTCGGGGCTATCCCCTCGATGATCTTCCTGGCCTATGCCTACTTGGGGGGAATCTCGTCGGTGTCGGGAGCGATGGTCGGCGGCTTCATCGTGGCGGGTGGCATCTCGACGACGATCATGACCAACTGGCTGCACATTTCGGATCAGTACACCTTGCTCCTTGCTGGGATCGGCCTCATCTTCATGGCCATCCAAAACCCCAAGGGCGTGGCCGGCGCACTGCGTGACGGCGTGCATCTCGTGCGGCGAAGAATGGGCCGAGCCACACCCGGACATGGACTGTCTTCTCCAGACGATGTCAGCCCGGGGCCGTTGCAGTCTGCGACAGCCGAGGCCGGTGCCTGATGGCGGTACTTTCGACTCAGGGTCTCGGTGTTGCCTTCGGCGCCAAAAAGGCAGTGAACGACTTTTCTCTCGAGGTGGGAGAGGGGCAACTGGTCGGGCTGATTGGCCCCAACGGCGCAGGCAAGACCACCACCATCGACGCCATCACTGGATTCGTTCCCGCCACCGGGGCGGTCACCTTCGATGGAACCGACATCAGCAGCTTCTCCTCGACGCAACGTGCTCGAGCCGGCCTCGGTCGTACGTGGCAGAGTTCGGAACTCTTCGACGACCTGACGGTCATGGAGAACCTGCAGGTGGCTGCCGAACGTATCGACGTGAAGGGGTTTCTCCGCGACCTGGTTCGACCGCGCAACGATGACCTCTCGGAGATGGAAGCCATCCTCGACTCGCTCGAGCTGACTGGTGCGGCCGGTGTGCTCCCTACCGACCTGTCTCATGGGCAACGCAAGCTGGTCGGTGTGGCTCGTGCGTTGGCTGCGCGACCCAAGGTCCTGTGCATGGATGAACCTGCTGCCGGCCTCGACACTGAAGAGAGTCAAGCCTTGGGGCGCCGTATCCGGTCACTCGTCGATGGAGGCCTGTCGGTCCTCTTGATCGACCACGACATGGGTCTCGTGTTGACCATTTGCGACTACCTCTATGTGCTCGATTTCGGTCAACTCATCGCCGAGGGAACGCCGGCCCAGATCCGAGCCGACAAGCGAGTGATCACCGCCTACCTCGGCGATCGCCACGGCGAGTCCGAGGCGGAGGCCAACGGGATGCCTGAAGCGTCAACGTCGAACCTCCAGGAGGGCGAGGGATGAGCGAGTCGCTCCTGACCATCGAGTCATTGGATGCCGGCTACAACGGCATTCCCGTGGTCCGTAAGCTCGACTTGACGGTCGCCGCCGGTGAAGTTGTCGCCCTGCTCGGCCCCAATGGGGCCGGCAAGACGACGACCCTCATCACTACGAGTGGACTCCAGCCCATCTTGTCGGGCGACATCACCATCCACGGTGAGTCGATCAAAGGCAAGGCACCGCACCACATCGCCCGACTCGGAGTCAGCCATGTCACCGAGGACCGGTCGCTGTTCTTCTCGTTGACCGTCAAAGAGAATCTGCGTTTGGGCAACCGCGGGGGCCGAGCCGACCTGGCCACGCCGCTGAAGTACTTCCCCGCACTCGAAGAGCTCATGGACCGTCAAGCCGGACTGCTGTCGGGCGGCGAACAGCAGATGCTGGCCCTTGGGCGTGCGCTGGCGTGCCAACCGAAGTTGCTCATGATCGATGAGATGTCGCTGGGCCTGGCCCCGGTCATCGTGGAGCGTTTGCTTCCTATCGTCCGTTCCATCGCCGATGACACCGGCTGTGGCGTGCTCTTGGTCGAGCAGCACGTGCAGATGGCTCTCGAGGTTGCCGATCGCGGTTATGTGCTCTCGCATGGCGAACTTGCCATGGAGGGAACTGCCGAGCGCCTCGAGGCTGACCGGCACCTGTTGGAGTCGAGCTACCTCGGCGACTGAAGTAGCCGAGATCGTCCCGGGGCTGGATTGTGCCGATGGCCGGAACCTGATGATCGGACGTCGAAGCCGGTTGGTCGGGTGCCACTGGCACTAGATGTGCTTGCCGGGACCCGCGGGGGAGCCGCCATAGTGAGTTGCGCTGCCGCTGGAACGACCTCGGGGACAATCGTGGGGGCAACGGTGCGTTCCTCGACCCAGTCGGCCAGGTCGGCGTTGGCATCCGTGAACTTCTTGGCGAAGAGGTAGGCAGGGTCAGCCATAGCCTCGATCAGTGCGTCGCGGTCCAGAGGCAAGGGATGTTGGCCATCACCCCAGGTGGACCAGGAAATCGGTCGGCAGTCGAGACTGGTCGAGTACCGCGGGACAAGGGTGTGCCAGAACGATTCATCAGGGGAGGGGATGAGGTGGAAATAGTCGATCTGGGGCCCACCCCGTTGGACCTCATCAAGGATGCCAGCCACTGTGGGTGCCGTCAGTGACCAGTATGCGCTTCCGGCCCGAAGTTGTCGGCCGTCGAGAGCCTGCTCCCAGTTCAAGGGAGGGAAGAGGCGGGCGATCAGCCCAGAGGCAATCTTGTAGGAGAGTTGGCCATGGACTCCGAAGGGACTGGCCCGCCGGTTGAACCGCTCCACGGGCTTTCCCCGGGAAGCATCCGGTGCCGAATGGGCAGCGATGAAATCTGTTGTCGTGTTGTAGGACAGTTCGATTAGTCGTGCATCAGACACGATGGGGTAGTGCTGCTGGCGCAGAAGAGTGAACCGGGTGGCACCATCTGCCAGGGCTCGACGAGCCAAGTTCAAGACGGCTCGGGTCATCGACACCGTGGGATAGCGGATGACCATCCGGTCTGGGATCAGTACTGCATCGAGGTCGCAGAACGGTTCGATGGCGACCTTTGCATCGACATGCAGGTACACGGTTCCGGTGATCTTGAGTCGATCGACCAGCCTCCGCAGGTGCTGGTCGGGCTGGTGTGCGGTAACCAGGTATGCGTGCAAAGCGATGACCTCTTCCGTCAGGCGTTGAACCGCTGGGTTCATGCCTTAGGAATTGACCCTAGTTGGTGGTTCATCGGATCGGCCATAGCGGGAGAAGTCAGGCTGTCGATAGGTGCAA
>CAIQOJ010000042.1 GCA_903873395.1 uncultured Acidimicrobiaceae bacterium
AACGGGCCCGGCCTGATGCCGGGTACTGCTCTTCCAGGCACCCTGGGCAACTCTGTGATGGCCGCCCGACGAGTGACGTTCGGCGGTCCATTCGGTTCCATTGGCTCATTGGCCGTAGGCACCAAGATCCGGGTGGTCGACGGCATCGGAACCTTCACCTACCGCGTGACGGGGCATCAGAACGTCGGCATCGGTCAAAAGGATGTGGTGGTGCCCACCGCAGACAACCGGCTGACGTTGGTGACTTCAGACTCATCGGTGGTCACGGGTGGACGTGAAGCGGTCAGTGCCAAGCTCATCGGGCGGGCCATCGCTATTCCGGGACTGGCAACGACGGTGCCGGGCTATGACCTGGCCCTCGGCGGGGACGCCGCTGCGGGTGGTCTTGTGCTTCTGTGGTCAGTGCTGACCATTGCCGCCTTGGTGTCAGCCGCCTATGTGGCTTGGCGCACGAGACAGGGATGGCTGACCTACCTGTTTGCCTCACCGGTCGTCATGCTCTGCGGGCTGTTCGCCTGTCAGAGTTTGGCGCGGGCGCTGCCAGCTACCTACTGATCCGGCCTGTTGGCGGGACCAGCGACGTGGGCCGCAATGCTCGTGGTCACCAGGTAACCGCCTTGACCGGTCAGTTCGCCGCTTTCCACTAACTGAGGTTCCCCCACTCGGGGTTTCCGTTAGCTGGGGTTTCCACTAGCGGGGGCACGAGCGCCCTAACGGACCGGTTGGTCAACGAGCATGGCCATCGATACCGGCACGTCTGGTTGGCGCTGGGGTCGACGTGGTCACGGTATGGCCTGCAGCCCCGGTGCTTCGTAGAGGTGGCGCACAGCCAAGAGTCCGACAGACCCAAACGCGAGCATTGCTTGACAGTTGCGTAACGGGTGCACACATGTCACCAGGAGTTCATCTGGACCCCACCCTTTCGTGACACCCGTGTTACCTGGTCTCTTTACTGTCCTCCTTGGAGTCCTGAGAGGGGCAACACGAGAGGGGCAACACGCAATGTGTGTGTGTCTCCTGGGATTCCGTTTACCAATCAATCAACCATGAGGAGACACTTCATGCTTCGTTCCAAGATCACCCGTGGAGGCGTGGCGTTCGCTGCAGCCACCATGGGCGTCGCCACCATGTCGATGGCATTCGCCGGCACTGCCGGTGCCACCGGTACCCCAACTCACGCCGCATCTTTGATCATCGGTTCTGGTTCACAGACCTCGTATGACGAGATGTCGGCTCTGTCGACGCTGTTCAACTCGGCTCCTGGCTGTGACCTGACTGCTTCGACCGCCGTTCCGCTGTCGCTGGACTGCGGCCAGGCTTCCATCACCCCTGGTGCAGCCGGTGGTGAGCAGGGTTACAACGTTTCGGCCGAGAACCCTTACAACGACTTCGCCGTTCAGGCTCCGGCCATCGGCTCGGGTAACGGAAGCTCGGCCCTCGAAGCTCGTGGCGCCGCCTCCACCCCGACCTCGCCCGACTTCGCACGTGCTTCGTCGGCCAAGGGCACGTCGATCTCCAACCGTGTGAAGTTCGCCACTGACGCCGTGTCGTGGACGACCTTCAACGCATACCACGGTGTGAAGACGGCTCAGGCCAAGATCACCAACATGAGCGGGACTGACGTCAAGGCCATCTTCCTCGGCACGCAGACCTGCGTGGTCAAGGGTGTCACCTACAACATGGACTGGATCTGTGAGGGCGCCAAGGCCTCTTCGCCGATCAAGGTCTACATGGCACAGTCCGGTTCGGGCACCTACTCGACGTGGGCTGGTTACACCGGTCTGACCTCCAACACCAGCGGTGCGATCGCTCTCGCCGGTAATGGTTCGTCGTCTACGCACACCAACCTGTTCGAGAACCAGATGTCCTACATCTCGCAGCAGTCTGATGCCGCCAACGCCATCTACTTCTTCTCGCTCGGCAAGTTCACCACGAACTGCCAGGGCAAGAACGGTAAGAACTTTGTGTGCGCAGGCGTGTCCCAGGCCAGCGGTAACACCTACACCACCTTCGGTTCGATCGACGGCATTGCCGCCACGCAGTCGACCGTCCAGGGCACCGGTGGTGGAGCTGGCGTGACCTTCCCGGTCACCCGCGGCCTCTACAACAACTACGCCAACTCGTCAGCCACCAACCCGTCCAACCAGGCAACCCTGAACTTCGTCTCGGAGAAGGGTTTCATGTGCAAGTCGGGTACGGCTTCGGACATCAACCCCTACACGGGCAATAGCTACCGGTTCGACATCGAAGCCGCTATCAAGGCACAGGGATTCTTCCCCCTCGATGTCTCGGGTTCGACGTTCGCTCAGGGTTCGGTGACCAACCCGGCCACCTTCTCTGACGCTGGCTACACGGCCGTCGCCGGTGATGGCGTCAACGGCTACTGCTTGGTGACCCACGGCTGATCCAGCCTGAACGCTTCACCGCTGTACCGCAGTTCGAGGGCCCGGCTTCGGCCGGGCCCTCGACGCGTCCCGGGGCAATCTTCGCTGGGGGTCAGTTAGTCGCTCGTAGCTGGGAGTTGGCAGAGGAGCTCTGCGAGGACCATCAGCGGAGACCTACGGCGAGCCCACCCATGCCGGGGTTCACGCCCATCGATACCGGAATCCTGGGCCCCAGCGAGTGAGTTCAGGAACCGACGGGAACCAAGGTCAATGCCAGCCGGGGGCAGCTGGTGACGGCCCGGCGAGCGTGATCGATGAGTCCGGGCGGCACGTCGCCAGTGGCGATGATGGGAAAGCCCCAAGGGTCCAAGGAGATGAGTTCGGGGAGCAGTTCGGCACAGACGCCTGCGCCGTCGCAGGCAATCGGGTCAACGACGAGTCGGAAACGGGTGCGGCTCATCGGACGGCCCCCCTCACTGCCTCGTTGGGGACGGGCAGGAACGGCGCATGGGGCGCACACGGCCCCCGTGATGCGTGGAGCGCGGCATGATCGGCGAAGACCTCGAGTCCGGTCTTCACGAAGCGGGCCACGCCATCAGGGTGGCGACAGGCGCCACGGCCTTCGACTAGGTCGCACAGCCCGGGAATGGCGGCCGCTCCACCACGGAGACCTTGGGGGCGCCAGGCCAGATGCTCGAGGGCGTTGGCCAAGGTATCGAGACCGTTTACACAGGGTCCGCACTGACCTGCCCCTTGTCCTTCCATGTAGCGGGCAACTCTGGCCACCTCGGCCAAAGGACAGATTCCAGTGGGAACCAGGGCGATCACCCCTGCACCAATCGACGTGCCGCGTGCACGAGCTTCCTCTTCGGTGAAGGGCATGGTGAGTGCGATCTCGGGGCGGACCCACCCCCCGCCATACCCCCCGAGCAGCACGGCTTGCAGTCCCGAGGCCGCAGGGTCGATGCCAAGGGCACGTGCCAGGGTGGTTCCGAGCGGAACCTCGACGATCCGCGGTCCATCCCATCGACCGGAGACCGTGGTCAGCACGGTGCCGGGAGCACTCTCGGTGCCGACGGATCGATACCACGTCGGTCCGAACCGGGCCACGAGGGCCGCCTGGGCCAGTGTCTCGACATTCTGGACGAGGGTAGGTCGCCCGCCGACGCCCTTGACCCGAATCGAGGTGATCCCCTGGAACGTCGGCAGGCCTGGCGACCGCCCGGCGATGGTGGACACCACCGCTGTCTCTTGTCCGGCCACGAAGCGATCAGGGGCGACAACCACCTCGATGGGGCAGGGGTCGAGGCGACGTGCAGTCCGCTCGGCCAGAGCATCCCGGACGGATGGGACGACCTCGGCGGGAACGAAGACATAGGCCTGGCCCGCTCCGGTGACCCGAGCGGCGAGGGCGAGGCCGTCGAGCACGAGATGGGGAGCTTGCATCACAAGAAGCCGGTCCTTGCCGCTGGCCGGCTCGCCCTCTGCTCCGTTGGCCACGACCACCGGCGTGCGAAGGCCCGCCTTGCGGATGGAACGCCACTTGGTGCCCACAGGAAACCACGCACCTCCGTGACCTCGGAGGCCACTGGCGTCGAGTGCGTCGAGGATGGCCCCCGGGGTGGCGTCGGGAATCCGACCCCACTGGTCGATATGGCTGGCCAGGGAGGCGCGCCCGCCCCCGGACAGTCCGGCCAAGAGGCGTGTGGGCCCGACGGGTCCGGCGTGATGGGTGGTGCTCATCGGCCGGCCGCTGAAGTGCCCGAGACGGAGGCCGTGAAGGCAGCACTGGTTTGTGAAAGCTGCAGGGACGTCACCAGCACCATGGGCGAGGGTGTGGCCACACTGGCTTGGATGACGCTGCCTTCGAGCGAGGTCACTGTGCCTTGATAGGGGCCGAACGCAACGGCACCCGACGACAGACTGACACCGCCGCCCTCGGCCGACGTGCCGTTGAGCGTGATGACGAGAGGTGTCGACCCAGGATCTTGGAGGTGCATGGCCAGGACCACACGGACGCTGCCCTCATCGCCGAGGGCACGCTGAGATTGGGTGCCGGTGGCGGCATAGCGGAACGGTGCGGACGGCACCGATGTTGTGGCGGCTGGTGATGAGGCGGCTGGTGCCGTGACTGCTGTGCCCGGCCGGGTGCCGTTCTTGGCGGCCAGTTGGGCCAGCACGGCCGGCGAGGTGCCTGAGCGGTGCGACCATCCGGGTTGCAGTGGGCCGAGCAACGCGAATCCGGCGATTACCAGGGTGATGACCACCGCAGCAGCACCGGCACCCAATCGGCGGGCCGCTGGGAACTGGCGCCCGGACAGGATGCGCCAGGCCACCGCCCCGAGCACGGCGGCAGTGCAGAGAGCTTCGGTGACGATGACGACGGGCAGTGAGGTGTCGGACCCGGTGCCGAGAGCGTGCACGAGCGCGATGGGCCAGCACAGGTAGGCCAGCCAGTGCACGAATCGCCACGAGGCGAAGCCGATGCGATGGCGCAACCCACTGGTGATCAGCACGGCCACCAGGAGATCGAAGCCCAGTGCGCCGAGGCCGACGTAGAGAGGTCGATACGGGGAGTGAAACGGGAGGATGACGTCGAGGAATCCGATGGGCACGTAGCCATCGGCCACCGTGGAGACCACGTGGACGCCGACGAAGACGATGCAGAGCAGTGAGATGTTGCGGTGGACGTTCTGTGAGAGGAATCGGGGCCAGCGCTGGGTGGTCCAACCCACCGAGGCGACCACGCCGAGAACGATGGTGGCACTGAGGAGAGCGAGTGAGACCAGACCGCTCGAGCGGGTGAGGAACCAGAGGGCCTTGCCACCGGTGGCGGCCATCAGGGTGGCAGAACTCATGCTGAGGTCCGTTGGACAAGGCGGGGCTCGTCCTCGGGCCAGCCAGCCACGGTGGTGACGGAACCGTCGGTGCGGACGAGACGAGCTGGCAAGCTGTGCTCCGAGAGCCACGCCGGAGCTGCCTCGCCCAGGATCATGGCCGCTGTCGAGGCGGTGTTCGCATCGACGCACGTGCCCGCAGCCACAGAGACCGTCCGCCAACAGGTTGTGGCAGGAAGACCGGTGGTCGGGTCGATGAGGTGGTGAGCCCGACCATCGGCCAGGTCCCAGAACCGCTTGCCCACCCCGGAGGTGGCCAGGCCGCCGTCACCGATCGTCACAGCTACGGGAGCATCAGGGTCTCCGCAGATGTCGGCCAGGGCAACAGTGAATCCACCTGTCGGTGCGCTGTGGGTGGCGATGTCGCCGCCCAAGGAGATCAGCACGCCACAACTCAGGCGAGTACCGATGCGGACCGATGCCTGATCGGCGGCCCAGGCCTTGGCCGTGGCGCCGAGGTCGAGCAGGCAGTCTGCAGGCAGGTCGACGGTGCGAGCCTCGTCGTCCAAGACGATGGAACGCCATCCCGGAACGGGGGCCGATTCGGGAAGGGTGCGGTTCACCCCAGGGATCACTTCGGACAGATCTCGGTCGTAGCCGAGACGACACAGCGCGCCGCCCACGGTCGGGTCCACGATGCCATCGGTCAGTCGCGAGGCACGCAGGGCGATGGTGAGCGCTTCGAACAGTTGCTCGGACACAGGAATGGGTCCGTTGCCACCGGCCCGACACAAGCGCGAGATCTCGGAGTCTTCTCGGAACCGGCTGGCCACGATCTCGACTTCGTCGAGGACCTGGTCGAGGAGACCAGCGGCAGCAACCACCGCACCAGGGTCAGTGACGACGACCTCGATGCTGGTCGACCACCGCGTGGTGCGATGGATTGCCAGAGGCCCGAGAGCGCGAGACGTCGAGGTCAAACTCAACTGGCTCCACTCGTCACGGGAGCCTGATACTGGCTCGGGGCTGGCGTGTAGGAGGGAGTCGAGAAGCTCGACCCTGATGAAGCTGCGGCGGAAGGGGTTTGAACGACCGGTTGCTGAGCGACCGGAGTCTGATAGGGAGCGCTCGAACCGGTACTGGCTGATCCTGCAGCCCCAGTTGTTGCCGTGCTGCTTGCACTGTGTCCGGGAAGGGCTTGACTCAGGTAGAGGCCCAGGGCGGCCACCCCGGCCACCGACACGGCAGCCATCCCCTTGGTCACGGTCCGTCCTCGCTCGAGGGCGGCGTCTCGCTGGAGACGGGCCTGGCTGTGGGGATCATGACGGTTGGCGGCTCGACGGTGCGTGCTCATGGACATCAACCTACGGAGCGAACCTGGGAGCCAGGTGTGTGCTTGGTAAGAACTACTGAAGAACCGTTGCTTCCGCCAAGGAAGTCCTCGCAGGCGTCGACACGCGCATCAGCCCCCATGAGCGCTGCCATAGGTGGTCAGCCATGAGGCCGCCGACGGGGCTGTGACCACGGCTAATAGGGCACCGACGGCCAGGCTCGTAGCGAGTGTCCACAGTCGCATGCCTGCCCCACGAACCTGGGCGCGGCTGCGACGGAACAGATCGGCGGGAGCAAGTCTGGTTGTGTCGAACAGGTGTCCAAGCACGTGGATCACCATGACACCGAACCAGAGCACGAATCCGGCCTTGTGGGCCAGGAATGTCAGGTCTTGCCAGGAGGAGGGCACGAAGAGCAGCAAAATTCCCGAAAGGAAGACCTCGACCGTGAGGATCACCACAAGGGGTCCGAGTAGACGGAGCAGCAGGGGAGGAGCACCTCGGGACACATAGGCCGGGGTTCCCAGGTAGTACGAGGCCATCCGCCAGATGGTTGTCCCCATCTTCACCAAGACCACAGGGACGAGGATCATGCCGATCACCACGTGGGGGGTGAGCAATGACTCCACCGACAGGATGGTGACACCCTCGCCCGCCAAAAGGACGAACAAGAGAGCGGCAGTCATGCCCGTGAGTCGTGAGTTGCCTTCGGGCCCGCCCGTCGGGCGCTGGCTCGACTGCTCGGCCAAAGAGGCCTGGTCTACTGAACTGCTCCTACCGGATGAGCGAGCACGAGACTGGCGAGGAGTCGAATTTCCAGAGGTGTTGCTCACCGCCCCAGTGTGACGCGAGGAGTGGACCGTGTCACGACAAGTGCCGACGCATGTCGGAATTTGGTCGGGTGCGCAGACGTCGCTAGTGCGATCCCTGTTTGCACGTTTACCTTCGTGTAAGGTCATTTCGACGGCGGGCAAGCGTCCGCCAAAGCAAAAACCCGCCGTTGGCGGAACAAGATCGCAGTCGGTCGAGATGGAGATGTACTCGTCCGATTCATACTCCTCCGGGTCTCCCGGTGGCGGCCACCCCCCTGCCCCTCGTGG
>CAIQOJ010000043.1 GCA_903873395.1 uncultured Acidimicrobiaceae bacterium
CCGAGATCTCCCGACCTCGTCGAGCGGAACTTCACGGCCACGGCCCCGAACCAGCTCTGGGTCACCGACCTCACCTACGTGCCGACGTGGGCAGGGGTCGCCTATGTCTGCTTCATCACCGACGCCTTCAGTCGGATGATCGTCGGCTGGAGGGTCGCAGGTCACATGAGCACCTACGATCACTCCACGAGGCAGGTGTTGCAACCACCGGTTGAACCTGGTCAATTCACGTCGATTCGCTACGGCGAGCGATTGGACGAGATCGGCGCTCGACCCTCGATCGGCAGTGTCGGCGATTCATACGACAATGCCCTCGCCGAGAGCGTGAACGCCCTCTACAAGACCGAGCTGGTCCGGGGTCCGGGTCGAGGACCCTGGAAGACCATCGACGACCTCGAGCTCGCCACGCTGAGTTGGGTCCACTGGCACAACACCGAGCGTCTTCACAGCTACCTCGGCGATGTTCCGCCCGCCGAGTTCGAGGCCGCCTACGATGTAATCTCCAGCGGAACCCCGCTGGTTGGAATCACAGCCTGAGAGTCTCCATCAGACCCAGTGCGATTCAATCCGGGTCGTCACCGAAGACGGTGAACTGCTCGGGGAGACCACGATCAACCCCGCCAAGGGCTACCAACAGATGAGGAAACCCCCTCTGAACTAGTTTCGTGGGGGTTCATCTGTCCGCGATGTCTCGCGACATCACAAGAGCGGAAGGGGGGGGATTCGAACCCCCGGAGGCTTTCACCTCACACGCTTTCGAGGCGTGCGCATTAGTCCGCTCTGCCACCCTTCCGCCGGGCAGTGTAACGGAGCCTGCACCGGGCGACGAACTGAGCCCTGTTGGCCGAGGGGTCTCCGTGGACCCCGGTCAGGCCCGTCGCTCGGTGAAGAACCCGGTCAGCAGTTCGGCGGCCTCGTCGGCACGCACCCCGGCGGTGATGGGGATCTCATGGTTGAGTCTGGGGTCGGCGCAGAGGTTGTAGAGCGAGCCGCAGGCTCCAGCCTTGGAATCGGCTGCGCCGAACACCAACCGCCCCACCCTGGCGGCGACCAGGGCACCCGCGCACATGGGGCAGGGTTCGAGGGTGACCACCAGTGTCACTGCCTCGAGCCGCCACGAGCCGATGACGGCCGCCGCATCCTGGAGGACGAGCAACTCAGCATGGGCCACCGGGTCACCCCGTTGCTCACGTTCGTTGTGCCTCGAGGCGATCACCTGTCCGTCGACGAGGGCGACGGCACCGACGGGTACGTCACCGGCGTCAGCGGCAAGGGAAGCCTCGACCAGAGCCAATGCCATGGCCGACCGGTCATCGAGACGAGTGCTTTCTGATTGCGCCGTCTCTGATTGCGCCCTGTCCGATGAACCAGTAGCGGAAGGACGGGTCATGCCGCCTCGGCTGCCCTGCGGCGACGCCGACTCACGAGGGCGAGACCCACCGACACGAGCAGCGCACCCATGGCCAAGAGTCGAGCGATGTCGTTGCCGGTCATGGCCAGAGTCCCGCCTCCGCTTGTTCCTCCGGTCGCCGGGGGTGGTGTGGTGCTCCCCCCGTTGACCCCAGGTGTCACTGGCGCGGTGGCCGACAACAAGATCGTTTCGCTCGGAATTCCTGGTTTGGCGATGACCTCAGACGACACCACCGTGGCTCCCAGCTGTTCCTCGTAGGAGTAGCAGCCTGCCCCGCCCAATGACGTCGATGGAGTGGTGTAGGTGCCGTCCTTGGTGACTTCGAGAGCGCCCACTGCCAGCGTCGGCGCCCCGGTCCAGGTGAGTCCGGCGCACGATCCATTGACCGCGGCGAGAGGACCGAACAGTGCCCAGCGCAACGAGTTGGACGTGGGCGCAGCCACATGGGACGACAGACCGGTTCCGGCCACCGTCACTCGGTCGGACACCGTGGTTGGTGCCACAGCACCCGCTGCCGAACTGCCCACCTGTACTGCGGTGGCCGTCGTGGCGATGGTGGGCTGGAGGGGCTCGACGAGGAACGACTCGTTGGGCGCCCCCGCACCGATGGTCGTGGGTGAGGGGAAGGTGCCGCTGGTGAGCTCTTCGGTCCATGAGTAGCAGCCGGGTCGATCACCGGCTACCGGGTCGGTCAGGTAGGTGCCGTCACCGGGAATGGCGATGGTGCCCTGGGCGACTGTGGCAGCCGACGTCCAGTCGACGTCGGAACACCCGCCCCCTATGGGGGCCACCGGCCCAATGAGCGACCATGCCAGTGATCCCGTTCCACCCTGGGTGCCGCTGATGGCGATGCTGTCAGTGCTGTTGTCCCACAGATGGACAACCGCGGCGGAGGTCGAGGTGATGACTTCGGGCTCAGCGATGAGCACGGTCTCTCCTGGCTTGCCGGCCGCATCGGTGGCGGCCGGGCTGTTGGCCGTGGCCGGGAGGTGTTCGCTATAGGAGTAGCAGCCCGAGGCGCTCAAGACCTCACCTGGCGTGTCGTAGGTGCCATTGCCGGTGACGGGTACCGTGCCCGTCAGGTACACCGGGGCCGATGCCCACGACAGTCCCGAGCAGTTGCGTCCCGAACCCGGGGTGATCGGGCCATAGAGCGTCCACGTCAGTGGGGTGGGCGCCGGGGCTGCCACCGGGATGTCGTCGATGACCACGTGATCGTGGAGGGTCCGGGTGCCATCGCCAGCAACGCTGAGCTCGGCCGTGGTCACCAATGACGGCGGATAGGGCGTGGCAATCGTCGTCTCCCCGGCGGCTCCGGGGTCTGACGTTGCGCCATAGGGCCTGTTGGCATCGGTACTGATGAGCACCTGGGACCACGAGTAGCAACCCCCGCTCCCCAGCGGGGCCGGGCCTGCGGTGTAGGTGCCGTCTCCGGTGATCGCCACCGAGCCGTGCGCCTCGACTGGTGCGCCGGTCCAGCCCAAGCCGTCACACGAGTTGGCCACGGGCTCGACGGGACCGAGCAGTGACCAGTTCAAGGTTCCGGGGCCACCCCCAGTGCCTGTCACCGTGACCGTGTCCGACAGTGGCGCATAGGCCGTGGTGACTGCCTTGGAGGTCGACGTGGCAATGAGCGGATTGACCGGTGCGACGATCCCGACCTTGGGTGGCTCGGCCGGCAGCAAGACATTCGATGGGTCGGCCACATCGGTGGCATTGGTGGCCGCCGAGTTCCAAGCAATGGCGTTGATGTCGCTCGAGGGGACGGTGACCGTGAAGGTCACGGCAAAGCCCTCGCCCGCCCGATAGCTGGCAGACGAGGCGAAGCGCAGTGCCGTCACCTTGGCTACGTCGCCCGGAGCGGTCGAGGTCCAGTCGTCGACACACGTCGGGTTGGCGGAGTTGGGGAAGACCTCGTTGCGACAAGGGTTGAGCGACGTCGAGTACTGAACGCTGACCCCGGTGGGCAATGTGCCGATCGAGGCGAAGACCGGGGTGAACTGGCTGGAGCGAGCCACGCCGGCCTGGCCCTGGCTCACGCCGGTGTCCCCGGCGTGCGGGAGGACGTCATAGATCACCGGCTGGCCGAGCACGTTGGAGCCGACGTTGGACCAACGGAGCCCGAAGGTGCCGGTCCCGCCCTGACTGGCGTTACCCACGCCGAGCGCGCCTCTTGGCACGGCATCGAGGTTGCCCTGCACCGTCTTGGTCAGAGCGAATGCTGCTCCAGTCCCCTTGATGGTGAGCGTGGCACGGTTCTCGCAATAGGCCTCTTGGAGTTGTCCGTCGCCAGCGAGGTCGGCGGCATTGTCACTCTCGTAGGTGGCCGTGGAGATGCCCCCTCCCACCTGAGTAGGGGTCGCACAGGTGTCCTGGATCCCGTTGAGCTCGGAGTCGTAGAGGTAGATCTGGTCGGTGTTCACATAGGAACCGATGGCTGTTGGGGTCGTCACTCGAAAGAAGTTGGTCGGTGGGGTAGCCGTCCAACTGCCTCCGGAGGAGATCGAGGTTGCCGGGATGGTGACGCGGATGAGTTGGCGGCCGGACCCCTGGTAGTTGTCGATGACCTCGGTGGAGATGGGCGTCGTCGTCGGGCTGGCCGCACCACCCTGCGTCAAGGTCCAGGTGCCAGTGGCCACAGGATTGGCCCAGGTGATCCCTGTCGGCAGCAGGTCGGTGATGACCAGGTTCTGGGTCAGCGCCGACAATGTGGTGACCGAGCCGACGATGTTCAGCGCCGTGGTGCCGCTGGCCGCCGCCCCGGGCGTCCCGAACGACTTGGCGATGCCCAGTTGGGGTTTGGTGGGAATGGTGAAGAGGTCGGCGCTGTAGCTCTGCGGTGCCAGCGGAGAATCCGGGGTGATCTGCGGGATGGCCGTCGCCGTGTTGTGCAACTGGTTGAGGCCACCGTTGGCCGTGGCCAGCGACGCGTCGGCATAGCCCCACATGGTGAGTTGCAACGTCTTGTTGCGCAGGGCGGGGTCGGGGGGCAGGCGCACGACGGACACCGTGGCACCAGATGGGATGGCGAAGTAGGCCTGGCCACTGGTTGTTCCCACGGTACCGCTGGCCGTCAGGGTGATGACCGTGCCATCGGTGAGGGTGGCCGTTGGACGCCAACCGTTGGCATAGGCCTGGCCCAATCCGTTGCTCGAGGTGTCGTAGCCGGGAGCATTGATCTGGATGACCTGCGTGTGGAATGCCACACGTGTGCAGGCTGGAGCCGAGTAGCTGGGCGAGGAGTAGACGTTGGCTGTTGGAGCGGTCAGACAGGGGACCGGGTCGTAGAGATCGGTCTGGTAGGTGCCGACGAGGCCGTAGGTGACCGTTGTCTGGAACATGGCGGCAGCAGCAAAGGTGGCGTAACTCGGCGACGAAGACGGAGGCAGCCAGTTGCCGGAGAAGGTGGCGATGTATTGATTGCCCGAGGTGATGCCTGCCTGAGCGATCGGGGCGAGTGATCCCTTGGTGATCTGGACATACCCCGGACCGGGGCCGACGTTGGGTTCAGCGATGAGCTGGACAGGCACCTGGGCCGAGGAGGAGGAGGTCACGCCATTGGGATCCTGGGCGTCGGGCCCCGTTCCCGAGAAGGACACGGTGTTGTTCAGGAGCGGATTCGATGGAACGGTGGCCGGAGCGGTCGCCGTTACGGAAAAACTGGTCGGCCCGGTGGCCCCTGGCGCACATCCGGCGGGCATGGTGGAGAGGTCCGACGAGGTGAACGACCACGTCACTGCGTTGCTCGACGGATCGAACACACCGCCAGCAGGGGTGGACGAGACGTAGGTCAGGCCGGCTGGCAGCGGGTCGACGATGGTGGCGTTCTCGAGGAACAGGCTTCCCAGAGCATCCGTGGTGCATTTGGCGGTCATCGAATAGGTGATGGGCGAGCCGACCGTGTAGACGCTGCCCCCGTCGGCGGTGGCCTTGGTGATCGACACCTTGGGGCTTGCTGTAGCCGTGGAGGTAGCCGGGGTGGGGACGGTCACCGGGTTGATGTTGTTGCCGGTCAGGGTGGGGGCCATCTGCCAGGTCGTGCGGTTGGGAGTGACGTCGTTGGGTGGCGTGGCCTTCAGGGTGATCGCCCCGGAGAACCCGCTCACGAACACCGTTGGGTCGAGCGTCATCACGAGGTCCGTGCCAACAATCGTCGGTCCAGAGGCCAACAGTGTGCCTGGCGTCGAGGCGGCCGCGTAGAGCCAACTGGGGTCGGTCATCGACGGGGTTGTGCTGGTGTCGAGCGGGATGGTCACCGTCAGATTGGGCCCACATGCACCACCTCCCGTGCCTTGGCACGACAAGTTGATGGTGTAGGTCTGGGCTGCACCACTTGGCTGGGCCTGATTCGCCGGAGAGATGGTCATCAAGGCGGTCTCGCCAGTGACGTTGGAGCCGAGAGCACCCGCTGTGCTTGCTACCCCTGGGACGAGCACCAACAACGAGATGGCCAAGATCACAGAGCGAAGCAGGCGACGCCTGCTTGGTCGACCACGAGTTCCCACGACATTCCTCCTCGATGCGCTGTTCCCCACAGGCCAGCGACGCAAGGCGTGAGCCTAGGTTCGCTGTAAGCAAAAAGAGCGGAATATCAGACGATCGTCGGTCGTGTCAGGCTGCACCTATGGACGAGCAGGCGGCAGGAGGAAACGGAAGCCGCAGGGTCATCGTCGACCCTGACGATCCGCGGCTGGCCGACTTCCGATCGCTCAACGATCCGGCCGGTCGCAAGGCCATGGAGGAACGGGAAGCGATCTTCGTCGTGGAAGGACGCCTCGCTGTCGATCGGCTCGTCGAAACGGACCATCGGATCCGCGCCTTGTTGATCGAGGACCGCAAAGAGCCAAGTGCTCGGGACCTGATCGAAGCGGTCCTGGCGCAGGGTGCGCCGGTCTATGTCGGATCGCGCCAAGTCGTGCATGCCACGGTGGGCTTCGCCCTGCATCGTGGCGTCGTCGCTGTCGCACAGCGCCCGTCCGCCGTCGAGCCAATGGATGTCCTTGTCGCCGCTGCAGGCACGAGCGACGGAGCTCGTTCGTTGCCGGTGGTCGCGGTCCTCGAGGGACTCAACGACCATGAAAACGTCGGCGCCCTCTTCCGTAACGCCGCAGCGTTCGGAGTTGCGGGCGTACTTGGCGATCCGACGTGCGCCGACCCCCTCTACCGAAGATCGGTCCGAGTCTCGATGGGCCATGTCCTCCACGTCCCCTTCGCCCGCCTCGACCCCTGGCCAGCGGGTCTAGAGCTCGTCAGGGACGCCGGATTTCTGGTCGTAGCCCTGGCACCCCATTCGACCCATCCCGAGACACCGGCGATGACCCTGGCCGAGGTGGCCACAGTGGCATCGTCGCGACATCGAGTGGAAGGTCTGAAGGGTGTGGCGTTGCTGCTGGGCGCTGAAGGCCCAGGTCTGTCGGAGGCGGCGTTGGCCAGCGCAGACGTGACGGCATCGATCCCAATGGCCTCCGGCGTCGATTCACTCAATGTGGCTACAGCCGCAGCGGTGGCCTTTCATGCCCTGAGAGACGGGTAAGGCTCCAGCCCAGCCCAGCCCAGCCAAGTTAAGGAGCGAAGCAGATCTCGGAGTAGGGCGAAGGTCAGGCAACCGTGCTCGGTTGAAAACCCTTGTCTCAAGCGGCCGTGTCGCTCCACAGGCTCTATCGGTTGTCGGGCAACTGGATTCGCCTGGCATCGGTAGTTGCCAGGGATCGCTCAACAGGAATGTCCAGATGGACGGAGCCGTCAACCTTGCGCCGCTGCGACTCGGGCCACGTTGGTCGATCACGGTGAGTCGTGTGATCAGGCCGTAAAGATCTTGATGTAAACAGTGCCCTCTCGTTGGCCCCATTGCTGCTCCGCTCGATAAGGCGTTGCCGCTCCCGATCGATCGGCACATAGCCCTATGCCCCAAACTTCACCTCGTCCGCCACGCACCTTGCGTTTCTGGGGGGCCGTCGGCATTTCGTTCGGCCTTATGGGCCCAACGTTGGCTATGGCCGGAAACGGACAGGGTGCAGTCGACCTGGTGGGCAAGTCCGTCCCGCTGGTCTACGTGCTGGCCGCCATCGGAGTGGGACTCATCGGCTACGGATTCATCCGTCTGGGCCAGCGCTATGACGGCAAAGGAAGTGCCTACTCCTTGGTGGGACAGAGCATCGGGCCCCGGGCGGGCCTTTTCTCGGGCCTCCTCATGATGGCGGCTTACGTGCTCTTCACCATCGGCACCGCTGCGGCCCTCGGTAGCTTCGTCAACGCCTTCTTGACCGAGGCGCAATCCGGGAACGCGCACCCCTTCCAGGTGCCATGGGTCTTGCCACCCCTGATCGCCCTGGCGCTGTCTGCCTACCTGAACACCAAGGACCTCAAGATGGTGGTCACCATCCTTGTGGCCATCGAAGGTTTCGGCATCCTCGGCATGTCGATTCTGACGGTGGTGATCTTCTCCAACAAGGCCATGTCACCGGGCGGTGTCGACTTCTCCGTCTTCACCTTCAGCGGAGTCCACGCCCCGGTGATCATGAGCGCCATCACGGCCGCCGTGCTGTCCTGGGCTGGTTTCGAAGGGTGCGCTGCCATCGCCTCGGAGACCAAGGACGCCACTCGGAACATCCCACGCGCCCTGCTCTGGGTCGTTGTCATCTCGAGCATCATCTTCGTCCTAGTGATGTTCGCCCAGACCATCGGGTTCGGTACGACGTCTGGGGACCTCAAGCAGTTCTCGGACTCGACCAACTCGCTCACCACGCTGGGACAGCGCTATGTCGGCGTCTGGTTCTCTCTCATCATCTCGTTCACCGCGGTGATGTCGGCGTTCTCGTGTCAGTTGTCCTCATCGGCTACCTCGAGTCGGCTGCTGGCGGCCTTTGCCGAGGACGGGATCGGACCGAAGGTGCTGGCCCATCGGTCGCCGTCGGGTCAGTCGGACATTGCCCTCTGGAGCGTGCTGGCCGTCGCCGCTGCCGCGTTGATTGCCGCGTGGTCGAGCGGGCATCCGGTGATGGGAACTGACGATCCCGCCCTGGACAGTTATCTCTACTTCGCCATCATGGGCGTGACCATGATCATCATCGTCTACGCCATGGTGGACTTGGGATCGATCCTCCATGTCTGGAAGGACCTCCCGAATCGGCGGTTCGAGACCATCCTGCCCGTGCTGGGCATCGCCCTCTTGGCTGCTGCCATCTACTACTCGGCCGATGGGCAGACCAACTGGGCCAATCCCACCTATTTGGGTCTTGGGCTGGCCGCGTTCGCTCTCATCTTTGCGTTGCTCTCCCCTTCGTCGGTATCGAAGGTTCGGGCCAGCTTGAGAAATGACGAAGCAGGACGAACCGACGAACGAGCGGCCAGCCAGTCCGTTGCCGCCGACGCGTAAGGCGCGCCACCGGCCCGACCAGAGGGCCGATCAACAACCTGAGCAGAGACTCGATACGTCAGGCGATGCCGGGCTATGTGCTGGGCAAGCCCGCCCGTAGCTTGTCGAGGGCCTGGCTGATGCCGAATGTGGCTGCCTCTTGGCGGGGCGGGAACTCGACGAACGATGCCAGCATCTGGGCCACGAACGCCTGGGCCGGCACGAGCAGGAAGGCGTGGTCGAGCATCCAGTCCCAGTAGGTGTTCGAGGTGAAGTCGGCCCGCTCGTAGGGGTCGGTGCGAAGGTTGAAGATCTTGGGCACCCGAAGTTCGGTGAACGGCTCGGCCCACACCTGCAAGGTTCCACGGACCCGCTGCTCGAGGAAGACCATCTTCCAGTTGTCATAGCGCACTGCCGTCAGATCGCTGTCGTCGTTGACATAGAAGAAGAATTTCCGAGGGCTCTCGGTGGCCTCGCCGGACAGGTAGGGCAGCTGATTGAAACCGTCGAGGTGGACCTTGTAGGTGGTGCCGTTCAGGCCTACTCCTTCCAGTAGCTGCGCGGCGATATCATCAACGCCGGCAGCGGCCAGCAGGGTGGGGAACCAGTCGTTGTGGCTCATGATCCCGTTGCGCACGGTGTGAGCGGGGAAGCGGTCTGGCCACCGCACGAGCGCTGGCACGCGGTAGCCGCCCTCCCAGTTGGTGTTCTTCTCCCCGCGGAACGGCGTCATGCCGGCATCGGGCCAGGTGTTCATGTGTGGTCCGTTGTCCGTCGAGTACAAGACGATCGTGTCCTCGGCCAGATCAAGTTCGTCGAGGAGATCGAGGAGTCGACCCACCAGTTGGTCATGATCGATCATCGTGTCGTGGTAATCGGACTGCCACCGGCCAGCCTGACCTTTGCTGGACGGCTTCACGTGCGTGCGGAAGTGCATGTGGGTGGCGTTGAACCACAGGAAGAACGGGGTGTCTGCCTCGGACTTGTCCTTGATGAATCCCGCAGCCGCGTCGAAGAACTCCTCGTCAACGGTCTCCATGCGCTTCTTCGTCAGCGGACCCGTGTCTTCGATGCGCTGGGTGCCGTCGGGGCCGGCCCAGGTGTGCAACACGCCACGTGGACCGAAGTTCTCCCTGAAGTTCGGGAAGTCTTCGGGCTGGGGGTAGTCATCGAGCTCAGGCTCTTCTTCGGCATTCAGGTGATAGAGGTTGCCGAAGAACTC
>CAIQOJ010000044.1 GCA_903873395.1 uncultured Acidimicrobiaceae bacterium
CATCGAGGCAGCCACATCGGATTCGGGGGCAGCGCCGTGGCTCTCGAAGGGTGATTCGTCACTGACGAGCAGGCTGGCGGCATCGGCCATAAAGCGAGGGATGTCCATGAACGACATGTGGCCAGTACCGGCGGTGACCAGCGCCCCGGCATAGAGCGTGTCGAGCACTCGCACGACGGCGGGGTCAGCATCAGGGCCGAGGGCAGCCGACAGCCGTCGGTGAGTCAGGGCACCGATCCGGTCACGCAAGTGCCGTACTTCGGGGTGTGGGCTGATCAAAGCGACTGTGCAGGCATCGATCAAGGCCGGGTTCCGACCGGCGAAGGGAATCATGTCCGCCACGGCCCGCTCCACTCGTTGAGCCGGCGAACTCCCCGGATCGGCGTCAACAGGGGCAAGGGCTTCAGTGCGACGCCAGAGCACCTCGGCCAACAGATGGTCTTTGGAACTGAAGTAGGTGTAGGCCGTTGCTGGAGCGACTCCCGCTCGCCGGGCCACACTGCGCACGGTCATCTTGGCGTAGCCGACTTCCTCGGTCTCTTCGGCGGCTGCTTGGACCAACTTGTCGACGGCATCGGCTTGGCGATGCGTGAGTCGCCGCCGGGTGCCCTCAAATCGCTCGACGACCTGGTCACCGGCGTGGAGGGGAGCGACGGGTGCGGTCATCGGACACCTTGGGCGGACTCGGGCGATCCAGTCGATGCCGGGAGGTGCGGCGTGCCGTCGCGCATGGGAGGGAACTGAAAGGTGGCCGCAGTGGTCATCGATGTGATTTTGGTGATGTCGGCCTCGGGAAGCGTTTCGGTGTCGTCATCGATGACAACTTCCCACCGACAGTGTGGGACCCGGTCGCCGGGCACCCGAGGTGGCCGATGGACATGTCGGATGCGGGCTTTGGGGTTGATGGCCTGGGCTGTCACGTCAAATGTCCCGTCCTCGATGTGGTGACACATCCCGGTGACCATGGAATCACCCCAGGGCTCGGCGTCCATCAACGCCCCGCAGTACGCGAGCTCGAAGAATCCATGATGCTCGTCGACCACCTCGTAGTGAACGTCGAGGTAGTGATGGGGGAAGCCCGGGTCGACTTGGAGAACTTTGAAGATGGCGGCGACATCGTCCCCTTCGATTCCCATGATGGCCCGGAGGCGTCGGCCGTAGACCGGACTGGCTCCGCGCCACTCCTCGATGGCCAATCGCTTCATCTCGTCAAGTCCGAGCGACATCCCAATGGCGGCGCACATCGAGCGGTCGAGCAGGTGCACGGCTTGGGCGTACTCGCGCACTAGGCGGACCAGTGCTTCCTTGGAAAGATCCTCGTAACGGAAGTCCGGGCGGAACTCTCCGGAGTAGTCGGCCATGGCGACGTCGGCCCCTGGATCATCGAATGCATCGGTCGATGAGGTGGTGGCACCTTCGGCGTTGGAACCGGTCATGTGTCCAACCTATAGTCCAGACACCTGTCCAGCAATGAGGGAGTTTCGGTGTCCGACGACGTAACAGCCCGCACGGAGTCACCTCGAGAGGGACCGGCGATTGCCGTGATCGGACTCGGAGCCATCGGCGACGGAGTCGCCCGCAGCGTGTCCTCTGCCGGCCTGCCGTTGATCGTGTGCGATGTCCGCCCTGAAGCGACCGATCGCTACGCGGAGATTGCCACGGTGGCCGGTTCACCGGCCGAGGCGGCCGCACGTGCGGACATCGTGGTGGTGGCCGTTGTCGATGACGCGCAAGTCCACGCTGTGCTGTCGGGACCGGATGGAGGACTAGCCGGTGCTGGTCCCGGGACCGCCGTCGTGGTCGTGAGCACCATTACTGCCCAATGCGTCGCTGACCTCGGCGTGGAGGCAGCGGCCGCGGGCGTGACCCTGCTTGACTGCGGCGTGAGTGGCGGACCAGCTGCTGCTGCCTCGGGGGACCTGATTTGCATGGTCGGCGGCGACGAGGCTGACGTAGCGCGCCTGGCTCCCTTGTTCGATGCCATCGGAAGTCTCACGGTGCACATGGGGCCATTCGGATCAGGGCTGGCCGCCAAACTGGCACGCAATCTCATTCAGTACGGCTCTTGGCTTGCCGCCCATGAAGGTCAGGTCTTGGCCGAAGCGGCAGGTATTGAACTCTCCAAGTTGGCACAGGTCGTGCGGGCCAGCGATGCCCGGATTGGTGGACCGGCAACGTTGATGTTCCGTGCGACCACTGCCCCTCTGGCCGCAGACGACGGACTGAGGAGTCACATGGCCACTGCCGCAAGCTTGGCCCATAAAGACCTGCAGGCCGCACTTGCGCTGGCCGCAGGCCTCGATGTGGCACTGCCGTTGACAGAGATGACCGAAGCCCGAACCGACACCATCTTCGGAGTGGACGGTCCGGCGTAGCGTGCAGGCACTACACCGCAGGGGCGTTGACGAAACGACTCGCCACTGCGCCAAGACGACAACGGGGGAGTGGGAATGAGCGACGGAACGACCACGGCAGGCCTCGGCCCAGTGGTGGGCGAGGAGCGGATGCTGATCGACGGTGAGTTACGAGCCGCTCGGTCGGGCAAGGTGTTCGAGACGGTCAATCCGGCCACGGGCGAGGTGCTCGGTGTGGCTGCAGATGGCTCAGCCGACGACCTCGATGATGCCATTGGTGCTGCTCGACGCGCCTTTGACTCGACCGACTGGTCGACCAACGTGGACCGTCGGGTCGCCGGACTCCGTCAACTGCACGCGGCATTGGTGGCCCGGACCGAGGAGCTGCGGCCGATGACCGTGGCTGAAGTGGGGGCACCACTCGGCATGACCCACCATGCCCAACTGAACACGCCCATTGAGTCGTTGGCGTGGGTGGCCGACCTGCTCGAGGGATACGCCTTCGAGACTGATCTCGGCAACGCTGCGCCTCTCGGTATCCCGTCCCATCGGTGGATCCGCCGCGAGGCCACCGGTGTGGTCGGAGCGGTGACCCCTTGGAACGTGCCCCACCAGATCAATCTCGCCAAGCTCGGCCCAGCCTTGGCCGCTGGGAACACTGTGGTGTTGAAGCCTGCTCCGGACACACCGTGGTGTGCCACCGTGCTGGGTCGGATCATCGCCGAAGACACCGACATCCCGCCGGGGGTGGTCAACGTCGTGCCATCGGCCGACCATGCCGTGGGGGCCCTACTGTCCAGCGATCCCCGTGTGGACATGGTGAGCTTCACCGGTTCTACGGCTACCGGTCGTAAGGTCATGGTCGCCGCGTCGGAGTCCATCAAGAAGGTCTTCTTGGAGTTGGGCGGAAAGTCCGCTTTCGTCGTCCTCGACGATGCTGATTTCGGCGGTGCCTGCGCCACTGCTGCATTCACCGTCTGCACACATGCTGGCCAGGGCTGCGTGATCACGACGCGCCTCATCGTGCCTCGGTCTCGGTTCGACGAAGCCGTAGAAGCCACCGCCAAGGTCATGGCCGTACTTCCTGCCGGAGACCCGACCGACCCCGGTACGGTGTGCGGTCCGCTGATCAGCGCCCGTCAGCGCGATCGAGTGGAGGAGTACTTGCGCCTGGCTGTCGCCGACGGTGGCTCGTTCGTACTGGGCGGCGGTCGGCCCGAGGGTCTGTCCGCAGGCTTCTTCGTCGAGCCAACACTCATCGTCGGACTGCCTAACTCCTCCCGAGTGGCGCAAGAGGAGATCTTCGGACCCGTTTTGACCGTCATTCCCCATGACGGCGATGACGATGCTGTGGCCCTGGCCAACGATTCGATCTACGGACTCTCCGGCTCCGTCTGGGGTGAACGTGATCGGGCGATCTCGGTAGCCAATCGGATCCGTACTGGCACCATGGGAATCAACGGCGGTCTCTGGTTCAGTCCTGACGTGCCGTTCGGTGGCTACCGCCAGTCAGGCGTGGGGCGCGAATCGGGCATTGCAGGGTTCGAGGAGTACCTCGAGACCAAGTCGCTGGCCGAACCAGCATGATGGTCGAGGCATACACGACGGCGAGCGCCGACAGCGGAGGAGGATCTACTGATGAGTGACGAGACCATGGACGCACGGGCAGCAGGTAGGGCCAAGATGCAGGAGGTCTATGGGTTCAACGTCGACCCGGACACCGTGGAGGGCCCCTACGTCGACGTCACCGTCGACCACCTCTTCGGCGCAATCTGGACCCGAGAGGCGCTGTCCATCCGGGATCGACGCCTGATCACGATCGGCGTGTTGGCTTCCCAAGGCAAAGATGATCTGTGCGAGATCCAGTTCGGTGCCGCCCTCGAGCGCGGCGAGTTTGACGAAGAGCAACTGCGTGAGCTGGTGCTCCACCTGGCCCACTACATCGGCTGGCCGCTGTCTACCGGGGTCAACGCTGCCGCGGAGAAGGTCATCGCCCGCCGAGCCAAGGCCGCCAAGGCCATCGCAGACGGCTGAGCGTCGCCCTCGAAGCAACGCCTGCCCGTCGGTCCAACCCATGACCCTTCCTTCGCCCGCACTGTTCTTCACTGATCGACTCTGAAACGAGGTTTCCCATGCCCACCACGACCTTCGACTTCACGGGGAAAGTGGCGATCGTCACCGGCTCGGCTGGTGGCATCGGCCAGGCCTATGCCGAGGCTCTGGCCCGGGCCGGCGCATCCGTGGTGGTGGCCGATATCGATGCAGATGGCGCCGAAGCGGTAGCTGGCGGCATCCGTGCCGCGGGAGGTTCGGCGGTGGCTGTCGGCGTCGATGTCGCCGATCCGACGTCGGCCGAGGCCATGGCCGCCATGGCTGTCGACACCTTCGGTGGCATCGACTTCCTGGTCAACAATGCAGCCATCTTCGGGGGGATGAAGCTCGATCTGCTCATCACCGTGGACTGGGAGTATCTCCAGCGCTTCTTGTCGGTCAACATGCTGGGCGCCCTGGTCTGCACTCGGGCGTGTTACCCCGCATTCCAAGCCCGAGGTGGCGGTGCCGTCGTTAACCAGTCGTCGACAGCGGCGTATCTCTACGCCGGCTTCTACGGACTGGCCAAGGCCGGGGTGAACTCCATCACCCAACAGTTGGCCCACGAGGTAGCCGGATCGAAGATCCGGGTCAACGCCATCGCTCCGGGACCCATCGATACTGAGGCTTCCCGCTCGGTGGTTCCTGATGCCTTCATGCAGCCGATCCTGAACGGGTTGGCCATCAAGCGTCAGGGCCAGCCCGACGATCTGGTGGGCATGTGTCTGTTCCTGCTGTCCGACGAGGCCTCATGGATGACCGGTCATGTGGTCAACGTGGACGGCGGCCAGATCTTCCGGGCATGAGTCCTCCCCATCGCATCGCTCGTGAACGCCACGACGGCGTCATGGTCATCGCCTTCGACCGGCCTGAGGTCCGCAACGCATTTGACCGGGCCATGTATTTCGCGGTGACCGAGGCACTCGAAGATGCGTTGGACGATGACGAGGTGCGGGCCGTGATCCTCTGTGGGCGAGGCCCGTCGTTCTGCGCCGGCCAGGACCTCAAGGAGATGGCGGCCATTGCCACCGGGGCCGACGACAGCGTGGGCGAGCCCGGCTTCCAAGGTCTGCTCGACGTGCTCGGACGGTTCGACAAGCCGCTGTTGGCTGCCGTCCACGGCGCGGGCATGGGACTGGGTTTTTCGATCCTTGGTCACGTGGACCTGGTGCTTGTCGACACCACGGCCCGACTCCAGGTCCCGTTCGCACAGATGGGCGTGCCTCCTGAGGCTGCATCCAGTGTGCTGCTCCCGGCACGCATGGGATGGCAGCGAGCCGCCGAGGTGCTGTTGACCTCGCGCTGGATCCTGGCTGACGAGGCGGTGGCGTCGGGCGTCGCCCTGCGGGTCTGTGCCGAAGGGACGGCTCTGGACGAGGCCCTTGCCCTGGCTACCACCATCGCTGCCCACCCTGGTGGGGCAACGAGGACGATCAAACGACTGTTGCTGGCCGGACGTGGTGATGCTGTGGCCGAAGCCCGCGCCCGAGAAGAGGCATCTTTTGCGGCGCTCTTCGCTGATCCGGATGCCAATCCCGGTGCTGGCCTGACCGCAGCGTTGGAGTCCTAAACCGTGCGACTGGGTATCACCTCATTCCTGACGGATAGGGCAATGGCACCAGCAGCGCTTGCCCGTGCCGCTGAGGAGCGAGGCTTCACGTCGCTCTATCTGCCCGAGCACACCCACCTGCCGGTCCGGGCCGACACGCCACCGGGCCTCGTGGACGGTGTGTCGCTGGATGACTACAAGGCCAGCCTCGACCCGTTCGTGGCGCTCGCCACCGCAGCGTCGGTGACCACCACCTTGCGCCTGGGAACAGGGATCGTCCTGGCTGCCCAACACGACCCCATCGTCCTGGCCAAACAGGTGGCCACCTTGGATCACCTGAGCGGTGGCCGGGTCGAACTTGGAATCGGCTACGGCTGGAACCGCGAGGAGGCGGCTGACCACGGACTCGACTTCGATCAGCGACGCCAGGTGGCTCGTGAGCACCTCCTGTGCATGCGGGCCCTCTGGCAGGACGATCCGGCCGAGTTCCATGGCGAGTTCGTGGATCTCGACCCGTGTTGGTCGAGACCTAAGCCCCTCCAGCGCCGGCTGCCGGTGCTCATCGGCGGCGGGGCGGGCCCCAAGACTTTTGCCGCCATCGCCGAGTTCGCCGACGGGTGGCTGCCGATCGGGGCCTCAGGCCTGAGCGAGGACCTCCCCAAGTTGCACGCTGCCTTCGAGGCTGTCGGACGGGATCCCAGCGCAGCCCGGGTCCTTCCCTTCGGCACGATCCCCTCTGCGGCCAAGCTCGAGCACCTGGCCGGCCTGGGGGTCGGCGAGGTCGTCCTGAGGTTGGCCTCGGGATCTCGAGACGCCATGATGGCCGATCTCGATGCACTTGCCGACTTCGTCCCGATAGCCGCAGAACTCCGTGCCTGACGGGATGTTCGAGGAGAGTCCTCGACGCCAAGGGCCGCCAGGTCGGCCGTGGTCCGGTGGCGGGCGAGAAGAGTTGGCGCAGGCGGTTCGCCGCTTGATGGAACTCACGGTGACATCGATGCCCGCGTCCGGGACGTTGCTCGACACCGCCAGGGCGGTCGATCGCTTGGCCGACCGCCTCGCCGCCGAGGTGCCCGAGGAAGGCCCGGTTCCCCAAGCACGCTTCTCCGAGGACACCGTGCTCGCCGACCAGGCACCCTCGCTGGTGTCGGCCATGCCCTTCGACATGATCGTCGGGCCCTGTAACCCGCTGGCCCCGCCGATCGAGATGTGGTTCGAGCCACCACTGGCCAAGGGCCGGGCGGTGTTCACTCCGACCTACGAGGGGGCACCCGGCCTCGTCCACGGCGCGGCACTGGCTGCCGCCTTCGACATCATCCTGACGGGGGCCAACGTCTTGGCCGATGGAGCCGGCCCGACGGTCGAACTCACCATCCGCTACCGCAAGCCCACTCGGATCGGCGTGGAGTCAGAGTTCGAGTCGTGGGTAAACGAGAAGACGGACCGTCGCACCTTCAGCGAGGGACGTCTCATCCAGGACGGGATAGTCACGGTGGAGGCGGTCGGGGAGTTCGTGAACATGGACCGGAGGCGGATCGAGGCCTTGCACGCCAGATCAGAGCAGGCCAGATCGAGCCCTGCGAGGCCGGACGAGGAGCGAACCGAGAAGGGGTAGGAATCAGTTCAGGGGATCGCCGAGACGGGCACATGCACCTGAGATGGCCCCGTCACCAGGACCTTTCCCACGCAGGGTATGACCAGCACGGCGCCAGCGCATTCTCTAGTGTCGATCGGGACGGCATCGGCTGGCGGGGGGAATCGTCGGTCGGGCTGCTCACGGATGAAGGGGAGAGCATCGTGAGAATCGTTACTCGTCGGGGAGTCATGTCCCGCCGCCGCCCGTCTGCCGCTGCTGCGCTCGCCGTGCTCGTCCTCGGCGGTGCCGTGACCGGCTGCTCGTCGACGAACAGCACCTCGACCACGGCCACCGTGGCGAAAGGGTCACAGGGATCATCGACGACCAGCATTCCGTCGGCGGCGTTCAGCGACACCACGGGTGTCACGTCGTCGACGGTCACGATCGGCAATGTCTCGACTCTCTTTGCTGGGTTGTTCAAAGGGGCCCTGATCGGCACCCAGGCCTACGCCGACTACGTCAACTCTCAGGGAGGCATCTTTGGGCGCAAACTGGTCGTGGACTCCTATGACGATGGCTATCAGGGGGCACCGAACCGGCAGGGGACCCAGTCGGCCATTCAGAAGGACTTCGCCACGGTGGGCGGGTTCTCTTTGCAGGACAGCTTCGGCGGCACGGTCCTGGCCGCCAATCCGGGGTTCCCCAACGTGACGGTGCCACTGGACCAACCAACGGCAGATCTACCCAACACCTTCAGCCCCGATCCGCCGAAACCGGGATGGTCTCTCGGGGCGCTCACCTGGTTCAAGTCGCACTATCCCCAAGACATCACGGCGACGGGCACGTTGATCGCCGACCAGCCTTCGGCGATCACCAAGTGGCAGTGGCAGAAGCAGGCGATGGAGAGCATCGGCTACAAGGTGACCTACGAGAAGCAATTCGACATCACCCAGACCGACTTCACCCAGAACGTCGTGGCCATGCACCAAGCCGGGATCAAGATCCTCTTCCTTGAGCAGATGCCTCAGAACTACGCAGCTGCCGTCATCAAGGCACTTGACCAGCAGAACTTCCACCCCATCGTGGTCTTCGGCGCCGGGGCGTACTCCGATCAACTCGTCCCCAATGCCGGAGGGCCAGCCGCCACCGAGGGTCTCTATTTCGAGATGCCCAATGCACTCTTCCTTGGTGAGGACACCAAGACCATTCCCGCCGCCAACACCTTTGTGACGTGGATGCAGAAGGTCTCTCCCGGAGTGAAGCCCGACCTGTATTCGTTGTTCGGCTGGCTGTCCGCTCAACTGTTTGCTCAGGCGCTCAAGGCCGCAGGGAAGAGCCCGACGAGAGGTTCGGTACTGCAAGCCCTCGGAAAGATCACTTCCTTCGATGGCAGTGGCCTCTTTGCCGTCGTGAACCCAGCGGGCAAGGTGCCACCCAGCTGCTTCGTGCTCTCGAGGATCACCAACGGGAAGATCCAGCGCTACCAGGACCCGCCGATTTCCGGATCGACCAAGGGCTTCATCTGCAACGCGCCGTATTACTACGTCGACGGAAGCACGAACTGACCGTCTGGCTAACGACGGGTAGCGAGCAAGGAAGGCGATGCCGGTTACTCCCTCGCACGGCCGGAATCGAGCTGTCCGCTGTGGTCACCTGGACCTAGGCTGGAGTTGTCATGTGTGGACGGATCACCCTCTATACGCCTCCTGATCATCTGGCCCGCATCTTCGGTGCGGATCTCGAGGCTGGAGTGGACCCTGACGGTCGGCCCAGCTGGAATGTGCCCCCGACTCGGACGATCCTCGCACTGACCGGCGAACGGGTGCCCCCTGAAGGCGGCGAGATGCAGCACGCCTCGCTGACCAATGAGCGCGGCGACGAGGGCGACTCTGGTGCGGTGGATCTGCGTCGCCACCTCGGACGATTTCGCTGGGGCCTCGTTCCCTCGTGGGCCGACGATCTCTCTATCGGAAGCCGGATGTTTAACGCCCGAGGAGAGACGGTGGCCACCAAGCCATCGTTCCGCTCGGCCTTTGTGCATCGACGGGCGGCAGTGGTCGCCGATGGGTTCTATGAATGGCATACCGGTGCAGACGGGACGAAGGAGGCGTACTACTTCACCCGGGCCGACGGGGGTCCCTTGGCATTGGCCGGACTATGGGAACAGTGGGAGCCCAAGGTGGCGTCTGTGCGTCCGACGGGCGCCATGCCGGGTCAGGAGGAAGCCGTCGTCGCCGGACCGATCCGGTCGTGCACGGTGGTGACCACCGAGGCCGGACCCGACATGGGGGACCTCCATCACCGGACACCGGTCGTGCTGGAGGAAGACGACCTCGACGAATGGCTCGATCCGGACAACGTCGACAAGGTCGAACTGGCGTCCTTGTTGGTGGCTCCACCTGCGGGCACCATCGTGCACCGTCGGGTGGGGCGCTCGGTGGGCAACGTCAGGAACGACGGTGTAACTCTGATCGAAGCGGTAGCGGACGACTGAGGAATCCAACACCCCCGGCTAGGTGCGCCACCGCCGGGGCCCTAGATGTCGAACGGCAGGTGCAACGGCCCGGATGCGGGCCGGTCGGACCTCAGGCTTCGGCGGCTGTGCCAGCCTTGACGGCCCGCTTCATCAGACGGGACTTGCGATTGGCTGCCTGATTCTTGTGGATGATGCCCTTGGCCGCAGCCTTGTCGATCCGCTTGATGGCCAAGCGCACGGACTCGGCAGTGTCTTCTGCGCCGGTATCGATAGCCGTGATGGCCTTCTTCGACCGGGTGCGCATCTCCGAGCGCACAGCCTTGTTACGGGCTTGGCGCTTGGTGGTCTGGCGATTGCGCTTGATCTGGCTACGGATATTGGCCACAGTGGTTCCTCGTCGTCGGGGATGGTGGTTCGAACAGGTCTCAGATGCGTCTGGCGACAGTCACACTGTCTCTTCGCACGTGCTGCTACGAAGGTGTCCAGGCGGCTGGATCCGAACGACCGAAGGACGCATCGGAACAGAGGTGACATGTTAGCAGGCCACTCGGGCTGACTCCCAGTGCACGGGCCAGGAGGCCCCGGGGAAGCCGACACCAGGGCGAGCTGTCGGTCGGAGATCGAACTGGTCTCGGGTCGCTCGGATGCGACGCAGGCGGACCCAGGGTCACCCAAGAGTACGCTTAGCCCCCCGTGCTGCCCATCGAACGCATCCGAAACTTTTCCATCATCAGCCACGTCGACCATGGCAAGTCGACGCTGAGTGACCGCATCTTGGAACTTACTGGTGCCGTGGACCCGCGCCAGATGCGTGAGCAGTACCTGGATTCGATGGACATCGAACGGGAACGGGGCATCACGATCAAGGCGCAGAACGTCCGAGTTCCCTGGAATGAACACACGCTCCACCTGATCGACACGCCCGGCCACGTCGACTTCGGCTACGAGGTCAGCCGGTCGCTGGCCGCGTGCGAAGGGGCTGTCCTCTTGGTCGATGCGTCCCAGGGAATACAGGCCCAGACGCTGGCCAACTGCTACCAGGCGCTCGACAACGACCTCGAGATCGTTGCCGTTCTCAACAAGATCGATCTTCCTGCTGCTGACCCCGAGCGCTGTGCCGCGGAGATCGAACAGGTGCTCGGACTTCCAGCCGCGGACATCCTGCACATCTCCGCCAAGACCGGTGAGGGTGTCCCCGCTCTGCTCGACGCCATCATCAAGCGGATCCCACCACCGGTGGGTGACCCTGACGCCCCGCTTCGGGCGCTGATCTTCGACTCCGCCTATGACCAGTATCGAGGTGTGGTCAGCTCCATCCGAGTGATGGACGGAACCTTGACCGCCAAGGACAGGTTGCGCTTCATGCAGGCCGCAGCCAACCACGAGATCGAGGAGATCGGCGTACGGACGCCCGTGACGGTGCCGGTGTCCGAGCTCGGCCCCGGCGAAGTCGGTTACCTCATTGCCGGCATCAAAGATGTCGGTGGCGCACGATCCGGCGAAACGGTGACGACGGCTACCCATCCTGCCGAGAGCGCATTGGCCGGCTACCGGGATCCCAATCCCATGGTGTTCTGCGGGCTGTTCCCCATCGACGGTGACGAGTTGCCCGACCTGCGAGATGCCCTCGACAAGTTGAGACTGAACGATGCCAGCTTCACCTTCGAGCCAGAGTCGTCGCGAGCGCTCGGATTCGGTTTCCGGTGCGGATTTCTCGGCCTGCTTCACATGGAGATCGTCAGGGAACGCCTCGAGCGCGAGTTCGATCTCTCGCTCATCGCCACCGCCCCCTCGGTCGCCTATCGGGCATTCTTGACCAACGGTGCCGAGGTCGATGTCGACAACCCGAGCGAGCTGCCCGAATCTGCGTCCTTGGACCACGTGGACGAGCCGATGCTGCGGGCCACCATTCTCACGCCTGCGGAGTACACCGGTTCGATCATGGAGCTCTGTCAGGGTCGTCGGGCAGAGATGGTCTCCATGGACTACCTCTCGCCTGAGCGTGTGGAGTTCGTGTACTCGATTCCCTTGGCCGAGGTCGTCGTGAACTTCTTCGATCAGCTCAAGAGTCGGACCAAGGGCTACGCCAGCCTCGACTACGAGCCATCGGGCTATGCCACGTCGGACCTCGTCAAGGTCGATCTCCTCATCAACCACACACCGGTGGATGCGTTCTCCACCATCGTCCACAAGTCCCAGGCCCAGTTCTATGGACGCCGCATGACCGAGAAGCTGAAGGAATTGATCCCTCAGCAGATGTTCGAAGTCCCGATCCAGGCGGCCATCGGAGGCCGCGTCCTTGCTCGTGAGACGGTCAGGGCACGCCGTAAGGACGTATTGGCCAAGTGCTACGGCGGTGACATCACCCGTAAGCGGAAGTTGCTCGAGAAGCAGAAGGAGGGAAAGAAGAAGATGAAGAACATCGGCAGAGTCGAAGTTCCCCAAGAAGCCTTCGTCTCCGCCCTCCGCCTCGACGACTGAACATCACGGTTCCCACGGTCCCATGGGCAGGGTGTCATGATGCCGAGATGGACCTGACCGAGCGGCGGAGGTTCGGGTGAGCGAAGAAGAGCCGCCAGCCAACGTCAATCGACGCCAGTTCGCCCTGAATGCAGTGTCGTCCTACGCCAACTTGATCCTTGGCGTGATCTTGGGCCTGCTGGTGACCCGTGTCTTGCTCCGCCACCTCGGACCCGGGGCGTTCGGACTCTGGGTCGTCTTGGTCAACATGGTGGCCTACCTGGGCCTACTCGATGCGGGAGTGTCGACCGCGGCCGTCCAGCGAGTGGCTCGACTGTCGGCCCTCGGCGACAACGAGGGCCTGGCCAATCTTCTGCGGACCGCCTCGGCCTTCTTTGCCGTGTCGGGGTTCCTGGCTGTGGCCATCGTCGTAGTGGTGGCCCCCTTTGTCAGCTCGATCGTCCATCTCGGCGATGTGAGTGGCACGGTGGCCGGACCAACGTTGATCATTCTCGGCGTTGCCATGGCGACCCGGTTCCTCGCCTCGGTTCCCGCTGCGGTGCTCTTCGGCTCAGGTCGCAGCGACCGCCAGGCCCAGATCGGCCTGGCCACGATGGTGGTCACTCAGGTGGCCCAGGTGGTCGTGGTGCTGGCCGGAGGTGGCTTGGTCGGCCTCGGAGCGGCCACGTTGGCGGGTGTCGTCTTCGGGTATGTCGTGTCCTTCGTCGTCGTGCGCAGCATGGGCGACGGGGCATTTCGAGGTGGTCATTTCGATCGAGCCGTCCTCGGCGATCTCTTGCGTTTCGGAAGCCGGAACATGGTTGTGGCTGTTGGCGGGACGATCTCGTACTCCCTCGACACGGTCATCATCGGCATCATCCTGCCGGTGGCTCAGGTGGCCCCCTACGACGTCGCCCTGTCGACAGCGAATCTGACCCGGAACCTGACCACCCAGGGCACGGATCTCCTGATGCCCACCTACGCCCACCTGGCCGCCACCGAGGACCCCACTCGTCAAGCTCGACTCTTCAACCGGTCGGTGTTGGGTGGCCTGACTATCGCCGCTCCGATCATCATCGCCTTGGCTGCGTTCGGCCAGGACATCTTGACGCTGTGGTTGGGCAATGTCCCTCCCAAGACCTACCCGATCATGATCGCCTTGGGCCTGGTCATCATGTTGCAACTCCCCGGCCACCAGTGCTTCGTCTACCTCACGGGCATCGGTCGCAACCAGATACTGGTCCGATTAGCCCTGGTCAGCGCAGCCATCAACTTCGCCGGATCGATCGCCTTCACCTACTGGCTGGGTCCCATCGGGCCGGCCATCGGTTCGCTGCCAGCTGTGGTGGTCTTTGACTTCATCGTCCTGCCCGCGGTTGTCGCCCGGTATCTGAGCATGCCGATCGGTCGGTATGTGCGTGATGCGCTGCTCCCCGTCCTCCCTGTCGCCGCAGCAGGCGGATTGGTGGCTATCGGCCTTCTCGAACTGTTCCCGGCACAGTCGGGCGCATCGGTGCTCCAGGCCGGCGTCCGTGCGGTCTTGTGTGCGTCGGCATCCGTCGGAGCGGCATGGGGTGTTGCTCTGGTCATGCTGGGTCGCCTTGAGCCGGAGATCCAGGCCTCGCTGATCGCACGCCTGCGTCGTGGTCGCTCGGCTGGCTGAGTCCCGTGACCTGGGTCCTTTGGCATCCGACCCGTGTCCCATGGCGTGGTCACGGGTACGATCATCTGTCATGCTCCGGGCACACGAGGTCAGCGATGCGCCGTTGCTTCGCGTGACCCCCTTTTCCCCCACCGCATTCACAGGGCGAGCACTGTCGTGTCTGGTCACCTCGCTTCGGGCTGCATCTCCTAGGAAGCCTGGATGAGCGCGCCCGTGCAACCGATCTGGTTCGGCCCTGAGGATCGCTCACTGTTCGGCTCGCTCCACCTTCCTGATCGTCCCTCGGGAGTCGGTGTTGCTCTCTGCCCATCGATCGGCCTCGATGGCGAAGCCAGCCAGTTCGCATTTCGGGTGCTGGCTGCACGTCTGGCCTCGGACGGCTGCACTGTTCTCCGATTCGACTACGACGGCACCGGCGATTCGGTGGGATGTGGCGAGGATCCCGGTCGGATCGATGCCTGGGTGGCCAGCATCGGCGAGGCACTGGCCCTGCTGAGGGAGAGCGGCTGTTCGGTGATCCATGTGGTCGGAGCCCGGCTCGGCGTGCCCCTCGCCGTCCGGGCGGCATCGGCGGATGGCGGCGTCGCATCGCTGTCGTGCTGGTATCCGACATCGACGGGATCGCAGTTCCTCCGCTATCAACGGGCACTGCGTCGCCTGTATGGCATTGATGGAAGCCCAGAGGTGGAAGGGGACGCTACGGAGATCCCGGGCTACGTCCTCGATGCCGCCACGACGGCCGACCTCAAGACCTTGGTTGCATGGTCTCCTGATCTCACCGTGCCCGACGCTCTGCTGGTCGTCGACACCGCGCCACCCAGCGCTACTCCACCAGAAGTTGCGCCGGCTCCGACAGTCTTCGTCAGCCACCGAGCCACCGGTGCCGAAGACCTCTTCGGTGTCGAACTGATGAAGGCCGCCGTCGACCCAGCTGACGTCGACGCCATCGCCGAGTTCATCGCCGATCGACCGCGCCCCGAGGAACCCGGTCAAGGTCGGCCGGTCGGCCGCGACTCTGCCGTAGTGGCGACGACCGACGGCGCAACGATCGTTGAGCGACCTGTCGCCTTGGGCGACGCAGGTCTGTTCGCCATGGTTACCGAACGGGTGGCCGATGCCACTACCGCTGGTTCGCTCGAAGGCGGCCCCCGCTACGGCCATGCGCTGTTCTTGAACGCTGGGAGCCTCCACCACATTGGTCCTGGGCGTCAGTGGGTGGAGATGAGCCGGGCCTGGGCCGCCGACGGAGTCCGGAGCCTGCGTCTCGACCTCGGTGGAGTGGGGGAGAGCCCGCTGACCGGGCCACCAGGGGTGCTGTCGAGCTATCCCCCGAGTGCGGTCGCTGACATCGATGCGGGCATGGAGTTTCTGGCGCCGAGCGCCCGTGATGATGTCGTGCTCCTCGGGCTCTGCTCAGGCGCATACCACTGTCTGCTGGCTGCGCCCCAGGTAGGGGCGGGTGCCGTCGCCCTGGTCAATCCACTCCGCCTGCCCGTGCCGCACGGGAAGGGCTCGACGCTCGTGGCTTACCAGGACGATGAGGAAGTTGTGGCTCCTCCGGAGTCCGCTGCATCGAAAAGGTTGCTTGGCGGGATGCGTGACCGAGGGGTATTCACTCCACTGGTTCGTCGCCTTCCCGACCGATTCTGGACCGTGGCCAATCGAGTCAAGGGCTCGGATGATCCGGCCGAGGTATTCCGACGGGTGGTCGACTCAGGTGTCGAGGTGTTCATCGTGTGCGGTCCCGAAGAGTGGCGCACGGTAGGCAGGGGTCGCCACGCAGAACTGCGTCGCATGGCAGAGACGGGCCGATTCCATCTGGCCATGATCCCGACGCTCGATCACGCCTTTCACGTAGCTGATGGTCGTGTCACTGCGGTGCGCCTGTTGGGCAGTTGGGAAAAGGGCGAACCTGTGCACACCGGGTCGAGTCGCGCGGACATCGTCATCATTGGCTGATCCGGATCATCGGATCATCGCCAGAATTCGCTTCATCGCCAGATGCCGTGTGCTGGCTGAAGGGTTTGGCTGAAGGGTTTGGCTGAAGGGTTTGGCCCAGGGGCATGGCAGTAGGGCATGCCGGACAGGTGGCGGCCAGGTCACGCCATTGGTGCACCGTCATCGGGACTCTCTGCACTCTCGGGAGTTCGGGGTGTCGAAGAGGTCTCGGGAGCCTGGCGCACGATGGCCACGGTCTTGGTGGGATCGTCCGGGTCAAAGCGCAGGGAGATGGGCGCATCGGGATCTTCGGGATCACTCGGGGCCTCGATGACGAAGGCGACCTCTCGACGCGTGGGTTCGAGCGCTTCGCGGAGTCCGATGGCGATGCCAGTGAGTACGGCCCCCGTGGCCGAATGCTGCATCCATCGGCTGAAGCGCAGAGGATCCGAGCCGACCGACGGTTCAGCTGCGAGGACCGGCTCCTCTGGGTCACCAAGGTCGGACGCAATCCCCGGCTCTCGTTGGGGATCCTCGTGTTCTCGGTCGACTCCCACACCTGCACCGTATCGGTGTCGCCGTCGCCAGACTGCTCGACGCTGCGCACTGCCATAGGATCAGAGCGTGCATGACGGCTTCCATCCTCCGGTCGAGGAGTACCTCGAGGCCATCTTCTCGCTCGAGGAAGAAGGCATCCCAGTGATCCAGGCCCGGCTCGCCGAGCGTCTGGGCAAGGCCGCACCATCAGTCTCTGAGATGCTCGACCGGCTCGAGGCGAGTGCCCTCATCATCCGGACAGGTCGCCGGATCGCCATGACGCCGGCAGGTGTTGCCGTGGCTCAGGGCGTGGTGCGCAAGCACCGGCTAGCCGAGCGACTCCTCGTCGACATCATCGGACTGCCCTGGGACAAGGCCCACATCGAGGCTGGGCGGTGGGAACATGTCATCAGCGACGATGTCGAGGCCCGACTCGTCGAGCTGCTGGGTAATCCTTCGACGTGTCCCCATGGGAATCCGATCCCGGGGACAGGGCCCGATGCCGTGGTGCAGCGGCCTTTGGCCGATGCCGCAGCCGGCGATCGGGTTCGCCTCGTACGGGTGACCGAAAGCGTGGAGCACGATGCGGAAGCGCTCACCTACCTCGGGCTGCATGGCCTGACGCCGGGGGCCACAGCGGTGATCGGCACTCGGGCGCCTGACGGCACGCTCACGCTCGAGGTCGATGGGAGTGCGGTGGCACTCGGCCCCGCGATGGCCAAGCGCATGTTCGTCGCCCCTGCGTGAGCAGTGATGGCTGTCGTGTCGGTGTAAGCACTCACTAGAGTGGAGTGCCAGAGCCGTCCATCCGCCGTAGCCATACTGTGCAGCGTGTTGTGCGCCGAACCCAGGTAGGAGAGCATGCCGAGCGTCGATGAACGTTGGGGGGAAAAGAGTCTGGAGGTCGTCGACGACCTCGACACGCGCAAGGCGGCCATCCTGAACGCGGTGGTCACCGAGTACATCGGCTCAGCGCAGCCGGTGGGCTCCCAGCACGTGGTCGATGCCCCTGGGGTCAACGTGTCGTCCGCCACCGTGCGTTCAGACATGGCCGCTCTCGAGCGGGACGGTTACCTGGCCCAGCCTCACACCAGTGCGGGACGCATCCCCACCGACAAGGGCTACCGGTTCTTCGTCGACCACCTGACGGGGCCTTCCGATCTCGACAGTGGCGGTCGCCAGCAGGTGCGGCAGTTCTTCGACGCGGCCCACGGGGAGATCGAGTCCATGCTCGAACGGACCTCCGGTCTGCTGGCCGACCTGACCGACTGTGCAGCAATGGTCGTCGGCCCCTCGCACGAGTCGGCTGTCGTGCGGTCGGTGCAACTCGTCGGACTCGGCCAGCACTTGGCACTCGTCGTGGTCGTTCTGTCCGACGGTGCAGTTCAGAAGCACTCCATTGAGCTTTCTGACGATATCGATGACACCGTCCTGGCCGACGCTTCGACCCACCTGGCCGCCCACGCTCTCGGCAAGGCACTGACGCACATCGGTGGACCCGTGAATCCCAGTGGGGACAAGCAAGTCGACGCCGTTCTCTCTGCCGCAGTCGCAGCCTTGGTCACCATGGCTGCTGGCGATGGAAGTGAGCAGCTCTTCGTAGGCGGATCCTCGAGGATGGCGGCCGCCTTTGACGCCGTCGACACTGTCCGGTCGGTCTTGACCATTCTCGAGCAGCAACTTGTCGTCGTGTCATTGCTCCGCGACATCATCGATACCGGCCTCACCGTGGCCATCGGTGCCGAACATGGGGTGGAGCCTCTCGCCTCGTGCGCCATCGTGGTCATGCCAATTTCGGTGGATGGCGCCGAAGCCGGAACCATCGGGCTCATCGGCCCCACCAGGATGAATTACCCCCTGGCACTTTCGGCGGCTCGCATGGTGGGCGACCAACTCGGTGAGCGACTGCGGGAAGCAACGCCCCGATGACCGACGAGGACCTCTACGAACTCCTCGGCGTGTCACGCAACGCCTCGGACGATGAGATCAAGCGTGCCTATAGGGCCAAGGCCCGCGAGCATCACCCTGACGTCAACCAAGATGGCGGGGCGGCGGAGCGGATCAAGGAGATCAACCTGGCCTATGAGATCCTGAAGGATCCCGAGCGCCGTGCTCGCTACGACAGATTCGGCCACGCCGGGGTGTTCGGGCCTGGTGCCCAGTCCGCCGGCGATCCGTTCGGCATGGGCGGTGTCGGCGGCCTCGGCGATCTCTTCGATGCCTTTTTCACCGGGATGGGTGGCAGCGCCGGCGGCCAGCGGCGCACGGGTCCGGTCCCCGGCCCAGACGCCGAGATGGTTCTGCGTCTGGAGTTTCGCGAGGCGGTATTCGGGGTGCAGCGCGAGGTTGATGTAACAACCCCGGTCCACTGCGACACCTGTGAAGGCACAGGGGCCCGACCAGGTACGTCTGCGACCCGATGTGGTGAATGCCAGGGTGCAGGTGAACTGCGACGGGTTCGCCAGTCCATCCTCGGCCAGGTGGTGACCGCCGTGCCATGCCCACGCTGCCAGGGGGCCGGTCAGGTCGTGGACAACCCCTGTGACGACTGCCGGGGTGAAGGTCGTCGGAACGAGAACCGCACGCTTACCGTCGACATTCCCGCTGGCGTCGATGATGGATCCACCCTGCGTCTGGCCGGGCATGGTCCGGCCGGGTTCCGCGGTGGCCCGAACGGGGCCCTCTTCGTCCACCTGTCAGTGACCGGTGATCCTGACTTCCAGCGAGCCGGGGTAGATCTTCACGCCACGGTGCACGTGCCGATGACCTTGGCTGCGCTGGGCGGGAGTGTCCCGTTCACGACGCTCGACGACACCCGGGATCTCGGGATCGCTCCAGGTACGCCGAGTGGCACGGTGCTTGCATTGAAGGGCCTCGGCGTGCCTCGGGTGCGTGGTCGCGGCAGGGGTGACCTGTTCGTCCACATCGAGGTTGACACACCCACCGATCTCGACGAGGAGCAGCGCGAGTTGATCACCCGTCTCGCTGACCTGCGAGGTGAAGTGCTCGGCGAGGCTCCTCAAGGCGAGGGGATCTTCTCCAGGATCCGCTCGGCCTTCGGCTGAGCGTGACCGGCAGTCCGCCGGGCCCTCCTCTTGGTGGCCCGAAATCCGGGGGTGGTGCCGCCTTGGCGCCGGACCCGGCCTTGGTGGCGGCGGCCGCCATGGTCTTCGTGGCCGATCCACGTGCTCCAGTCGTGACCGATGAAGACGCCCACCACCTTCTCGACGTGCTGCGGCTCCGCTCGGGTGAACCCGTGGCGGCGTGCGATGGTGCGGGAACTTGGGTGCCCTGCCGGGTGGGGCCCGTGAATGGACGGGGGGCCCGCCACTCGGACACGACAACCCTGCTTATCCCGGACGGGCCACCGGTGACCGTCGAACGGATGAGGCCCGAGATCACCGTGGCCTTCACCCCCACCAAAGGCGATCGTCCCGAGTGGGTTGTCCAGAAACTGACCGAACTTGGCGTCGACCGGATCGTTCCGCTCCAGACCTCACGCTCCGTGGTGCGATGGGAAGGGGAGCGAGCCATCAAATCAGTCGACCGGTTGGCCAGGGTTGCTCGCGAAGCGGCGGCGCAGTGTCGACGGATCTGGCTGCCCGAGGTAGCTCCTGTCACCAGGTTGGACGGGGTGGCCGATCTCTGCGGGACTCCACCGGCCTTGGCCGATTGGGGAGGCCCTCCACCCTCGCTTCTGCGGCCCGTTGTGGCTGTGGGCCCCGAGGGCGGTTGGTCCGAAGAGGAACGGGCAACCTTCGGTCCCGGCCTCGGTCTCGGGCCGACCGTGCTCCGGGCGGAAACAGCCGCACTAGCCGCCGGTGCGCTCTTGTGTGGGCTCCGGTGCGGAGTGGTTGCTGACCTTGCATGACCACCCAGCGTGATGAAGACTTGGAACTCGACGGAGCAGATCACGCAGCGCAGTTATGTGAACAGAAGTTGCCACGGTGCGTGGGTAGCCTCCGTCTCGGACAGATGACAGGTGACGGGCCGCACGGGAATCCCGATGTGGGTGTCCGGGCTCGTCGTCGAGGGGTAGATCGGTCAGAGTGGAGGGCAGGCCCATGGCGGTAATGGAGAAGGCACCAGTGAACCTGGACGACGACGAGCAAGAAGAGGCGGCTCGCGTCGCCTATGCCCGGGCAGTCGGCTCACGACTACGAGCCATGCGCAAGCAGATGCGCCTGTCGCTCCAGGCGGTCGAGGCGATGAGCGACCAGGAGTTCAAGGCCTCGGTGCTCGGTGCCTACGAGCGCGGGGAGCGCGCCATTTCGGTGCCTCGGCTCCAGCGGCTGGCCAAGCTCTATGACGTCCCAGTCGACCAGTTGCTGCCCAACGACGACAGCAGCCCGACCGCCCGCTGGAGTGCGGGCGACGATGCGTCGACCGGTCGCCGATCTCAACCCGCCTTCGGAGCGGACAAGGTGGCCATCGACCTGACCAAGCTCCACTCCGTCAGCGGTCCAGAGCGGGATCTGCTGCGTCGTTTCTTGAGCATGATCCAGGTCCATCGCCAGGATTTCAACGGCCGGATGATCACCATCAGAGCCGAGGACGTCCGTGCCATTGCCTGCCTGTTCGGGGTCACCCCGGATTCGATGGGTGCCCGTCTCGACGAGCTCGGCCTGCTGGTCGCACTCTGATGCCTTGCGGCGCTGACCTGCGCCCTGTCCATGCCTCGGCGCCGGCACCGGCGCAAGGGGACCACCGGTGACGGCCGCTTCCGAGGGAAGCATCAGTTGGCTCAGCAGCAAAGAGGCCGCCTGCCGCCTTGGTGTCACGCTGCGCAGCCTCTATCGGTTCATCGACGAGGGCAGCTTGCCGGCCTATCGGTTCGGACGGGTCATCCGTCTCCAGCAGTCTGAAGTTGACCAGTTCATCGAAGCCAGTCGGATCGTCCCAGGCACGCTTGAGCACCTGTACCCTGAGGCGAAGGGCCCGGTTGGGCCCGGCGACCGGGCTGCCTCCTGACCGGTCAGTTACCTGATCTGGACCTGAGGAGCACACGTGTCCGACTGCCTGTTCTGCCGCATCGTGGCCGGTGATGTCCCGGCTGACATCGTCTATGAGGATGAACGGACTGTCGCCTTTCGGGACATCAGCCCGCAAGCACCCGTGCACATACTGGTCATACCTCGACGTCACGTCACCAATGCCGCCACCGTGACCCTGGACGATGCCGACGACCTGGCGGCACTCGTTGTTGCTGCCAAGGCGGTGGCCGATGCCGAAGGGATCGGCACCGAGGATCGTGGCTACCGATTGATCATGAACGTAGGTCCCGATGCCCTCAACAGCGTGCCCCATCTCCATGTGCACGTCCTGGGCGGACGGACCTTCGACTGGCCACCGGGCTGAGCACGCTGGAACCGTCCTCCACCGATCCGGGAGGCGTCGCGCCACCTGTTGATGGAGGCTCGCGCTCACTGGACGATGGCGCTGGTAGGGTCGGCGTCGGAGCGCCTGTGCCAACCACCCCGGTCAAGATCCTCGTCCCCGGCAACCACCTCATGGCTGGTTTGCTGGGTCATCGAGACGAGCTCCTGCGACAGGTGGAGGCCGCCTTCCCTGATGTCCGCATCCATGTGCGAGGCAACGAGATCTCGGTCGAAGGACCATCCGCCGAGCGGGTTGCCCTCCTCTTCCAAGAGCTGATCATCCTGCTCGAAACGGGTCATGGCCTGGATTCGGTGCAACTTGCCCGATCGATCGACATGGTGGGTGGCGATGTCCGGCCGTCCGAGGTCCTCACCTCGCAACTCGTTCGTTCGGCTCGAGGCAAGACCATCCGGCCCAAGACCGCCGGTCAGAAGGCCTATGCCGATGCCATCGCGGGCAATATCGTCACCTTCGGCATCGGGCCAGCCGGCACGGGGAAGTCGTATTTGGCCGTAGCGCTTGCCGTGCAGGCCCTCCAGGCCCGCCAGGTGAGCCGCATCATCCTGACCCGACCGGCAGTCGAGGCGGGTGAACGACTCGGGTTCCTTCCCGGTGACATGTTGGCCAAGGTCGATCCTTACCTGCGACCCCTCTACGACGCCCTCCACGATCTCTTGGAGGCTGAAGGGGCCCAGCGCCTGATGGAAAAGGGGGCCATCGAGGTTGCCCCGCTGGCCTTCATGCGAGGCCGGACGCTCAACAACTCCTTCATCATCTTGGACGAGGCGCAGAACACCACCCCAGAGCAGATGAAGATGTTCCTGACCCGCATCGGTTTCGGATCCAAGGCCGTGGTCACCGGCGATGTCACCCAGATCGACCTGGCTGGAGGTCGGTCCGGCCTCGTCGGTATCGAGCGGGTCTTGGACGGAATCCCCGACCTCGCCTTTTGCCGGCTGACGGCCCAAGATGTCGTGCGCCACCGGATCGTTGCCGACATCGTGGCTGCCTATGAAGCCGCGGAGAGCCCGGCGGCGAGCAGCCGGTCCGGCGCTCAAGCGAGCGGTGAGGCGCCATGAGCCTCGACATCTACGCCGCTGACGAGCAGTCCGACCATCCGGTGGCCGTGGACCGGTGGTCTGCGCTGGCCCGGGCTGCCCTCGTGGCCGAAGGCATCACCGAGGAGACCGAGGTCTCACTGCTCTTCGTGGACGAGGCCACCATCGCCTCACTCAACGAGCGCTTCTTGGGCAAGGAAGGGCCGACCGACGTCCTCTCCTTCCCCATCGATGACGAAGAAGTGCGGAGCGGACGTACCCCGGACAGCGGGGGTACAGGGCCGGTGTCGATGGCCGAGGGGCCGAGTCGCCAGGTGCTGCTCGGCGACGTGGTCATCTGTCCGTCTGTGGCAGCCCGCAACGCCGTTGATCACGGCGTGACCTTCGACGACGAGCTGGCCCTACTCGTGGTCCATGGCATTCTCCACCTCCTGGGCATGGACCACGTGGTGGACGATGAAGCCGAACGCATGGAGCGGCGCGAGCAGGAGCTCCTCGACCGGCATTACCGCACCCCTCCGTTGCTCGACTCGAATCCATGAGGCCGATGGTGGCGGCCGCATCGCCTTCCGACGTGGTCCTCGTGGTCGTCGTGGTTGTGCTGCTGATCGCTTCGGGGTTGTTGGCCATGGCTGAAACAGGCCTCGTGCGGACCTCTCGGGCCAAAGCCCTCAGCTTGGAGGAAGAAGGTCGACGCGGGGCAAAGGTCTTGGTCCGCCTGACCCAGGATCCGCAGGGCTTCCTCAACCCCGTGCTGTTGCTGATCCTTGTGACCCAGTTGGTGGTGGCCACTCTGGTGGGGATCTTGGCCGTCCATTGGTTCGGTGCCTGGGGGGTGGCCACGGCCACGGTGTTCGAGATCGTGGTCATCTTCGTCTTTGCCGAAGCAGTGCCCAAGAATTGGGCGGTCCATCACCCTGAGCGCTCGGCGCTGATGAGCGCACCCGTGATTTCAGCCTTGGTCCGGTTCTGGCCCATTCGGATTCTGTCTGGTGGTCTGATCGGCCTGGCCAATCTGATCATCGGGAAAAAGGGCGGCTACCTCGGGGCCATGGTGACCGAGTCGGAACTCTTGGCCATGGCCGACGTCGCCGTCGAAGGGGAAGTCATCGAGACCGAGGAGCGCGAGCTCATCCACTCGATCATCGAGTTCGGCGACACGGTCGTGCGTGAGGTCATGGTGCCCCGGACCGATATGGTCACCATCGGTTCGGACATGACCGTCGAAGCGGCGATCGACCTCGCCTTGGCGGCAGGGTTCAGCAGGGTGCCTGCCGTCGAACAGCAGATCGAGGACATCACTGGCGTGGCCTACACCAAGGATCTCATCCGCCACCTGCGGGCCGGCCTCGGGGATGACCCGGTGCAAGGTCACCTGCGCGCCGCACACTTCGTTCCCGAGACCAAGAAGGTGGCGGATCTCATGCGGGAGATGCAGGCCCAGAAGTTCCACCTTGCCGTGGTGGTCGATGAATACGGCGGCACGGCTGGCCTGGTGACGTTGGAGGACCTCATCGAGGAACTGGTGGGGGAGATCGTCGATGAGTTCGACGTCGAAGAGGCGCAGGTGGAGGCGCTGAATGACGGCTCCTATCGGATGGCCGGCAGGGTGCTCATCGACGAGGCTAATGAACTGCTGCGTGCCGATCTCCCCACGGGCGCATGGGACACGGTCGGCGGGTTGATCTTCGATCTGCTGGGACACGTTCCCGTCCCAGGTGAGTCAGTGCAGTCCGATGGATTCCGTCTCACCGTCGAGCAGGTTCGTGGACGCCGAATCGAACGCGTGCTGGTCGAGCCGGCGGTGGCGTCGGGCGCCGGCGCCGGTGCAGGTGCTGGTCAAGACGCAGATCGTGAGACCAGGTGAGCGAACTGCGCTCGGGCTTTGCGGCCGTGGTCGGACGGCCCAACGTGGGCAAGTCGACGTTGGTGAACGCCATGGTCGGCACCAAGGTGACCATTGTGTCGCCTCGACCCAACACCACTCGTTCCCAGATCCGGGGCGTGCTCGACCGCCCGGATGCTCAGGTGGTCTTCGTCGACACCCCGGGACTGCACAAGCCCCGCACGGCGTTAGGCCGACGCATGAACGATTCGGCGACGTCATCGCTCGAGGACGTGGACGTGGTCCTCGCCCTAGTTGAGGCCACTGGGGACATCGGTCCTGGCGACACCATGGTGCTCAATCAGGCAGCTCGTCGAGTCCGCTCAATCGCCCGAGCTGCAGCCTTGCAAGCCGAGCTCGGCTCGGGAGACCCAGCGGCAGCTGGCCATCCGACCCTGCTGGTCGTGGTCAACAAGGTCGACCGGGTCGGAGGAGACGGAGTCCTCGGGCATCTGACCGCCGTGTCGGCGTTGATCGAACGTCTGGACGCCGAGGCCGGTGGCACGCCGGTCCCCGTCGAGTACTTCCCGGTCTCGGCATCCACGGGTGCGGGGGTGTCCGGCCTGATCGACACTGTGGTCGGCTGCATGCCCGAAGGCCCCCGCTACTACCCCGAGGGCATGGTGTCCGATGCCGAAGAAGGTGCATGGGTCGCTGACCTCGTGCGCGAGGAGCTTCTCTATCGTGTGTCGGACGAGGTGCCGCACTCCATTGCCTGTCGGGTGACCGAGTGGGAATGGCCCTACGTGCGCTGCGAGATCCTTGTCGAGCGCGACTCCCAGAAGGCCATTGTGATCGGACGGGGTGGTTCGATCCTGAAAGAGGTCGGCACCGCAGTGCGCAACCAGTTGCCTGAGGGCCTCTATCTCGAGCTGTTCGTGCGGGTGGAGAAGCGGTGGCAGCAGCGGGGCGAAGCTCTGGACCGACTCGGCTTCTGAGCGGCCACATTCATGGATGACCCGGATCCTTGAGCGACCCGATCGACTCAGCGGTCCGCGGCCAGGTCAGACAAGAACGCCGTCACCTCGCCCTGGTCGATGGTCCGGCGCATCGGGGGAACGCGAGCCAGTAAGGCACCGCGGTAGCGGGCTTTGGCCAGCCGACTGTCGAGGACGGCAACCACGCCGCGATCGTTGATCGTCCGGATAAGGCGGCCAGCACCCTGAGCCAGCAGTGTGCCAGCCCGGGGGAGGTCGACGGATCCGAAGGCTCCGGCACCGGCCAGATCCCGGCGCGCATCGAGGACGGGGTCGTCGGGCCGGGGAAACGGGATGCGGTCGATGGTGACCAGACTCAACGTCCGGCCGGGGACGTCTACACCCTGCCAGAAACCAAGGGTGGCGAAGAGACAGGCCGATTCGTCAGCGGCGAACGCCTCCACCAAGGCAGTCTTAGGTAGATCCGATTGCGTCAGGACGGGAACGTCGAGTCGCTCAGCCAACGCCTCGGCTGCTGACCGCATGGCCCGCCACGAGGTGAACAAGGCGAGTGTGCGTCCCCCGGCTGCATTGATGAGGGTCTCGAGTTCGGCATGGATTGCTGTCTCCGCCTCGGGTGACCGTCGGTCGGGCAGGCTCGAGGCCACATAGAGCAGTGCATGGGCGCGGTAGTCGAACGGACTTCCGACGTCGAGATCATCGGTCTGCTCCGTGGGCATGCCGAGGCGCTCGGGCAGGCCGAGGGGAACGGTTGCCGAGGTCAAGATGGCGGTGACCGAGCCCCACAGTTGCTCGGAGAGCAGTGGGGCGACATCGACCGGTGAGACACGGAGTGCCAGGGTCCGAGAGCCCTCGTCGACCCAGGCCACCTCACCGTCATTCAAGAGGGCCAGTCGAGCCAGATCGGCGGCGAGGTGTCCCGCGGCCAGGAGCACCCGATCCCGTCGAGACCGCTCGTCGGAGGGTCCGTCGTCACCTGCTGCCCGCTCAGCCCGGCGCAGATGGTCGATGAGGCGACCGATCCGGCCGGTGGCCAGGGCCAAGACGGTGCCGAGAGGTGGGTCGGTGCTGGCTGACTGGGAGATGCCAGGGGACGTACTAGTGATGGATGCGACGCCTGGCGACCCACTGGCCGGTGAGGCTGGCGGCGAAGGTGGCCGGCGAGTTCGACGGACCACAGGGGCGAGCCCGAGATCTAGGCCTTCCGGTTCTACGGGAGACTCGGCGGCTGACCCTGGTGCAGACGCTGCGTCGGTGAGGGTAGCGGGCCCGGTCGTTTCGCCTCTGGCCTCGGGTTCACGGGGAGGGTCTTGGGCCCCGAGGTCCACACCGCCGGGGTCGGCCAGGACGTCAGCGGGAACTCGCCGGCCGGCCCAGGGCCGCAGCACCCTCGTCAAGAGATCGGCTAACTCGGCAACGGTGGCCACGGCCGAGGCGCTGCTGGGGTCATCACCGACGAGAGCCCGAGCCGATTGGGCCAGGGACGTGAACCGGCCAGGACCGATGTCGACACCCAGGCTGTCGGTCATCACGTCCTCGACCTCGTGGGCCTCGTCGAAGATCACGACCTGATGCTCAGGAAGCACGGCGCCGCCGCTGGCGAGATGGGCGCCGTAGAGGTGGGTGTTGACCACCACGATGTCAGCTTCGGCGGCTCGGGCCCGAGCATGCTCGGCGAAGCAGTCTCGCCCCGAGGGACACCGGAAGGCCCCAGGGCACTCCCGTGCAGTGGTGGAGACCATTGCCCAGGCCCGGTGGTCAGGCTCGAAGGCCAGTTCGGCGCGATCCCCTGACGTCGTGGTGTCCGCCCAGGCGACCAGGGCACGAACCTGGTCGGCCATGGTGGCCGGATCAGGAGCCCGATCGGCATCGTTGCTGTCCGTACCTTCCGCCCCAGGATCGGATTCGTTGCCGGTGGTCATAGTGGTCTGCACGCCGCGCCCTCCGACCTCGGTGACCCGCTGGCGGCAGACGTAGTTGCTGCGACCCTTGAGGAGGGCGAAGGTGAGTTGGTCGGCCACCGTCGAAGCAATCAAGGGGAGATCTTTGTTGGCCAGTTGGTCCTGCAGGGCTTTGGTGGCCGTGGCCACGACGACCTTGTGGCCAGAGAGGGCAGCGGGCACCAGATACGCGAGTGACTTGCCTGTACCGGTTCCGGCTTGGACTACGAGGTGACGGCCGCGAGCCATGGAATCGCCCACGGCCTCGGCCATGGACTCCTGGCCCGGTCGGGACTCACCGCCCGACGGAAGAGCCGAGGCGACCTTGCGCAGGGAGGTGGTTACCGCTCCAGTGGCCTCGTCGGTCATGGGGCGACCCTAGCCACCGGGTCACCCGACACCATCGAGATGCTCGGTGACGTCGGAGCCGGCGGACGGAGCTGGCTCACCACCACCGGATGGCAAGGATGATGGCCACCACAACACCACCCACCACGATGATGGCCCGCAGGACGCCTGCGGGCAGCGTGCGTCCGAACCGACCGCCGATCTGTCCGCCGACGATGGAACCCGCAGCGATCAGAGCGGCCACCGGCCAGGAGATGTGAGAGACGGTGATGAAGATGATCCCGGCGGCCCCGTTGACCAGCATGGCCAGCACGTTCTTTGCGCCATTGAGCCGTTGGAGGTGATCGTCGATGAAGGTGGCGAGCAGGGCGATGAGGACCACGCCTTGTGCGGCACCGAAGTAGCCCCCGTAGATCCCGGTCACGAAGACGCCGAGGACGAGGGTGAAGTGTCCGTGAGGGTGGTCGCCTCCCCGAGCTGCCACCCAAGCGCCGACCCTGGGCTGGACGGCCATCAACACGGCGGCCAACAGAACAAGGACGGGGACGACGCCCTCGAACACGGTGCTCGGCAGGGCGAGCAGGAGGAATGCGCCGGTGATGCCGCCGAGCAGTGAGGCGGGACCCAGCCGGAGGAGCCTTCCTCGTTGGCCGACGAGTTCGGGGCGATAGGCCACCACCGCACTTGCGCTTCCAGGGACAAGGCCGACGGTGTTGGACACGTTGGCCAGAACGGGTGGGTAGCCGAGGGCAATGAGCGTGGGAAAGGTGATGAGCGAACCCGAACCCACGATGGAGTTGACGGCTCCGGCAGCGATGCCGGCGCACGCCACGGCGATGGCCGTGAGCCAAGTGAGATGCGGAGTCACCTGGGAGGGTCTAGCCCTCTCGGAGGTGAGACTCAACCATCGGCGTTCCTGCGGTGTGCCATCGGTCCGTCACAAGGGTGGTCCGGTGCCTCCTTGACGTGCTCACGAAGTCAAGATCGAGTCGGCCTTGACGCTGATCCCTGCGTCACTCTGGGGTGCTGGTCGGTAGTTCACGACGCTGTCGAAGGCACGGACCCGATGGCAGACGGGATAGGTTCAGGGCGTGGACGACGACGTGAACCGCTCGGGCGCCCCCCGAGACGATGTGGCTGGGTTGACGGCCGGCGACGTAGCGGGTGGCCCGCTGCCCGTGCACGTGGCGTGCGTGATGGACGGCAACGGTCGGTGGGCCTCCCGTCGGGGTCTACCGCGCACCGAAGGTCACGCCGCAGGCGAGGAAGCCCTGCTCGATGCTGTGGAAGGGGCGCTCGAACTCGGTATCCCGTGGATCACGATGTACGCATTTTCCACGGAGAACTGGAAGCGCCCGGCCGACGAGGTGCGCTACCTCATGGGTTTCAACGAGAGCCTTCTGATGCGCCGGCGCGACGAGCTCAACGAGAAGGGCGTGCGCATCCGCTTCGCTGGTCGGCGGGACTGGCGGGTCCCCAAGCGAGTGTTGCGGCGGATGGACGAGTCCATCGAGCTGACCAAGGGGAACCGGCGATGCACGCTGACCATGGCGTTCAATTACGGAGGTCGGGCCGAGATCGTCGATGCCGTCCAGGCGCTGGTAGCAGCGGGAACGCCAGCCTCGAAGATCACCGAGAAGGCGATCCGGGCACACCTGTACTTCCCCGACCACCCAGACCCCGACCTGGTGGTGCGTACCTCGGGTGAACATCGGATCTCCAACTTCCTGCTGTGGCAGATCGCCTACAGCGAGCTCGTCTTCGACGACGTCCTGTGGCCCGACTTCCGTCGCCAGAACCTCTTTGCTGCGGTCCGAGACTTCCAACAGCGCCAACGTCGTTACGGAGGCGTGACATGACGAGAGATCGTGCGGTGCGTGCAGCGACGACGATCGGTCACCGGGTGGCCACCGGCCGATCGCCCGACCGCTGCCGTGATGACTCCGGGGGCGTGTGGATCATCACCGGGTGGGTCGTCGGATTCATCGTCTGGCTGGGCATCGTGGCCATGTGGCGTGCCGGGTTCACTCCGGTCACGCCGCTGGTGATCGTTCCGCCCGTGATGCTGTTCATGATCGGCGCAGGGAACCTCATTGGAGGCCGGCGCCCATCACGCGGCCCGCGACGGGCCTCGGAGCTCGATCCCATCAGTTTGGACGAGGTGGGGTCGGCTCATCTGCGTAACGAGAGCCCCACGCCGGACGGGGTGACGGGTGAGGCCGAACGTGACGCGTCACCGGCGGACGGCGCCCCGGCGTGACCCAGTTCCGCGATCGGGGGGTGGTCCTTCGGACCATCCGGCTTGGTGAGGCCGACCGCATCGTCACGTTGATGACCGAGCAGCACGGCAAGGTGCGTGCCGTGGCCAAGGGGGTGCGGCGGACGACGTCGAAGTTCGGCTCCCGCCTCGAGCCCCTGAGCCATGTCGCCCTGTTGGGGTGGCAGGGCCGTGGTGATCTCGACACCATCAACCAGGTTGAGGTGCTCGACACCTTCCGGGCCGTTCGTGAAGACCTGGATCGGGTGGCTGCTGGCCTGTCCATGCTCGAGGTGGTCGACCAGGTCAGCCAGGAACGCTTGGCCAACCCCCGCCTCTACGCCATGCTCGTCGGTGCAGTGGGAGCCCTGGCCGAGCACCACTCGCCCATGGTCGCCCCGGCGTTCTTCCTGAAGGTGCTCGCTCTGGAGGGATCGGCCCCGGTCCTCGACGAGTGCGTCTCATGTGGGGAGGAGGACGATGTCCTGCTGGTCGCCTTCGACCCGGTCGAGGGCGGAGTCCTCTGCCGTTCGTGTCGACGGGGACGACCGATCTCTGCTGATGCCCTCCTCCTGCTGCGTCGCACCTTGGGCGGGGGACTGGCCGGCGTGCTGTCCGAGTCTCGGACCCCAGCCACCGACGAGGTCGGTGCACTGGCCACCGAGGCCGTCGAGGCGCATCTGGATCGGCGCCTGCGCTCGGTGCGGGTCAGCCAGGTGTCCTGAGATGCCTGCGATTCTGGCGACATCCACTGCGTGCCCGGAGGCATGGCGATGCATGAGGCATGGCGATGAGTGAGGAGTTGTGATGAGCAATGTCATCTTGTGGTTCCGCCGCGACCTGCGCCTCGAGGATCACCCGGCGCTGGTGGCTGCCGCCGAGATGGCGGCGGCCGGCGGTGGTGGCGTGGTTCCGCTGTTCGTGGTCGAGGATGGCCTTTGGGCTAGCGGGGGCCCCAATCGCCAGGCCTACCTTGTCGAGACCTTGAGATCGCTTGACGCTGACCTTGGCGGCCGCTTGACCCTGCGCCGAGGCTCCCCCGAAGACGTCATCGACGCCCTGTGCATCGAGCATCAGGTGTCAACGGTCGTTGCCACGGGGGACTGTGCCCCCTATGGGCGGCGTCGTGATGCTCGCGTGGCGGCCAGTTTGGAGGCCGCAGGTCGCCAGCTGGTGCTGGTGGGTTCGCCCTACGCCGTGGCTCCGGGAAGGATTCTGGGTGGGAGCGGAGGCCCGTATCAGGTGTTCACGCCATTCCGGCGATCCTGGGAGGCCCATGGATGCCCGCTGCCCGTCGGTACTCCTACGGGGATCCGATGGGTGCAGGGTGCCTGTGACCTGACCCTCGATGATCTCGAACCGGATCCGGCCTCAGTGACGGCCACCCTGCCAGCAGCCGGCGAAGCCGCAGCCGAGGACGCCTTGCAACGATTCCTCGACGGACCGGTGGCCTCCTATGGCGACGATCGCAACCGGCCGGACCTCGAAGGAACGTCCCGGCTCAGTCCGCATCTGCGCTTCGGCACGATCCATCCCCGCCAGGTGCTGGCCCGCACGCCTCCGGGAGCCTCGGCCGATGTCTTTCGCTCGGAGATCGCTTGGCGTGAGTTCTATGCCGATGTGCTGTGGCATCGACCGGACTCGGCATGGCAACCGCTCAACCCGGTAGGGGAGCATCTGCGGTGGGACGTCGGGCCTGAGGCCGATGCCCGCTTCGAGGCGTGGGTGGATGGACGAACGGGGTTCCCACTGGTCGATGCCGGCATGCGCCAACTGGCGGCCACGGGCTGGATGCACAATCGAGTCCGGATGCTGTGTGCGTCGTTTCTGGTCAAAGATCTCCACATCGACTGGCGGCGAGGTGCCAGCCACTTCATGCACCTCTTGATCGATGGGGATCTGGCCTCCAACAATCACGGGTGGCAGTGGACGGCAGGCACGGGAACCGATGCTGCCCCCTTCTACCGAGTCTTCAGCCCGGACCGCCAGGCCGAGCGTTTCGACCCAGCCGGTGCCTATGTGGCTCGGTGGGTTCCTGAGTACGGAGCACCGGGCTACCCCGAGCCCATCGTCGATCACGGTGCTGAGCGGGTCGAAGCCCTGGCTCGATGGCAGGAGGCCAAAGACGCTGTCGCCGTCATTGCCGGATGACCGGAGTCAACAGCGCCTCCGGGTGGGTAGGTGAAGACGACACGTCGTTCGGTGTCTACGTGCACGTGCCGTTCTGCCGACATCGTTGTGACTACTGCGCCTTCGCCACCTACACCGACCGCGACCACCTGATGGAGGAGTACGCCTCGGCCTGCGTCATCGAGATCGAGCGGGCCATCGAGCGAGAAGGTCTGGTGCCAGCGACGTCGGTCTTTGTGGGCGGTGGGACTCCCTCACGGCTTCCTGGTGATCTCTTGGCCATGGTGCTCGAAGCCATCCCCCGAGCCGACAGGGCCGAAGTGACCGTGGAGTGCAATCCCGAGGACGTGACCGCAGCACTGCTGGACACCTATCGATCGGCCGGAGTGACCCGGATCTCCCTCGGAGTCCAGTCGACGGTCAGACACGTTTTGGAGGGCCTCGGCCGACATCACGGACCTCCTCACGTCGAACATGCCGCTTCGTTGGTGGCTGCCGGAGGGTTTGACTCGTGGAACATGGACCTGATGATCGGCGGGGCAGGGGAACGTAACGAGGACTGGCAGCGCACCTTGGTTGACGTGCTCGGTCTTCGTGAACCCCCACCCCACATCAGCGCCTACGCGTTGACCGTCGAGCCGGGGACGCCTCTGGCGCAGGATGCGGATCGTCACCCAGACGACGACGACCAGGCCGACCGCTACGAGGAGACGGATCGGGTGCTCGAGGATGCGGGCTATTCCTGGGAGGAGATCTCCAACTGGGCCCGACCGGGACACACCTGCCGACACAATCAGCTCTACTGGATGCAAGGGAACTATCGGGGCATCGGTTCGGCAGCCCACTCACACCGAGCGGGCCGGCGGTGGTGGAACGTGCGCACGCCGGACCGTTTCGTGGCTCTCGTCGAGGCCGACAGCGAGCATGTCACGGCAGGGGAAGAGGTGCTCGACCCGGCCCAACGCCGCTTTGAGGCACTTGCCCTCGCGCTGCGGACCTCGGCAGGGGTGCCTGATGAAGCACTGCCCGACAGCAGTGACCTCGAAGGGCTGGTCGAGCGAGTCAACGGACGGGCAGTGCTCACGGTGCGTGGGCGACTTGTGGCCAATGCGGTGACCGCACGGCTGGTCGATCCTTGGGACGGTGCCTGAAGCGGCAGTGCCTGAAGCGGCAGTACCTCTATCGGCATGGTGCCCCTGGGCCCACCCGGTACCATGCGAGGCATGTCCGACCAGGAGAATCCCACCGACGTGCCAGCCGACGGCCCAGATCTCGCTGGTCGGGCTGACCTGATGGAGAAGGTCGTCGGCCTCTGCAAGCGGCGCGGCCTGATCTTTCAATCGGCCGATATCTATGGCGGATTCCGATCGACCTACGACTACGGCCCGCTCGGAGTCAACCTCCTGCGCAACGTCAAGAACGCCTGGTGGGAAGCGATGGTCCAGCGGCGTGACGACGTAGTGGGCCTCGACGCGGCCATCCTCTCGCCTCCGGCCGTATGGGCTGCGTCTGGTCACTTGGCCAACTTCTCGGATCCGCTGGTCGACTGCCGCTCGTGCCACCAGCGGTGGAGGGAAGACAAGATCGATGGCGTGTGCCCGAGTTGTGGGTCGACCGAGTTCACCGAGGCGCGGGCATTCAACCTGATGTTCAAGACCCACGCAGGCCCGGTCGAGGACGAAGGTGCGGTTGCCTACTTGCGGCCCGAGACGGCCCAGGGCATGTTCACCAACTTCGCCAACGTGCTCCAGACCACCCGCAAGAAGCCGCCGTTCGGCATCGCTCAGGTGGGCAAGTCCTTCCGCAACGAGATCACTCCCCAGAACTTCGTCTTCCGGACCAGAGAGTTCGAGCAGATGGAGATGGAGTTCTTCGTGCCGCCCGACGATGCTCAGACCTGGTTCGAGTACTGGCTGGCCGAGCGGCACCGCTGGTATCTCGACCTGGGCATTCCCGAGGACCAGATCCGTCTCCGTCATCATGAGGCTTCGGAGTTGGCTCATTACTCGGCAGGTACTGCCGATGTGGAGTTCCTCTTCCCCTGGGGATGGGATGAGCTCGAGGGCATCGCCAACCGTGGCAGCTTCGACCTCCACGCTCACGCCGAAGCCTCGGGCGAGCGCCTCGAATACTTCGATCAGGCGGCAGGGGAGCGCTACACGCCTCACGTGATCGAGCCGGCCGCCGGGGCCACCCGCACGATGATGGCGTTCTTGCTGTCTGCGTACCACGAGGACGAAGTGGGTGGTGAGGCCCGCACGGTGCTGCGCCTCCACCCCAAGCTCGCTCCGTATCAGGTAGGCGTGCTGCCCCTGTCGAAGAAGGAGACCCTTGAACCGCTGGCTCGTCAGGTGCTGGCCTCGCTCCAGCCGCACTTCATGTGTGACTACGACACGACGCAGTCGATCGGCAAGCGCTATCGGCGCCAGGACGAGGTCGGTACGCCGTGGTGCGTGACCATCGACTTCGATTCGCTCGAAGACGGTGCGGTCACCGTGCGAGATCGGGACACCACAGAACAGTCCCGCATCCCCATCGACGATCTGGTGGCCGACCTGCGCCGCCGTATGGACGCCGTCTGACCGAGGTCGACATGGGTCGACCTCAGGCGTTCATTGCCGGGGTGGACGCCGAGTAGTATTTGGCTGCCGCGCCCCCGCTCTGGTTGGCGCGCCCCGCCCCGCATCCATCTGAGGAGACCCTGTCCGATGCCGTTCGTCTACGACTTCGACCATTCCCACCGCAAGCCCCCCATGGAGATGAAGGACCTCCTCGGCGGCAAGGGTGCCAACCTGGCGGAGATGACCTCGGTACTGGCATTGCCGGTGCCCCCTGGCTTCACGATCGCCACCACGGCGTGCCGGGACTACATGGACGGCGGATGGCCAGAGGGTCTGACCGCAGAGATCACCCGGGCCAAGGTCCGCCTGGAGAAGACGATGGGCAAGCGGGTCGGCGATGCCGACGACCCACTCTTGGTCTCGGTGCGCTCCGGCGCCAAGTTCTCGATGCCGGGCATGATGGACACGGTCCTCAACCTCGGATTGAACGATGCATCGGTGGACGGCCTGGCCCGCCAGACCGGCGATGAGCGGTTCGCCTACGACTCCTACCGTCGCTTCGTGGCCATGTACGGCCGCATCGTGCTCGGTGTGCCCGGTGAAGAGTTCGATGCGCTGCTCGATGCGGCAAAGGAGTTGGCCGGCACCACGTCGGACGCTGGCGTCCCCATCGAGCTGCTGCGCTACCTGGTCGATGCCTACCAGCAGATCGTGGAGCGCCACACCGGCCGTCCCTTCCCGCAAGACCCTGACGATCAGCTGCGTGGTGCCATCGAGGCCGTGTTCGCCTCGTGGAACGGCCCCCGAGCCATCGCCTACCGAGTGCGTGAGCGCATCGCTCACGACTTGGGCACGGCAGTCAATGTCCAGGCCATGGTCTTCGGCAACCGTGACGACAACTCGGGAACCGGCGTGGGCTTCACCCGTGACCCAGCCACTGGCACGAAGGGCGAATACGGCGACTTCCTGGTGAACGCTCAGGGCGAAGATGTCGTGGCCGGCATCCGCAACACCGAGCCCCTCTCGGCATTGGCCGAGGCATTCCCCAAGATCCACAAAGAACTCCTGGGTATCTTCACCCGCCTCGAGCACCACTATCGGGACATGTGCGACACCGAGTTCACCATTGAGCAGGGAAAGCTCTGGATGCTCCAGACTCGCGTCGGCAAGCGCACGGGTGCAGCAGCGCTGCGCATGGCCGTCGACATGGTGACGGACCGAAACATCCGCATCACCCGTGAGGAGGCTGTCGGCCGAGTCACCGGTGAGCACCTCGAGCAGGTCCTCCATCCCCAGTTCTCCTCGGGTGGGCACCCCGTGTTGGTGAAGGGCCTCGGTGCGTCGCCCGGCGCTGCCGTGGGTCGCGTCTATCTGACCGCTGACGATGCTCAGGCGGCGGCCGAACGGGGCGAGGCTGTGGTGCTGGTCCGCTCGGAGACGTCCCCTGAGGACGTCCACGGCATGCTGGCCGCTGAAGGGATCCTGACGGCCCGTGGCGGCCTGGTGAGTCACGCCGCTGTGGTGGCCCGAGGCTGGGGCAAGCCGGCCGTCGTGGGCGCCGAGGCCCTGCGCATCGGCCCCAGTTCGTTCCACGTGGGTGACGTCGAGGTCATGGAGGGGGATTGGATCTCCCTCGACGGGACCGGCGGCATCGTGGTGCTCGGCCAGGTCGCCGTCACCCAGGGTGAGACCCCGCCGGAGTTCGACACGATCCTGTCGTGGGCCGACGACATCCGTGCCGGTCACCTCGGCGTGCGTGCCAATGCTGACAACGGTCCCGATGCCGACAATGCCCGCCGCATGGGGGCCGAGGGCATCGGCCTGTGCCGCACCGAGCACATGTTCCTGGCTGAGGACCGTCTGCCCATCGTGCGCCGCATGATCCTCGCCGATACTCCGGCCGAAGAGGAGCGTGCCCTCGAGGCATTGCGGGTGGCCCAGCGGGCCGACTTCCGGGAGATCCTGGAGGCCATGGACGGGCTGCCCGTCACCATCCGACTACTCGACCCGCCGCTCCACGAGTTCCTGCCATCGACGGAAGAGCTGGCCATCAAAGAGGCCACCGTCGGCCTCGACGACGAAGAGGCCCGCCTCTTCGATGCCGCCAAGATGTGGCACGAGTTCAACCCGATGCTCGGCACCCGCGGCGTGCGTCTTGCCGTGATCAAGCCCGGGCTGTACTCGATGCAGGTCCGGGCCCTCATGGAGGCCGCCATCGATCGCGTCGAGGCGGGCGGTCATCCGATCGTCGAGATCATGATCCCCCTCACCGTCTCCCGCGAGGAGTTGGCCCTGGCCCGCACCTGGGTGGAGGCCGCAGTGGCCGAGACGACCCGCAAGGAGTCCAAGAAGGCGAGCAAGGGATCCCTCGAGGTGCTGATTGGCACCATGATCGAGACCCCACGGGCGGCACTGCGAGCCGGTGAGATCGCCGAGTACGCCGACTTCTTCTCCTTCGGGACCAACGACCTCACGCAGATGACCTTTGGATTCAG
>CAIQOJ010000045.1 GCA_903873395.1 uncultured Acidimicrobiaceae bacterium
CTGTTCGGACCTGCGCCCGATGAAGACATTGACCTCCAACGGGAGGCGGCGCGCGCCGCGATGACGGGGCGCATCACCGTGGTGGCGGGCGGTCCCGGAACCGGCAAGACCCACACCATCGCCAGGATGCTGGCCGCCGCCCACGCGCTGTCCGTTGCCCAAGGGCGCAAGCTGGATGTCGCACTGGCCGCCCCGACCGGCAAGGCAGCATCCCGCATGACCGAAGCTCTGCACGCTGCGGCCCTGCAGGCCCAGGCCGATGGCACGCTTACGCCCGAGGTGGTTCTGGACCTGACCGACCGAACTGCGGTGACCCTTCACCGATTGCTCGGCGCCGCCCCGGGAAAGGGCTTCCGTCGTGGCCGGCACAATCCGCTTCCCCATGACCTCGTCATCGTCGACGAGACGTCGATGGTCTCACTTCCACTCATGGATGCCTTGCTGGCTGCCGTGCGACCAACGGCCCGGATCGTGCTGGTGGGGGATCCCGACCAGTTGGCATCCATCGAAGCCGGGTCCGTCATGGGCGACATCGTGGGCCCTCGAGAACCAAGCGCCAACGACGATCATCCACTTGCCGGACACGTCATCACCTTGACCCGCTCACGTCGGTTCGATGTCAACTCCCCCCTCGGCAATCTTGCCTCCGCCATCCGAGCAGGCGATGCAACGAGGGCCATCGAAATTCTTGATGGCGCCAGTGACGAGGTCCGATGGATCCGAACCGACCGCCTGTCAGACGTTGATGCTGCCCTCATCGACGAGGTGGTGACTGCCGGGATGCACCAGGTCGAAGTCGGGAAGGACCTTGACGCGGACGAGGCTGTCGTCGGGGCAGCATGGGATGCCATGCGGCAGGTGAAAGTCCTGGCCGCTACTCGCCATGGTGATCTGGGTCTCTACGACTGGACGGCACGGATCGAAGCCGAGATCGAGCAGCGCGTCCCCGGCCTGCGCACAGCGCAGCAGTGGTATCCAGGCAGGCCGGTGCTCGTCACCCAGAACGACAGCGCCAACCGTCTGACAAATGGCGACGTCGGGATCGTCGTCCATCGCCCCGACGGAGTGGCGGTGGCCTTCGCTGAAGCCGGCGCCGTCCGTATGGTCGCGCCATCGCGCCTGGACCGAATCGAGACGTGGTGGGCCATGACCATCCACAAGAGTCAGGGCTCCGAGTTCGACCACGCCATCGTGTCGCTGCCAGCATCCGGGGCCCCGATCTTGACGCGTGAGCTCCTCTATACCGCCGTCACACGAGGAAAGCCCCGCGTGACGATTGTCGGCAGCGAAGAAGCCCTGCGCGCCGCCATCGCCCAACCGGTTGCTCGGGCCTCGGGTCTTCGCGATCGCCTGTGGCCCACCTGACGGGACCCTCGAATCGTCCTGCAACTCCCCATCGCCCGCAAGACGCTTCGATGGTGGCACGATTGAGGAATCGGCGGTGCAGTGCTGCACCTGAACGAGAGGAGTCAGCGTGGGTCACCTCGTTGCCACCACCTACCAGACGTCGAGCCAAGGGAATCCGGCAGTCCTGCTGCTCTTCCTCTTGTTCTACGTGCTCTTCACCGTCCCGGTGTGGGGCTCCTACCAGAAGGCCGCCCCACAGGGTGAGCCTGCATGGTCGGCATTCATCCCCGTCTACAACTTCATCGTCCTGCTGCGGATCGCAGGTCGCCCCAAGACCTGGGCGTGGTTCCTGCTTCTTGCCCTGGTCCCCTACGTCGGCAGCATCGCCCTCTTCGTGATCTCGATCATCGTGCTCAACGATGTGTCGAAGAGTTTCGGGCATCGCGGCGGATTCACCGTCGGACTTGTCCTGCTACCCATCATCTTCTGGTTCATCCTGTGGCTCGGCAAGAGCCGCTATATCGGCCCGATGGGACCGGCGGCCATGGCTCGCATGCCCGATCCCGCCTACCCGAACTACCCACCGACGCCTGGCGTGGGCTATCCCCAGCCTGGCGCGGGCTATCCACCGCCTCCTCCTCCTGGCGCGGGCTATCCACCACCGCCTCCTCCTGGGGCTGGCTATCC
>CAIQOJ010000046.1 GCA_903873395.1 uncultured Acidimicrobiaceae bacterium
CTCGACGACCTCATCTCCGCCGGGGCTCCAGTTGTCCACCTCGACTTACCCGCCAACGACCCGGCCACCGGCTGGCATGCCACCGGCGTCAGTCAACTCGGATTCGTCTTCTGCGCCCTCCTACCCGAGTGCGGCGAGGACGGCGACCTCCTCCGTCTCCAATGGGTGGCAGACGCCGACATCTCCACAGAGGGATGGAAGATCGAACTACCGGCCACCGCAGACCTGGTGCACCGGGTCGTGGCCGACCTCCACACGTTCCAACAAGACCAGGTCACCGCTCGCCAAGAGCGGATCAGTGCATGGCGGACATCGGTCTTACCCGCCACCTGACGGTCTCGTCGGCGATCACTCTCCGGCCCCAATGCTCGCACCAGAAGCGAGATACCGCCGTAGGGCGATGACCGTCCACATCGCCTCGACCACGCCGAACGGCCATGCCCCCGATGCGAAGCCATAGGCGCTCGAGAGTGCACAGCCGATGGCGAAGGCCAAGACAAACCCTGGACCTCGCTGCTCCAAGGCATACATGGCCATCATGAACATGAGCGCAGCGATGCCGAAGAAGGTCAGAGCCATCCCGGCAGGTTAGGAGTCTCACGTCGACTGTCTGGGATGAACACGTCGAGATTCTCCCGAGCAGCCATACACCTATGGACACACGCTCAGGTCGGTCGCCGCAGGCGCCAACACGAGGCTCACAGACCTCGAGTCCTTGCCGGACGATGCTTGGCCGACAAGATCGTCAGGTGAAATCCGCTCCATGCGGATCCATGCGCATCTATGCGCATCCATGCAATGGACATCCATGCAATGGACATCCATGCAATGGACATCCATGCAATGGACATCTCCTAGTCGGCGATGACTCAGACGGCCAACGGCAGCACGAAGACGGCGATGACCACGTAGTGCAAGGTGGCACCGACGATGGTGCAGGCGTGAAACACCTCGTGGTAGCCGAAGACCCCAGGTATCGGATTTGGCTTCTTGATGGCGTAGACCACAGCCCCGACCGTGTAGGCGAGCCCACCAGCGAGGAGCAGGACGAAGCCGGCTGGCCCGAGGGCTCGCCACAGTTGGGGCACCACGACCACAGCAGCCCATCCGACAACCACGTAGGGCAGGGCGATCACCCACTTGGGGGCGTCGAGCCATACCTGGCGAAGGGTGATGCCAACAACGGCCCCGATCCACACGATGCACAGCACTGCCGTGCGGGCCCAGCCCGTCAGAGCGATTCCGGCCACCGCCGTATACGAGCCTGCAATGGCGATGAAGATGGTCGAGTGATCAGCCCGGCGCATGCGCCGGCGTCCGACTGGACCCCAGGTGACCCGGTGGAACAGGGCACTCACCCCGAAAAGCAGGGCGATGGAACACACGTAGATCAGGCAGATCACCGTCGACCCAGGCGTCGGCGCGTCCCAGACCAGCCACGCACCAGCCACCAATGTCACGAAGAAGGCGATCTGGTGGAGGACGCCTCGGAGCCGAGGCTTCACCAGCGTGTCGACGTCGTGGTCCGTTCCGATCGGAGTCTCTGCGCTGGCATCGCCCGATGGGCCGACGGGGCCAGCGGAGTGAGGGGCGCTCACGTCGAGTACCGGCCAGCGGCGATGGACACGTCGACGAAACGTCCGAGGATCCGGCGCCCGGCCGACGCCACGGCTGCCACCTCGACGTCGGTCAATCCGACCCCGTCAGGCAGCCAAGGGCGCCACTGAGTCGCCAGGTCGGTGTCGATCTCGATGTGGAACTGCAAGCCGTAGGCCGCCGATCCGACCCGAAAGGCCTGATGGGGCGTGGTCCGGGTGGCCGCCAGGTGGACGGCTCCTTCCGGCAGCGTGAAGGTGTCCTGGTGCCAGTGGACACAGGGAACCGTTGTCCCCGACAGACCCCGATACTCGGGGCCGAACACCGGATCACGCCGACCGGAGTCGGTGAGGGTGATGTGGCCGGCCCCCACTTCGGGCTCGACCCCTGTGGTCACCTCGGCTCCGAGCGCGGCAGCCATCTGTTGGGCACCCAAGCAGATCCCCAACACCGGCAGGCCTGAGGTCACCGCAGCACCGAGGAGATCTCGTTCCGGCACCAGCCATGAGTACTGGTCCTCGTCATGGACGCTCATGGGTCCGCCCATGACCACGAGGCCGCTGAGATCGCCGACTGCAGGAAGGTGTTCACCGCGATCGAGCCGCACGGTGCGCCACTCGATCCCCGCCGCCGTCAGCACGTCGGCGATGGCACCGGGGCCTTCATGCTCGACGTGCTGGAGCACGACCCAGGGTCGGGTAGGTCCGGGATCGCCAGCACTGGTCACGTTGCGGTCCTCGGCTTGGATGCCGGAGCTCAGGCGGTGTGGACGACGTGGAAGGCCTCCGCCAGGCGGCCTTCGGGCAGTCCGGCCGCCGCCGCGGTTCCCGACATCCAACCTTGCAACAGCTCGTCGAGGTGCTCGCCTTCGCCCACCTGGCTGGTGTGCGAACGCAGAGCCTCCAACTTGCGGTGGTAGACGTCGGTGGCATCCACCACACGGTTGATCCGCTCGGTAGCCATGACCCACAACTCGGGCACCGTGTGTGGCTCGAGGCCCTCGGAAAGAAGCTCGGGGAAGGCGAACGGGTTGCGTGCGTCTGGATAGACGGCGCAGGCCGCCGCCTCACCGGTGGCCAGATGGTCGGGGTGGCTGGCGTAGATGCGGGTCCAGTTCCGCTCTGGCGACTGTGCCACCACCCGGTCCGGCCGGACACTTCGAATCACCCGAGAGATGGCAGCGCGCAACTCGAGACTTGGGGTGACCCGCCCGTCGGGGAATCCGAGAAAGGTCACGTCGGTCACCCCGACCACCCGGGCGGCGGCCAACTGCTCGTCGCGTCGGATGGCCGCCATCTCGGCTCGAGTGATCGAGTGGTCCGAACCTCCGGCATCCCCGTCGGTGGCAATGCAGTACGACACCTCGATACCGCGAGCGGTCCACGTGGCCACGGAGCCAGCCGCCCCGAAATCGACGTCGTCGGGATGGGCGGTGACCACCAGGATGCGCTCAGGGTCGTTGTGACCGTCGTCGATGGTGATGGGCGTGTCAGACACGGGTTCTCCTTGGCAGGGTGAGGCGACTACGGATTGGTTGGCCGACAGCCGTCGGACTCAGGATGCCTTGGGGTCCCAGGCGGCCAGGTCGGTGAGGCGCTTGTCGTTCGAGAACATCTCCACGATCGGAAGCTTCACGCCGATGCGTGTCTGGATTCGCTCGACTTCGAGGATCTGGTTCCACTGGACCAGCGAAACCACGAGGCCAGCCGATCCGGCACGAGCAGTGCGACCCGAGCGGTGGAGGTAGGCCTTGTGATCTTCGGGTGGGTCGAAGTGAATCACGCAGTCCACGGCGTCGATGTGGAGACCACGGGCGGCCACATCGGTGGCCACCAGAACGTGGAGCTTGCCTTCGGTGAAGTCTTTCAGCGTCTTCTCTCGCTGCGTCTGCCGCAGGTCGCCATGGATGGCTCCAGCCCGGACGCCCTCTTTGCCGAGTTGTTCGACGAGACGATCAGCGCCGTGCTTGGTGCGCACGAAGACCAGCGCCTTGTCCGCCGTGTGGCAGATGGCTGCGCACACCCGGACCCGGTCCATCTGATGGACCTCGAGGAACCGGTGCACCATGGCGTCGACCGTGGTGGTGGGCGAGGCAACCTCGTGGAGCACGGGATCGGTCAGGTAGCGAGACACCAACCGGTCGACCGCCCCGTCAAGGGTGGCGGAGAACAAGAGTGTCTGATGCTCACGCTCCAAACGCCGTAGGACCCATTCGACCTGGGGCATGAAGCCCATGTCCGCCATCCGGTCGGCCTCGTCGAGCACCAAGGTTTCGATCTGAGCCACCGAGAGCTCGCCTCGATCGCCCAAGTCGATCAGACGTCCCGGGGTGGCGATGATCACGTCGACGCCCTTGCGCAGCTTCTTGATCTGCCGCTCGATATCGGCACCGCCGTAGACGGCTACCACCCGGAGCTCGGATGCTGCAGCCAGCGGCTCGAAGACTTCACTCACCTGCACGGCCAGCTCCCGTGTCGGCACCAGAACCAGTGCCTTGGGCATGCCCGGTTCGGTGGCCGGCGCGGCCATGGTCCGTTGCAGGAGTGGGACGCCAAAGGCCAGGGTCTTTCCCGAGCCCGTCTTGGCCTTCCCGCACACGTCGCGGCCCGCCAGGGCATCGGCCACGGTCATGGCTTGGATGGCGAAGGGGCGGAGGATGCCCTGCGCTTCTAAGGCGCCAGCGATCGACGGGTCGACGCCAAGTTCCGCGAAGGTCGGCTGTTCTTCGGGGGTGACGGCTGCAACTGCATCAGCCTGTTCAGGTGCAGTCCCGCGCTCGGGCGGGTCGGCAATGGTGGTCATTCGGGGGGTACTCACTCTCATCTTGTGCAGCGGCCGTGCGGCCGCCAGCGCCGTGCGTGTCACGGTCGCCGTCGGGCCCGCCTCGGGCCTGGCACGGGCGAAGTGGCCCGGTGGAGCGGATGAGGAAGACCCCGGTGGAGGACAGAGGGTCCAGCACCGAACCCCAGTCTACCCATGCGGCCTGCCACAACGTCGGCAGCTCCGGTGGACGACACGTAACGAACTGGCGATGACCAGCGCATCCAACGGCACGGGCGCAACATGGATCGAGGAAGCGACCGTGAATCGACGGCACACGAACGAAGCGAACGCGACAGGGTGACGCGTGTACACCGATCGTTACGTTCCACCTGCTTTGGCTTTGCCTACACTTCCGGGCATGGCGTCAGATGTGCGGCTAGTCGTGTGCGTCTTGGGCGGCCAACGTGGGCCTCTCGAGCTTCCTGCATCAGAGGTCGATGACGACCGGTCGTTCATCAGTGGCGGTGAGCGCAGCCTCTACGAACTGGCTGCCGCGGCGGCCGTCCTCGGAATCGACGTCGAGTTGCGCGGCCAGATCAACCGGGCAGTCTTCGATACTGTGACAGCGGCCGCCGGCGCCGCCCCCCGCACAGGTCTCCCGTCTCGACGTCCTGAACGCGGCGATCTCGTGGTCGTTCCTGCGGCAGCCCACCTCGGACTTTATGCCGCCGTGCATTTGTCGGAGGCCCGCGGTGTCATCGATCTGCTGGGCCCACCAGGGTTGAGCGGCTGGGACTTCCTCGGTCCCGAACGGCCAGCACCCGACCCCGGGACTGTCCCGGTCGATCAGGTCGGCCGCCCGGACTCGTTTCGTGCCATGTGGGGACTCGGATTCGATCTCTGGACCAACGCTGTAGGGATCGAAGAGGCAGGTCGGCGCGCAGATGTCCCCGTCACCTGGATCGGAACGGGGTCGCCCGTCACCTTCCCTGACATTCCCGTCAAGACCCACGACGTCGCCATTATCGAGTCGAACCGCTGGCATGCCCAGGCCGACTCTGTAGCTGCGGCTCTACCCGGCGTCTCTGTGCTGCGGATCCCGCCGGTCCCCCACGTCTACTCGCTGGCCAGTTTCTTAGCCCCCGCACGACTCCTGATCTGGCCATCACGACTCGAGGGGATGTCACGCATCGCCCGAGAAGCTCGCTCGGCTGGAACGATCCCAGTCGCACTTTCGACCAACCCATTTGCCGTTGCCGAGGACCACACCGACGGTGTGGTGCTGGTCGACGACCTAGACGAGCTCGCCACCACCGCCCTCGAGCTCCTCGGCGATCCCGACCGCATTGCCTCCCAACGTTCTCGGGCTATAGCCAGTGCGCAACGTCAAGTCGACTGGCCAGCCTTTGTCGCCAGGGTCGAGGCCGCCGTGGCAGCGACTACCGATCGATCGGGAAGTGCGTCCACCCGCCCTTCGTCGTGCAACGACCTGGCGGCCACGGCCCGCGTCTACCTGGGGAACGCCGTCCATCGAGAGGTCGGCCACATGGTCGACCGCTTCGACGACCTCGAAGCACACCTGCGAGGCGTTATCGACGACCGGGTGCGGGCCGAGCTCTCAACGGCGAGGGCACGCGACGAGGCCCTCTCTCTGGCAACCGCGTTGCGTGGCGAAGTCGAGGCCTTCCGACTACGACGCTCGGTGCAACTGGCCGACTCCCTGGCGATGCGGCGCTTTGGTCGTCGACCCGGGCCACCGACATCGCACGAAGACCTCGTTGGGACACCGGGCGTTACGGCCCCCGATCAGGCCGAGGTGGCATCCCCGGTGGCCGACGGCTCGAGGTAGACCTCGGCGCCAGTGGCCCGGAACTGGTCCGACTTCTCCTTCATCCCGATCTCTACCGCCGTGGTGACATCCATGCCTCGCTCAGCGGCATAGGCCCGGACGTCCTGGCTGATCCGCATCGAGCAGAATTTGGGTCCGCACATCGAGCAGAAATGCGCGGTCTTTGCCGGAGCCGCCGGCAGGGTTTCGTCGTGATACGACCGAGCCGTGGCCGGGTCCATGGCCAAGTTGAACTGGTCCTCCCACCGGAACTCGAACCGGGCCTTAGAGAGAGCGTCGTCCCACACCTGAGCGCCAGGATGGCCCTTGGCCAGGTCGGCGGCGTGCGCGGCGATCTTGTAGGCGATCATCCCCTGTTTCACATCCTCGAGGTTCGGCAGGCCGAGATGCTCCTTGGGGGTGACGTAGCAGAGCATGGCCGTACCAGCCATGCCGATCACCGCAGCACCGATGGCCGAGGTGATGTGGTCGTAGCCCGGAGCGACGTCGGTGGTGAGTGGGCCGAGTGTGTAGAACGGCGCCTCGTGGCAGACCTCTTTTTGGAGGGTGACGTTCTCCACCACTTTGTGAAGCGGCACATGGCCAGGGCCTTCGATCATGACCTGGACGTCATGTCGCCAAGCGATCTCGGTGAGTTCACCGAGGGTCGACAACTCAGCGAACTGCGCCTCGTCGTTGGCGTCGTAGATCGAGCCGGGTCGCAGCCCGTCGCCCAAGGAGAAGGCCACGTCGTAGGCGGCCATGATCTCGCAGATCTCTTCGAAGCGGGTATAGAGGAAGTTCTCGGTGTGATGGGCCAGGCACCAGGCAGCCATGATCGACCCTCCCCGGCTGACGATGCCCGTCATGCGCTTGGCCGTCATCGGGACGTAACGCAGCAAGACTCCTGCATGGATGGTGAAGTAGTCGACACCTTGCTCGGCCTGTTCGATGAGCGTGTCGCGGTAGAGATCCCACGTCAGCTCCTCAGGTTCGCCGTCAACCTTCTCCAACGCCTGGTAGATCGGCACGGTGCCGATCGGCACCGGGGAGTTGCGCAGGATCCACTCACGGGTGGTGTGGATGTCTGGCCCGGTCGAGAGGTCCATGACCGTGTCGGCGCCCCAGCGGGTCGCCCAGGTCAGCTTTTCCACTTCTTCGTCGATCGAACTCGACACGGCGGAGTTGCCGATGTTGGCGTTGACCTTCACCAGGAACCGACTGCCGATGATCATCGGCTCGGACTCCGGGTGATTGATGTTGGCGGGGAGGATGGCCCGGCCTGCAGCAATCTCCGAGCGGACCAGTTCGACGTCCACTCCCTCGCGGGTGGCCACGAACGCCATCTCCGGAGTGATCTCCCCACGGCGGGCATAGTGAAGTTGCGTCACCGCGGTGCCCGTCGAGCGAAGCGGCAGTCGGCCAGTGTTCGGGAACGCCTCTCGCCGAGGGCCGTCACGGCGCACGGCTGCCCGGCCATCGTCACGCTGAGCCACGGGTCGGCCCTCGTACTCCTCCACGTCACCCCGCTCCATGATCCACGCTCGACGCAGCGAGGGCAGACCTTCGGTGGGAACGGATCCCGGACCCGAGGTGTCATAGATGCGAACTGGCGCGTTCGGTTCGTCTCCGGCTGGACCGGTAGAGGCGCCCAGTGCCACCTCGGTGAAGGGGACGAGGACACCCTGGTCCCCTTCTACGTAGACCTTGGACCGGTGGTGCGTCGTGCTCAAGTCCGTCATCGGTTTCGTCCCTTCGGATGTGCGTCTTGTCGAGTCTCCCACGGCAACAGCCGCGGTCAATTCACGGCTGTGTCATCGTGGTGCTTCACCTAGTCAACCGGTCAGGACCACTCCACCGAACACTCTGCTCGCCCATGGCCACTCAAGCCTGGTGCACAAGCACTGCTGTTCGACCTTCCGACCCGTAGCACCGAGAGGATGCACCATGGCCAAACTCGAAGCAGGAACCACCGCACCTGCGTTCACCCTTCCGGACCAGGATGAGTCCGACGTCTCGCTGGCCGACTTCGCCGGCAAGCGGGTGATCTTGTACTTCTATCCCAAAGACGACACTCCGGGCTGCACCAAAGAGGCTTGTCAGTTCAATGAGAACCTGTCTGCATTCGCCCGATCAGGTGCCACCATCCTCGGCGTGTCGGCTGACAAGGCCACCAAGCACCAGGCCTTTCGTGAGAAGTACGGCCTTACCTTTCCCCTGCTGACCGATGCCGACCACGCAGTCGGCGAAGCCTATGGGGCATGGGGCGAAAAGATGATGTACGGCAAAAAGGTCATCGGCGTGATCCGCTCGACCTTCCTGATCGATACCGATGGCACGATCGCCAGGGCCTGGTACAGCGTGAAGGCTGATGGCCATGCGGCCAAGGTGTTGGCTGAGCTCGAGGCACTCGACGGCTGACCCTGATGTCGGTCGGCCCGGACTGGACCTCGAGGCGCAGGAACACGACCTCGCACGCTTCTGGCACTCGTCGTCACACATCTGGCATCCGAACGAGGTAGTGCCGGCAACCACGCCTGTACGCCGCGTGCTCGCCATCTGATGTTGCCAGCGAACAACGTTTGTCAGCGGAACGGTGGCGGCGGCGGATCGATCAAAGGAACTCCTGAGAACGATCTCGGTGAACCAGCCCTGCCAGCAGGCCCAACCGGTCCACTGCCTTGGTGGTGAATGGCGGCCAGAGTCTGCAGTACGTAGCCCGCCCAGGTAACGATCGCACCGACGGAAAGGCCGATGAGAAGGACGAGCAATCCGCCGATGACGCCGAGGCCGCCAGCCACTGTGGTCGATCCCAGCACGTCTCGCGCCTGAAGGCCATTGACGATCGATAGGGCCCCGGCCAACGCCGCCACTGCCGTTACGACGAATCCGAATCCAGTGAGAAGGCGGCCGTAGGCCTGAGCTCCCGCCACGGATCCTGCTGAAGATCTGGCCATTGCGCTTGTTTCTCCCAATCTCGGACTGCTGCGCCTTGGTGACCGCTTTCGAACCTGGCCACATGCGTTGACCTTCCAAATTGCTACTTGAGATTGCATCAAGCACGCAAGTCTCGGCCTTCGATGCACTGAACACCTGCAGTGCCGACAGACTCAGGCCTGATGTGTCGGGCACCACCAGGTGGTGCGTCCGCCCACCGTCGCCCGGGCCAGCGGCGACCCGTCCTTGGGGCAGATCCCGCCGGGATGACGCTCGTCGATGAGGTCACCGCGATGCGAGCCACCTCGTGCCATCAGGTCGGTCAGCGTCGCTCGGAGATGCCGATGCAGGCGCCTCACCTCGGTCGACGTAAGAGCTACGGACGAACGCAGTGGCGACAGGCTGGCTCGCCACAGCGTCTCGTCGGCGATCAGGTTGCCGATACCCGCCACCTTGGACTGATCCAGCAGTCGAGCTTTGAGAGGTGCTGACGATCCACACAGTGCGCCAGCCAACGCCGCCACACCGATGTCCAGGGCATCGGGACCGAGGTCCGAAGTCTCCGGGTCCAGTGTGACGCCCCCAAGGCGACGGGGATCGTGCACGACCAGCGTGCCTCCCCCATCGAGAGCCACCCGCCATCGCTCCCATGACGGATCCCGCCGGGATGGCCCGTAGAGGAGCGGACCCACCCCGTCGATCCCGTCGACGAGGAGTGTTCCGGTCATGCCGAATCGGATTCCCACCACCGGGCTGACGGCCGCACCGGCCAATGGCGCCACATCCAACAAGAGGAGTTTTCCGATGCGCCGAGTACCGCAGAACTGGGAACCGACCAGAGTGGCGCTCAGGTCCTCTGCAGTCGTCCCGCCCTTGAGAAACCACGCATCCGGCGAGTCGACATCGACGATGGTCCGGCCAAGGGCACCGTCAGCCACCCTGCGGTACGTCTCGACCTCGGGAAGTTCGGGCACCTACCGAGGGTAGCGAGCCCGCACGCCCTTCGATGGCCCTCGTGTGCCATCCATTCGCACGTCGTCCAAACATCCAAGGGGGGCTTCTGCGGCCGATAGGGTGACGCCCATGCCGCCCGAGAAGCCGCACTGGACCGAACTACTCACCGAGGTCGTCACCTCTGGACTGTGCACCGGATGCGCGGCGTGCGTTGTCGCATGCCCCCACGACGTGCTCTCCTATGACGACACAGGTGGCCGCTACAAGCCCTTCCACGTTGATGCCGACGGAGGGCCCGATAGCTGCACGCACGGAGTCAAGGGCTGCACCATGTGCACCCGGGCCTGTCCCCGGTTCCGGCTGTGGGAGCCCGAGATCGACACCCACCTGCATGGGCGCGAGCGCACTGCAGAAGAGGTGGCCGGCATCTCGTCGGACGTGCTCTTGGTCCGGGCCACCGATCCCAGCGTGCACACGGCCGGCCAGGACGGCGGCCTCGTCTCGGCCATGCTCATCTACGCACTCGAGAACGACATCATCGACGCCGCCTTGGTATCGGCGCTGGAAGGCGACGGCTCCACCTGGAAGGCCGTGCCCGCCGTGGCCACCACCCGGGACGAGGTGCTCGGCACCGCTGGCTCCCGCTACACCTACTCGGCCAACCCGTTGGCCTACCCGCAGGCCATCGAAGCAGGTGCTGAGCGCATTGCCCTCGTCGGCATGGGCTGTCAGGCGTCAGCACCAGCAGTGATGCAGACCCGCAAGGCCGGCAAGATCGCACGGCGCCTGTCACTGACCATCGGGCTGCTCTGCTCGAAGACCTTCGACGACGCCATCTTCCCCGAGCTGTTCGAGGCGAAGTATGGGATCGCCCGGGCTGACATCGTCAAGATGAACATCAAGGGCGTGTTCCAGGTCTGGACCAAGGACGGGGAGTTCCACGAGATCCCCCTGAAAGAAGCCCACGCCTGGACCCGTGAGGGATGCACCTCGTGTCCTGATTTCGCCGCTGAGCACGCCGATATCTCCACAGGCGGCATCGGCGCATCCGACGACTGGACCCTGACCATCGTCCGCACCGACAAAGGCCGAGAACTCCTTGACGCCATGATCGCAGCCGGCGCGGTCGAGACCCGGCCGGGTGACGACGACCCTGGTGCGATCGCCCTGCTCCGTAGGCTCTCCCAGGTAAGTCGCCGCCGCTGGCCTGAAACCGCCGTTCCCATGCCCCGGCGCCTCCCTGAGCCTGCCTGACCCCACCTCGCCGGGCACCTCGCCGGGCACCTGGTCGATCACCATGGCCACTCGGACGGCCGAGGCGCTCCAGCGAGTACGGTGATCGGCCGTGGCCCGCATCACGAAAAGCACCAGCGCTGGCAAGACCACGCGCACCAAGGCGGCCAAGGCTGAGGCGCATCCGAAGCCGACGGTCATCCTCTTGGTGCGTCATGGCAAGACCCCAACCACCGGGCAGGTTCTGCCTGGTCGGGCGGCCGGCTTGCACCTGTCTGACGAGGGTAGGGGTCAAGCAGAGACGGTCGCCCAGCGGATCGCCGAACTGGGTGCAGACGAGGGCAGGGCACCTTCTGCCGTCTACGCATCACCACTCGAGCGCACGGCCGAGACGGCCAAGCCGATCGCTAAGGCCCTAGGTCTCCGGGTGCGCACCGAGCGCGGCTTGCTCGAATGCGACTTCGGCGAGTGGACCGGCGCCAAGTTGGCCGACCTGGCCAAGTTGCCTGAGTGGACCACGGTCCAGCGCAATCCCAGTGGCTTCCGGTTCCCCAAGGGTGAGTCGTTCCTGGAGATGCAGGCCCGCATGACCGACACGCTGACCCGGCTCGCCGCCACCCACCCGGGCGAGACCATCGTGGCCGTCTCTCACGCCGATCCGATCAAGGCGGTGGTCGCCCAGGCCGCTGGCACTCCCCTCGACCTCTTCCAGCGTCTGACCGTGGCGCCGTGCTCGGTATCTGCTCTCGCCTACACCTTGGGCGGACCATTCGTCCTGACCGTCAACTCCACGGCATCGCTCCAGGCGCTGGCTATCGCATGAGGACGGTAGCGAACTCCGCCCCGGGCATGCCCACCCTTCTCAACACCCAGGAGAACCCGTGAGCGAAGGCTACGATCTCGAACCCGAACGACTGACCGTTGGCACCGTCGGTCCGGTCGGCCAGCGCCTCTTCTTGCTCCAAGCTCGTCAAGCGAGCACGCTGCTGACCCTCAAGGTGGAGAAGCAGCAAGTAGCCGCCCTCTCGGACCTCTTGGCCCGTGTGGTGAAGGATCAAGCTCGCCCCGGGCACCTGCCCGACGACCTGGAACTCGAGGAGCCCGCCGATCCGGCATGGGCCATCGGCACGGTGAGTGTCTCCTATGACGAGAGCGACGACCGGGTGATCCTGGTCATCGAAGAGCTCGTCGCTGAAGGTGAGGTCGGAGCCATCGCCCGGCTCTCGATCACCCGAGAGCAGGCGGCAGCCTTCTCGATCCGGACCACCCAACTCGTGGAATCCGGTCGGCCCCCCTGTCCGCTGTGCGGCTCGCCGCTCGATCCCTCGGGACATGAGTGCCCCCGGACCAACGGCCACCGGCCGCCGGTCACCTGAACGGTTGGCGGCCCGACTCAGGGCCCGACCTACACGAGGTGCCCGGCCTTCTGGCGACACGCGAACTCACCATCGAGGGTCGTCTGCCCTGGAGTTCCAATCTGACGTTCCTGGTCACGGCAGAGACAGACGACGACGGAGACTCCGCACCGCTCCAGGCCGTCTACAAGCCTCATCAGGGCGAGCAGTCCCTGTGGGACTTCCCCGACGGCCTCTATCGCCGTGAAGTGGCGGCTGGGGTGCTCTCAGACGCCTTGGGATGGGGCGTGGTTCCCCCGACCGTGCTGCGCGAAGACGGCCCCTTCGGCCCGGGCTCGGTGCAGCTCTTCGTGGAAGCCGACTACGAGCAGCACTACTTCACCCTGCTCGACACTCTCGATGACGACGATCGCGTGGACCGACTCCAGGTCATCTGCGCCTTCGACGTGGTGGCCAACAACGCCGACCGCAAGAGCGGGCACGTACTCGTCGGTCCCGATGGACGCCTGTGGGGCATCGATCAGGGCCTCTGCTTTCACGTGCAGCACAAACTCCGCACTGTCATCTGGGACTTCGCCGGTGAGCCGGTGCCCGAGCACGTGGTGGGCGATCTGACGACGTTCATCTCCAGGGACCTGCCTGGGGATCTCGAAGGCCTCCTCTCGGCGGCGGAAGCGGACGCCATGTACGAACGGGCGCAGTGGCTGGTGACCGAAGGGATATTTCCCGAGCCATCCGAGGAGCACCCGCCCTATCCGTGGCCACTGGTCTGAGAACGCAGCGTGCCTCCCTTCGGGGGCACGCGCTCAGGGGTTCAGGTGGATCCCGAAGTCCGATCCCATGGCCCCGATCACCGCAGTGGTCAGCCGCTGCCCTCCACCACGTGTCACGTGGATCCCGTCCGGTGTGCGGACGGTGATGACCGCACCGCCAGCATCGGTGATGAACGCCGTGTAGCGCCCCTGGGCGTTGCCGAGCGAGGGAGCGGACGACAGGTAGGACGCATAGGGCTTCCGCTGAGCCACCTGGGCTTGGACCAAGGAGTTGAGCACCTGGACCTTCTGGTCGAGCACGGGGTCGGCCATAGGGGGCTGTCCCACCCACAAGACCCGAGCCCCTGCAGCGTGGGCTTGGTCCAGGAATGCCCCGACCCGGCGGCTGTAGGCGTCGTTCCAACCCGGCGAGCCGAACTGGTAGGTGGTGGATCCGTCCACCAGGCCCTGGGGGTCGTTGGCCCCCATCATGACGACCACCAGTTGGGGCTGCTGATTGGCCAGATCGATGCCGAGTTCGGCCGGCCAGTTGAAGTAGTCAGGACGGGTGAGGCCGGTGTCGACCCGACCGTCGAGGTAGGTGGCGACGTTGCCCGTCGTACCCAGCGTGCTGACCAGGGGCTCTCCCAGATCGATGCCCACCGAGTCACCGACGACAAGGACCTTGAGCGGGTTCGCCGGCGTGGGATTCGTGTTCAGCACGGGGAACGTCGTGGTGGTGGTGGTCCCCGCCGTGCCGCCAGCAGGCACGGTGGTCGGAGGGGGCACGGGTGCGTGCTCGAGCTTGGACAGGGAGGGTCCCGCTCCCGGAGAGGTGCGACCGATTGCAGCATCGGTCCACCCGACGGCATTGGACAGACCGACCGTGCGGCTCAGGGCGGCAAACGGACCGACGAAGTCCATCGAAACGGTTCGCCGCATACCGATCGGCGACGCCTGGGCGGCTCGCTGAAGACTCGGTGCATCCAGGATGAACCACAGGCCGAAGCAGATAGCGCCCATGAAAAGCACCTGAGTCCATTTGGCACCGCGGAAAGCCAGGTTCTGCCAGTGCGAGCGGTCCGAAGCTGATGAGACGACCTCGTGAGCCCGGCGAGGCCTTGCCGTCACAAGAGGCGCGGTTTCCGGGCTCGACGGGGTTGCCGTCGACTCGTCGGGCGAGACGGGTTCTTGTGGCGTGGGTGGGCGGTCGGGCGACATGGATCAGAACCGGTAGTAGATGAACGGAGCGACGCCCTGGGGACCGAGTGTGGTGATGGCCAAGAGCACCAAGCCAAGTATGCCCCCCTGCACGAGTGGGCGGCGGTCAGCAAAGACCCCCTGGATCTTTCCGATCCACTCGTCAGGCATGTACTGGCTGGCGATACCCGCGGCGATGGCCGCAGCGGCCAGAGGCGTGACCAATGACGAGTCCATGCCCCAGCCCGTCACCAGGCGACTCAGCATTCCGAAGGCATTGCCCAAGGTGTCGGACCGGAAGAAGAGCCATCCCAGACAGACCACCTGGAAGGTCACGAACCGGGCCCACGCCACCTGGCGCCGCCCGACCGGATCAGGCGACCGTCCAGCAGCAACTCGAGCAGCCCGACGACGACGCCCGATGATCTGGCCGAACCCGTGATAGGCGCCCCAGATGACAAATGTCCACGATGCTCCGTGCCAGAGGCCACCGAGGAGCATGGTGATCAGGATGTTGAGCGATACGCGCCGCTCAGAGCCGCGGTTACCGCCCAAGGGGATGTAGAGGTAGTCGCGCAGCCAGAACGAGAGGGTGATGTGCCACCGGCGCCAGAAGTCTTGGAGATCAAGTGCCGTGTAGGGCCGCCGGAAATTGACGGGGAACCGAAAGCCGAGCAACAGAGCGATGCCGATGGCGATGTCGGTGTAGCCGCTGAAGTCCGCATAGATCTGGACGGCGTAGCCCCAGATGGCAAAGAGCACCTCGAGGGCCGAATGCTGATGAGGGTCGGCGAATACGGGATCGACTACGTAGGTCGACAGATACGACGACAGCACCACCTTCTTGGCCAACCCAGCGCTGATGAGCCAGAAGGCTTCGACGTAGTGCACATCATCGGGATTCCGCATCCGGCGGATCTGCGGCAGCAGCTCGGTGCCCCGGACGATTGGACCGGCCACCAGGTGTGGGAAGAACGACAGAAAGAGCGTCACGTCGATTCCCCGAGCCGGACGCAACACCCCCCGGTGGATGTCCACTACATAGCTGATGGCCATGAAGGTGAAGAAGGAGATACCGACCGGCAGGGTCACGACCACCAGTGGCATGGGCCGTCCCAGCCCGATGGCGTGGGTCAGGTTGTCGACGTTGACGGCGACGAAGCCGTAGTACTTGAAGAACGCCAGGAGTCCGAGCAGGAGTCCGATGCTCGTCCACAGGATCACCTTCCGGCTTGTGCCCTGAGCCTCATGTACCCGACGTCCGCCCACAGCCGCTATCGCCGTGGCCCCAGCCAGCAAGAAGATGAACCGCCAGTCCCACCAGGCGTAGAAGAGGTAGCTGGCCGCCACCATGAAGCCCTTCCACGGCCCGGCATAGGGCACCAAAAGCCACTGCACCGTGAACACCACGGCAAAGAAGATGGCGAAATCGATGGTGGGGAAGAGCACAGATTCTTCGTTCGGGTCAGGGCTGTGGGGGCGCGGATGTCCCAGCACCAGGTCGGGGTGCCGTGGCGGAGACTACCGCCGGGTCGGTCGATTCCTAGCGATGCTCACCCGAGGCAATTCGACAGCAGACGCGACACAGCCTGCGGCGCTGCCGCAGGCTGTGTCGAACTACGTCTTGGTGCCTTCCAGCACTGCTGGACGGCGGCTACAGCAGGTGTGACTCAGCCCCTGGCCTGGATGGCCTGGATGAGCGCAGGGACGACCTTGTGGACGTCACCGACGATGCCGAGGTCGGCGACCTGGAAGATCGGCGCATCCTGGTCTTTGTTGATGGCCACAATGGTCTTCGAGTTCTTCATGCCCACCATGTGCTGCGTGGCTCCCGAGATACCGCAGGCCAGGTAGACGGTGGGCTTCACCGTCTTGCCGGTCTGACCGACCTGATGCGAGTAGGGAACCCAACCAGCGTCCACGATGGCCCGGCTGGCTCCAGCGGCACCGTGCAGCAGCCCAGCGAGCTGCTCGACCATGGCGTACTGCTCCTTCTCCCCGAGGCCACGGCCACCGGAGACAACCACGTCAGCCTCGTCCAGCTTGGGCCCGGTCCGCTCCTCGACGTGGGTTGCCACGATGCGAGCGCTGTTGGCAGCTCCGGTATCCGGTGCAGCCAACGGCGAGACGGCGGCCGGTGCACCACCTGATGCCTCGGCAGGGAACGACTTGGCCCGGACCACGAAGATCGCAGTTCCGTCACCGGCGAAGCGGGCCGAAAGGATCTCGGTGCCGCCGAAGATGGCGTGCTGGCTAACCAGGGCGCCATCGGCCTCGGTGAGGTCGACCACATTGGTCAACACCGGCCGGTCGATCTTGGCCGACAGGCGACCAGCAATGTCACGACCGTCGTAGGTGGCGGGCAGCAGGACAGCGTTAGGCCCGGTTCCGCCGCTGATGGCCTGGGCGATTGCCGCAGCAACCGGGGAGCCGGGCAGGGCTCCGGCCAGGTCACCCACGTCGTGGACGGTGGTGACTCCGTACTCGCCCAGCGTGCCGGCAGCCGCTGCGCCGCCGCCCCAGACGACGGCCTCAACCGTGTCGGCAAGGGTGCGTGCGTGGCTGGCGAGTTCGAGGGAGGTGGTGGTGGGGGCTCCGTCGACAACTTCGGCGACGACCCAAATCTTGGCGATGCTCATGTGCGTTCTCTCCTGATGCTTTTCGATCCTGGTAGGTCCGTGCGGACCCTTTTCGATCCTGGTAGGTCCGTGAGGACCCTGTTCGATCCCGGTGGGTCCTGCGTTGTCCTAGAGGACCTTGAGCTGCTCGAGGAACTCGATCACCTTCAGGTGGCCCTCGCCCTCGTCGACGACGATCTCGCCAGCGGCTCGAGACTCAGCGGCGGCAACATCGGTGATCTCTTGACGTGAGCCGGTCACACCGACTTGTCCGCCATCGATGCCGAGGTCAGCCACGGTCAAGGTGTCGACCGGCTTGGACTTGGCAGCCATGATGCCCTTGAAGGAGGGGTAACGGGGCTCGACCACACCAGCGGTCACGGTGACGACGGCAGGCAGCGAGCACTCGACCTCGTCATAGCCCGCCTCAGTCTGGCGCTCAACCTTGACCGAGGATCCGGTCACCTCGACCTTCTTGGCGAAGGTCACCGACGGAAGGCCGAGCAGCTCGGCGATCTGCACCGGGGTCGTGCCCGTGTAACCGTCCGACGACTCAGTGGCAGCCAGGATCAGATCGGGCTCGGCCCGCTTGATGGCAGCGGCCAGGACCTTGGCGGTTCCCAGCGCATCCGTGCCGGCCAGAGCCGGGTCGCTCACCAAGATGGCCTTGGCAGCACCCATGGCCAGCGCTGTGCGCAGGCCCGAGGTCTCCCCATTGGGAGCCATCGAGACGAGGGTAACTTCACCGCCACCGGCGGCATCGGCCAACTGGAGAGCCATCTCCACGCCATAGGCGTCGGAGTCATCAAGGATGAGCTTTCCTTCACGGACAAGGTTCTTGGTCCCCGGATCCAGGGCCGCAGGAGCGGCGGGGTCGGGGATCTGCTTCACACAGACGACGACGTTCATGACTGAGATTCTTTCAAAGAACTCCCGGCGATGACCAATCGGCGTCCGAGAAGGTGCTGACCTGGGATCGAAGCGGGCGCGATCAGCCGTCAATCACGCTACGAGCCAAGGCGACATCGTCCGTAATGACGGTGTCCACTCCGGCTGCCAGGACCGCATCCAACCCAGCACGGTCCGCCACCGTCCACGCGGCCACCGACAGGCCGGCTGATCGGGTCGCAACCACGGAGGCCATATCAACGAGCCCTAGGGGGAGGTTCAGGCCTGCGCATCCAAGTTCCACGGCGGCAGCCACACTGTCCGCCACGCCGAAGCTCGGCAGGACCAGCAGGGCAGTGGGGATCCCGGCTCCCGTGGCCCGCACGGCAGCCAGGGCTCCGGACCAGAACGAAGAGATGGAGACAGAGTCCTGGCGCCCTGTCTCCAGCACCATCTCCACCACAGCCCGGGCTGCCAATTCGTCTGGGTCGAATGCCGGCTCAGGTGGGAGGTTCTTGATCTCGACATTGATTGCCATCCCCGCACAGGCCTCCAACGCATCACCAAGCAAGGGCACATGAGCCGGAAGGTCAGCAGTGGCCAGCAGATGCACCGGCCCTGCACCCTCGATCACCGGGTCGTGGTGCACACAAATGCCACCATCGGCGGTGAGGCGTGCATCCAACTCCACACTGTCGGCTCCGAGCCGCCTGGCCCGCAAAAATGCTTCAAGGGTGTTCTCGACAACTCCCTCGGACGGATCTGGACTTCCCCGATGAGCCTGAACTGCCGGTACAACCGTCACGTTCTGTCCTCGTTCCGACGCATGAAGCGAACTTCCTGACCTTGTCTCAAATCCCACGTCATACGGGTGAAAATCCCTTGCGCGGGTGCTTTCCCGTCGGTACTGTAATGAACGTTCCCTGAACGGCCGGTGACTCCCAAGGCACCGAGCCATGTGAAACAGTTCACAAAAGGGACCGGCAGACTACGTGGAGGATCAGCCGTGGCGCTCACCTGGAACCGCACAGTTGAATGGGATGAGGCCGATTGGCGTCAGGCGGCCGCGTGTCGCAGCACCGAGCCGGACTTGTTCTTCCCCGTGGGCACGACGGGACTTGCCGTCGACCAGATCGAGGCCGCCAAGCGCGTGTGCCGTACCTGCGAGGTAGTAGATACCTGCCTCGACTTCGCACTAGCGACGAACCAGGAGTCCGGCGTGTGGGGTGCCACTTCCGAAGAGGAGCGCCGCAAGCTCCGCAAGGCGTGGTTGGCTGCACGCCGCAAGGCTTCCTAGGTTCGGCATCAAGGTGAGGTCGATGTGTCTGGAAAGACACATCCACACCTGACCTCCGAACCGGATGCAACCACTCGCCTTTCAGCTGAGCGACCGCACCCCGTCCACCAGTACCGCCCTAGGTAGACGTCCACTGAGCGGTACGTGACGCGCTCGGTCTAGCCGAGCGGCTGGGGTTCTTTGATCGGTACCTCGATAGACACCAAGGTGCCGTCACGTTCAGGTTCGGCACCATCACGGCGGTGCATGGTGATCGACCCTTCGAGTTGGCTGCGCACCAGATCCCTCACGATGGAGAGTCCAAGACTTTGCGTTTGGTCGATGTCGAATCCGTCGGGTAGTCCTTGACCATCGTCGACGACATCGATACGCAAGATGCGCTCATCGTTGCGGAGCCTGATCTCGATCGTCCCCGACATGGCGTCTCCGGCCGTTCCATCGATTGCGCCGTCAGCGACTCGCTTCCCGCTATCGGCATTCGCTTGATTGCCGTCCTCAGGATCGGGGAAGGCATGCTCGATGGCGTTCTGCACCAACTCAGCCAGCACGACGGCGAGCGGCGTGGCCACGTCGGCAGGCACTTCACCGAGCGCCCCGTCGACCACGAAGGCGAGGTGATGGGAGACGACGGAGTCCTTTGCCATGCGGATCAACGCATCGACGATCTCATCAAAAGGAACCTGGTCGCTGGGTTCGCGCGAGAGGATCTCGTGGACGATGGCGATGGAACGAACTCGCCGCTCCGCCTCGAAAAGGGCTACCCGTCCTCCCCCCGGAGGCAGGCGGCGGGCCTGCAGGCGCAACAACGCAGAGATGGTCTGCAGGTTGTTCTTCACCCGGTGGTGGACTTCACGGATAGCTGCATCCTTTGACAGGAGTAACCGGTCGAGACGGCGCACGTCGGTGACGTCACGGAGAAGCACCAGGCAGCCCGTGACGTCACCGTCGGCCTGCAGAGGAATGCAGTGGAGCAGCACGGTGACGTCAGGACGCCGCTCTACTTCTTCGACCACAGGCATGGCCGAAGCAAGAGCCCACTCGATAGCTGACTCCTCGATGCCGAGATCCGTCAGCCGCCGTCCCTCGATCTGGGAGTACATGCCCATGCGGTGGAGGGCATTGGTGGCGTTGGGCGAGGCGTAGCGCACACGGCCTTCCTCGTCGACGAGGACGATGCCGTCGCCCACGCGAGGAGCCTCCTCGGAGGCAACGTCTTCCCCGGCATAGGGGAACGCCCCCTGGGCCAACATGGTTGCGAAGCGATTGAATACGTCTCGATAGGTGCGCTCGAGATGGCCGGGACGGCGGCCAGCACCGGCGGACATCCGGGTAAGCACCGCCACCGTCTCCCCCTCGAAGCGCACCGGGATGCAGTGCAGGCGGGCTGGCTCAGCTCCGGGTTCGACGATCAGTTCGGCACGCACCGGATCACCGGCTTCGAAGGCGGCAATGACCATCGGCCATTCCTCACCGTCGACGGACTGGCCGACAAGGTCGTGCTCCACCACCGTCGAACTGTTCGACGGACGCATCTGACCGAGAATCACCAACTGCCGTCCCACCGGATGCGGATCTTCTCGGTCGATGGCCAGGGGGGCCATCAAGACGAGGTCCGAGAACGACAAGTCGGCCAAGATGCCCCAGGTTCCCAGCAGGCGCTGGAGATGGGCCAGTTGCTCCTCGTCGAGGTCGGCCCGCTCGAAGGCCAGCTCGGCCGGGGTCGCCATGACTCAGTCCTCGTTCCCGGTCGACCCATCGACAGCGGCCGTCAACGGCACAGCGTGGGGGACGCGGTCGCGATAGGCCTGCAGGTGATCGACCCCAGCGGCACGGAGAAGTCCTCGAAGGTCGTCGGCTCGATCAGCTACATCGGGCAGATTGTGGGCATCTGATGCCGTGGTCAGGGGGACGCCTTGGGCGACGAAGCGCCGAAGGAGGGCCGGTGCCGGATACTCCTCCCCCACTGGCTTGCGCCAGCCTGATGACGACACCTCCGCCGCCATGCCCGAGGCCACTGCTGCCTCGGTCATGCGGTCGTAGAACTCGTCAGGCAGGTCGGGAACTCGGCCAGCCACCTTGATGAGATCGGGATGGGCGAAGACGTCGCAGACGCCGGAGGCGCCGAGCTCCTCCATGGCCGTCGTGTAGTCGTCCCACACTCGGTCGATGGCCCGATGGTCCCACTCAGCCATCACGAGGGGATCGTCGAGGACGTCGAAGCGCCAGGTGTCCAACCAATGCACCGATCCGAGCAGGACGTCGAAGGGATACCCGTCGAGTAGGTCGGCCACATCGTCCATCCGGCCCTTGTAGTAATCGACCTCCAACCCCAGCACGACCGGCAGGCCGGCCGCCTTCACCTCTTCGACGACGGCCACGTAAGCGTCGAGGTCGACCTTGGCATGGTGGTCCCAGTAGGCCGCCATACCGGGTCGCAGCAGATCACCGGGAAGATCGTCCCAGAAGCCTCCGAGGCGGTCTTTGGCCTGCGTGAACCGGAACAGGTGCTCGGTCACGGCGATCTCGGTGACCCCATGGGAGACGGCATGCTCGCAGTAGGCGGCTACCTGCTCGACGGTAGTGACGGCATCGCTCTGCTGATGAGGCCAGAGGTGGAGGTGGTAGTCGAGCACGCTGGTCGTGGTCCTTTCGGGTTGCCGTTGTACGTGTGTAGCAGTGCGGATGTCGGACGGTTCTGGCGGATGGAGACGGCGTGCTGCTCAGGCTGGGTGAAACCCGGGTGAGTCCTCGGTGTCGGCACGTCTGATGAGGGTGACCCCATCGCGCACGGTGGTCTGCACGACCACCACCCGAGGGTCGGAACACAACGCGTCGTTGAAGCGGCGCAGTCCCTCGGTGTCCGGTGTGTTGTCGGTCGGATCGAGGAGGCGCCCGTACCAGAGCGTGTTGTCCGCCGCGATCAAGCCACGCGTGGCCAACTTGGGCAGGATTGCCTCGAGATACTCCAGGTATGCGGCCTTGTCTGCATCGAGGAAGACGAAATCGAAGGGTCCCTCCAATGAGGCGATCGTGTGCAATGCCGGCCCTTCGATGACCTCGATCCGGTCCGCATGGGGACTGGCGGCAATGTGGCGACGGGCGAAGGCGGCATGCTCCGGCGAGAGTTCACAGGTGGTGATGGTGCCGCCCGGCGGGAGACCGGCGGCCATGGCCAGAGCCGAGTAGCCGCCAAAGGTGCCGACTTCGAGCACCCGGTGGGCCCCGAGAGCGAAGACGAGCATCTCGAGAAAACGACCCTCAAGACGTCCCACCATCATCCCGGGTGACTCGAGTTCAGCCCTCACGTCGTGGGCGAGCGCCTCGAGATAGCCGGGAGGGGCCGTCGTGTGCTCGGTGGCGTAGGCCTCGAGCACCGGGTCGACGATGTCGCTCACCACCGCATCGTAGGACAGGCTGCACCCTCCTCGGGCTTGGCTGGCCTCAATCCCAGATCTGATCACCCAAGCGGAGTAGCCCGGCCAAGTCGAAGATGTCCGTATCGAAGAAGGGCACCGTGGCCAGGATGTCGGGCCTCACCGCCAGGGCGCTCCGCTGCTCCATCTCCCGCACGGCCACCACCTGGTAGTTCAGATAGCTGTCCGCCACTTCGGCCAACACCCGGGCCACCTGCTCCCTGTCGCCCAACGATGCCTTGGTGGCAGCGAGGTGGGGAGCGAGGAGTTCAGCCAACCCGTCAGCCCCCTCCTTCAACGACTGGGCCACCTGAGTTCCTTGGCGGTCCCGTAGGTAGTCAGGCAGCACTTTGTTGAGCACGATGGCGCCCAGATCGAGTTTGCGGGCCGTGAGTTCCTCGGCGAAGAACTCGGCTTCGCGCAACGGTGCCGCTTCGAGCGTGGAGACGACCATGAACGTTGTCCGCTGATCCGAAAGCAGTCGACTCACCGACTGAGACCGCTCGACGAACCCGTCGTACATGGTTTGGAAGAGAAGGAAGAACTCAGCGATGTCCGACAAGAACTCGGTTCCGAGGATGCGGTCGGCGATTTGATAGAAGGGCCGCGTCGCCAAGTTCACCAATCGGGAGCGAGCCGGCACCGTCAGCCAACGGAGCAGGCGCGACGAGAAGAAGTCGGCCAGGCGTTCGGGGGCATCGAGGAAGTCGAGGGCGTTCCTGGTCGGTGGGGTGTCCACCACGATGAGGTCGTACTCGCCCGTCGAGTGGATCTCATAGAGCCGCTCCATGGCGATGTAGTCATGACTCTGGACGAATCGACCCGTGATGTTCTGGTAGAGCTGGTTGGCGAGGATCTCGTCTCGGGTTGCTTCGTCTGGGGCATGCTGGCGGATCAGTGCGTCCCAGGACTCCTTGGTGTCGAGCATGGCGGCCCACAGCTCGCCCCGGGGCTTGATGCCCGCTGCCTTGAAGGCCGATGCCGGCACCCGGTGCTCCTGATTGCCGATGCCGTCCAGTCCCAAGGCATTGGCCAGACGCTTGGCTGGATCGACGGTGAGCACAAGGACCTTGGAACCGTGGTGCACGGCGGCCTGGAGCGCTGCCGCTGCGGCCGTGGTCGTCTTGCCGACGCCCCCGGGCCCACACGCCACCACGATCTCTTTGGCCGCCAGCAGTCCACTGATGGACGGTGCTGGCTCCTCGTTGGTTCGGCGAGCCATCAGAACCCGAGCTCCTCACCCAACGAGGCCACCACTTGCCGGGTGGTACGCAACCCATGGAACCGCGTAAAGAGATACGGCAGGTAGAGCAACGGCACCTCGGCATCGATGTTGGCCCGCAACCTCTCGAGGTGAGTCGACCGAGTCCGACGCATGGTGACCGCCAGGCGTGCCGCCTCGAGGACAGGGCCGGTATCGCCACCCGCCATCTCGTCGAACTCGGCCCGCAGGTCCGAGGAGCACAACGCTTCGAACACCTCTTCCTCCTGGCGGCCGAAGAGCTCGGGCAGGACCCTGTTCACAACGACGGCCGCAAGTTCCACTGTGGTTTCGTTGCGGACCCGCTCGGCTAGTTCGATGGTCTCGTTGACGGGCATCTCCTCGGGGGTGCACACCGTCATAAGTGCGGTCGTGACCGGATCCGACAAGAGTTCCAGCATCCAGTCCGTCTGCGAGCGGATCAGCCCGACCTTGGCCAGGTTGTTGACCGCCTGAGGGGCAGCCAGAAGGCCGATGATGTGTCCAGAAGCTGGAGCGTCGACGATGACCAGGTCGTAGTGCTTCTCTCGGACCTCATAGAGGACCTTCCCGATGATGAGGATCTCTTTGACTCCTGGGGCGGCCGTCGCCAAGAAATCGAGTGCCTTCGCCACCGGGCCGATCCGGCCGACGAAGGGGACCTTCAGGTAGATCCTCAAGTACTCGTTGAGCGCCGCTTCGGTGTCCATCGTCATGGCCGACACCCCGGGTTGCACCTCGCGGGCATCGAACTTGGTGGGCGCCGCCTCGTAGTAGCCGGACACGTCACCCTTGCCGTCGATCTCGCAGACAAGGACCTTCTTGCCCTGTTGGGCCGCGAGCAGCGCAGTGGCCGCGGCCACCGTCGTCTTTCCCACCCCACCCTTGCCGGTGACGAACAGGAGCTTGCGGTCCAGAAGGGGGATCACGAGATCACTCCGGAGCCGAACACGGCGAACGCCGGGATCGGATCAGGCAAGTCCGAAGCCGACCCGACGATCTCCTGCAGGAGGGTCGAGCTCGATATAGGCAACCTTGGCCGAGGGCACTCCCACCTGGCGACCCTTGCGGTCCGTCAGCCAGAGGATCTTGGCTTCATCGGCCAAGGCGGCCTCGATGTCAGACAGAACCTTCTCACGGTCCGCATCAGCAGGGAGCTCGATATCGAGTTCCTTCATCGATTGGACGATTCCAATACGCACGTCCACCAGCCACACTCCTTGTCCGAGGTGGCTCACGTCACCACCGCCCCGAACGATACAGGCCTGACGGACAGCATCGGCCCCACTCTCCTCGCGGTACTTCGACCTCTCGGGTCCCCTCCCGGTGTCGCATCGGTGAGGCACACTGAAGAACATGCACTCGAACGACCATGCGAACGGTGTGCCTCGTTCGGGTGATGCGACGCATCTCGACAAGGACACCGTGCTCAACGAGGCCGCGCGTCCTGGTGAAACCGAGCGGAATCGACGCTGGGCCGCCACCATGGCCGGGCACGGTGCGGACGGGGTCACCTTCGCCCACGAGGACAGCGACGCGGTGTTCGATCCGTCTCCCCCCGCGCTCCGATGGGACCGGAGGGCTCGAGAAGAGGCGGAGGACGCGCTGTTGGCCGGCGGGGCCACACGGGCCCGAGGTGCAGGTGATCGAGCGATCGACGAGGAACCGGATCCGTGGCGGACCTGCTTCGAGCGAGACCGGGATCGCATCCTCCATGCCACCGCCTTTCGCAGGCTCGCAGGAAAGACGCAGGTCTTTGTCTTTCCTGACGACCACCAGCGCACCCGCCTCACCCACGCGCTCGAGGTCGCTCAGGTAGCCACAGGTATCGCTCGGGCCTGCAGACTGAATGTCGCACTCGCCGAAGCCATCGCTCTCGGACACGACTGTGGTCACGGACCGGGTGGCCATGCCAGCGAAGACGCGCTCTCGCCCTATGTCGATGGTGGTTTCGATCACGCCCCCTGGGGGGCCGATGTGTCGCTCGCCCCTCTCAACCTGTGCCACGAGACGTTGGACGGGATTCGAAACCACTCGTGGTCTCGGCCAGCCCCCTCGACCCCCGAGGGCGAGGTGGTGAGCTGGGCCGATCGGATCGCCTACGTATGTCATGACTTCGAAGACGCAGTGGCTTCAGGCATCGTGACGGCTGCGGCCCTGCCTGACATCGTGCGTGAGCGGTGCGGGGACCGACGAGGCCAGCAGTTGGGCACGTTCATCGACTCCATGGTGTCGACATCTCTGGCCACCGGTCGGATCGGTATGGCCGACGACGAAGCAGAGGCCCTCGCCGCCTTCCGATCCTCCAACTACGAGCACATCTACCTACGACCGAGTTCTGTTGCCCAAGGCCAGGCCGTCATCACCGTGCTCCAGGCCCTTGTCGAGCACTTCGGTGATCGACCCCATCTGATCCCGTCAGAACGAGGGGATACAGAGGAGTTGACGGGAGGGGAGCCTGCTGCCGTGCAGGCTGCAGTCGCCTATGTGGCAGGCATGACCGATCGCTTCGCCTTCAGCCAGGCCTTAGCCACTCTGGGCTGGGACCCCGCCAAACTCCCCGTGGGCATCGGCATGGGAAGGCAAGCATGAGAAGTACAGCCCGGCAGTAGCCCTGCCGAAACTGCTCAGGCTGTGCGTCGGCGGCGGGTCACGATCGCCAGGGCGGCTACCCCGATCAGCGCAACCAAGGAGACGATCAGGGCTGCCGTGGCAACGCCTGAGCCCGGGCTGTTCGATGACGTCGCTGTTGCCGGTGCCGGGTCGGTGAGCGTGAGCACCGGGGCCGGAGCGTCAGGATCGGGATTGGACGACGACGCCAACTGAATCCATCGGACCACTTCCCCGTTCGAATATGTCTGGAGTGACTTGAACGCCAGGTCACCAGGATGGGACGGCACGTGCGCTGCGGCAATGGTGAAGTCTTGGTACTCGCCAGCACCAAAACCGCCGGCCGTGGCCGTCCACGTGATGTTCGACACGACCTCGGTGACAGGTCCATCATCGGTCTGCAGTGGCTTTGCCAATTTCGTGGTTGCCACGTTGGCCGTCCAGCCCGGAATGGGCAGAACGTCGACGGTCAGGAGCGGAAGGTCAGAAGGGAAGTAGGCCTGAAACCCGATGGTGTTGGCACTGGCTTGTTCATTGGGCACTCGGAATGTGAGGGAGATATCGCTCGACCCTGCAGGCAGTGACGAGGGATGCACGGTCACGTGAGCGGAGGCCGTTGCCGACAGGAACGTCACTGACAGGACGAGTCCGCACAGGGTGGCGGCCACCATCCGCAGACCTGCCCGTTCGTGGAACTTCATGTGGCAATCTCCTGGAGAATCAGCGCTGGCGACCTAGCGACCTAGCGACCTAGCGATCAATGTACGCCAAACGAGGCCTGGACGACGTCTTCGTCAATCGCTGTCGTGCGGACCTTCACCTTGAGCACCCACGTGCCTGCGAGCGGAAGGTCGACTCCTTCCGCCGAATAGTGACCCGGGCTCACAAGGCGCAGGGGAACGGTGATCGGCCCGATGGTTGTGCCCGGAGGGGTAAGCGTGGCATCGAGCTCAGGCACCGCGTTGGGCCTACCTGCCGAGCTGAGGACATAGATGTGCACGGCATTGCCTGGCCCCACCCGGGCTGGGGCCACATCGGCATTGACCTGGACGCCGAGTGTCGTCCACGACGTGGCAAAAGGCAGGGCCACCGCTTGGCGAGCTGGGACGGCATTGACGAGGAAGGCGGTGACCACCAGGACAGCGACGGCGACGGCGAGCTCAGCCACCACCGACGTCCGCAGCCGACCTAGGTCACCGGCGGACGCAGGGGACGAGGACGCTCGTTGACGGACCTTGCCGTGGAGCACCCGGCGGCTCAACCAACCGAGGACCACGAGGACCACGACCAGCGCGACTTTGAGGAGCAGCAAACGTCCGAAGGTCGTGTGGATCAGGGCGTACACGCTTCCCACCTGCCGGAAGGACTGCACCAGGCCGGTGATGATGAGCAGTAGGACGGCGACGAAGGCCACCGACGACACCGCCAAGGTGACATCCACCGGCTCGTCCGGCGCCTCGTGGCTGGGCGGTGGGCGGACCAAGAACGTGGCCAGCAAAACAAGGCCGCCCAACCACAGTGCGGCCGACGCCACGTGGACGACGTCAAGCAGCAGGCCGAGCGCTGGGTCGACACCGGTCGATGCGTGGCCCGCCAAGCCCGGGGTGGCGAGAAGCGCCAGGCCTACGATGCCGACCACCGCCGTCAAGCCCTTCTGGGTGCTCGGATGAGACTCGGCTCCCTCCTGCCGGCCAAGGCGTCCTTCGACGGCAAGCACGACGGGAACTGCAGCCATCAGTAACACCAGACGGAAGATCTCGACCTGACCAAATCGCGTTGCCCACACCTCGGAAAGGAGGGAGGCGTGGAAAACGCTCCCCAGTGGAAGTTCCGAGGCATAGACACCTTGGACGAGGTAGCCGGCAACCGAGGCCCCAGCGAGCACGGCCCAGGACCATCTCAAGATCATGCGAACTCTGCGGCTCGCACCGCCCTCGACCCAGGCCAGGCGGATCACGAACAAGAGCCCGACAAAGACGATCAATGCCAGAAAGGCAAGGAAACGGATAACGCCAACGATGGTTCCGACCACCACGCTGCCCGCCTGGATGGCGATCGCACTTGCCTCTCGGTCGGACTTCGCTACTCCGGCCGCCGTCCCCACGGAGAAGGTGTACGCCCCATGCACCGGGTGCGAGTCGGCCGAGATCACCCGCCACGCCACGATGTACGTGCCATTCGCTACGTCGCTGGGAAGTGCCACTGCCACGGAACTGACTTCGCCGCCGGGGTGGTGCGCACCTCCCTCGTCGACCCGCTGGCCCCTCGGCCCAAGGACGCGGACCGATCCGTCAGTGATGGTGACAGGTTCGGAAAAGTGAAGGACGACCTGTGCCGGCGCGGTCAGGAGGACGCTCCCCTGGCCGGGATCTGCGGTCTCGAGTGCGGCATGAGCAGATGCCACGCCCGACCAGGCCAGGACAGCCAAGACGACGGCACCAAAGGCCGCCACCAATCGAGTCACCCACTGCGTCAACCCGGTCGACCGGTCGGCGCCCGGCGGCAGGGCGGTCACATCCGGTAGAAGGCTGCAGGGTCGTCGGTGGAGACGATGTCCTTGCCCAGCGGGGCAATGGCGGCCGCGGCCAGTTTGAAGTCAGCTATTCCGAGCGGGATCCCGATGACGGTCACACAGAGGATCAGGCCGGTGACGATATGGGCGAGAGCCATCCACAATCCAGCCAGCAGGAACCAGATCACATTGCCGATGAAGGACCCCGCACCTGCACCTGGCTTGGGCACGAGCGTGCGGCCGAACGGCCAGATCACAAAACTGGCCAACCGAAAGCTGGCGATCCCGAAGGGGATGGTGATGATCAAGACGCACATCACCACACCCACGATCACGTAACCGATGGCCAACCAGAAGCCACACAGCACGAACCACAGCACGTTGAAGATCGTCTTCATGACCCCAGCATGACACCCGGCTCGCCGCTACGGGTGGTGCCACCCAGACCGACCTGCGCCGAATCGACAGGCTCCTAGCCTCACCGATTCTCTTGCCTCACCGGTTCTCTTGCCTCACCGATTCTCTTGCCTCACCGATTCTCCTGCCTCACCGGTTCCCCGGCCTCGCTCAGGGATCATTCCTAGGCTCACAGCATCGGTTGTCTGAGAAAGGACCCAGCAGCCAGGGGTCGGCTTGGCCGGTGTACCTAGTTGACGGAGAGTTCGCGCCGGTAGACGCGTGCTGGCCCGAGCCCGATGATCCGCTCCGCCAGGGCGGCAAAGGCCACCGAGGCCTCAGAGTCAGGATCGGCAGCCACCACAGGTATCCCGTCATCGCCGCCGGCTCGCAGTGCGGGCACCAACGGCACGTGGGCGAGCACGGGTACGCCGAGGTCGGCGGCGAGTTGCGCACCGCCGCCAGCACCGAAGAGCTCGTAGCGGGTGCCGTCGTCGCCAGTGAACCAGCTCATGTTCTCGATCACACCGCGCACCGCCAGCTTGAGCTTCTTGGCCGCATAGGCGGACCGCTGGGCCACTCGCTGGGCGGCAGGCTGAGGCGTGGTGACCACATAGACCTCGGTCTTGGACAGATACTGGCCCAACGAGAGCGTCACATCTCCCGTGCCTGGGGGCATGTCGACCAGCAAGAAGTCGGGCTCTCCCCAATAGGCGTCGACCAGAAACTGCTCGAGGGCTTTGTGGAGCATGGGTCCCCGCCAGATCACGGGCGTGTCATCGGCCACAAAGAACCCCATCGAGAGGCAGCGGACCCCATACGCCGTGGGTGGCACCACCAGATCACCGATGATCAGCGGGTCTTGGGTGATCCCGAGCATCTTGGGCACCGAGAATCCGTAGACATCGGCATCGAGAATTCCGACGTCATACCCGGCCTTGGCCAGGGACAAGGCCAGGTTCACCGTGACCGACGATTTGCCCACCCCCCCTTTGCCCGAGGAGATGCCGATCACCCGGGTGGGGCTCTTTGGATCCATGAAGCGGTTCGGACGACCTTCTTCATGACCCAGCGCGCCATCACCGTGGTCGTGGCCGCCGTGGCCATGACCGTCGTCCTGAGCATGCATGGTGCCCATAGGGACGGCGTCCCCTCGCAGCAGCATGCGCAAGTAGGCCCGTGGCTCTTCCGCCATCACCACGGTGGTGACGATGACATCGTTGACCCCCGACAACGGCGAGACGGCGGCATGGATCCGGGCAAGCAACTCGTCAGCCTGGGGGTAGTGGGCAACGGGCAGCGCTACCTCGACGGTCACCGTCTTGCGGCGCGTGGCAATGGGGCCGACCATGCCGAGTTCGCCCAGCGGGCGACGCAACTCGGGGTCAAGCACGGCGCTGACGACTGCAGCAACCTGGGTCTCGTCGATGGACATGGGAGTCTCCTGAGGGATTCCGGGGGTAGTCGGTAGACTACGGGACGTGCAGCACGATCCGGACAGCCAGTTTGCTGCTGCCGTCACCGCGGTGACGTCAGCCTTCGGCGACCCGACTC
>CAIQOJ010000047.1 GCA_903873395.1 uncultured Acidimicrobiaceae bacterium
CGGTGGGTTGGACCACCCAGCGGTGGCCCCGATTCCTCTCACAGAACGTCCACCGCAACATCTCACTGCTCTGCATCGTTTTCGTCGGCGTCCACGTGGTCACCACGGTGGCCGATGGCTACGTGCCCATCGGATTCCTCGACGTCATCCTCCCGTTTCACTCCCCGTATCGACCTCTCTACGTCGGCCTCGGCGCATTGGGATTCGACCTCCTGGTAGCTGTGTTGATCACCAGCGGACTTCGCCATCGCATCGGCTTCGCTTCGTGGCGTTTCGTGCATTGGTTGGCCTACCTGTGCTGGCCCATCGCGCTGGTGCACGCTCTTGGCACCGGATCTGACACATCACTGCCCGTAGTCATCGTGACCGAAGCTCTCTGCGCCGCCGCCGTGCTCGGTGCGGTGGCCTGGCGCATCCTCGCTGGCCGGCAATTCCCAGCGGCTCGCCGATTGGGTGCAGGTGCTGCTGCGGTGGTCATCACCGTGGTGATCGCCGGATTCGCCTTGCTCGGTCCGTTGCAACCCGGGTGGTCGCATCGCTCTGGCACCTCGTCGGCCGTGCTGGCCCAACTGGCCGCCAAGAACGGTTCCCCCTCCGCCACGCCGGCACCAGCGCCAGTGGCCTCATCGCCGGCGACCACAACCCCGGCCGCCAGGACATCGGTGCCGTCCGCACCGTTCCGCTATGCCGCCACCGGCACCCAGTCCCAGCGTGCCCTCGGCGATGAGGGAAGCGTCCGGGTAGTCCTGGCCATGCACCTCCAAGATCCTGGATCGACTCCTCTCGTGATCACGCTCACGGGCACGTCGGCTGAGGGCGGCGGTGTCAGCTTGTCATCGGGTGCCGTAGCGTTCGGCTCGTATCAAGGCACGGTGACCTCGCTCGAAGGCAACGTCATCCAAGCCAGCGTGGCCACACCGTCACCCATGGTCCTGGTGACGTCCCTGCAGCTTTCACAGACAAGTGCTGCCTTTACAGCCTCCGTCTCGGGCACTTCGGCGGCTGGCCGATGAGCATCACCCGCCACGCCGGACCCGTGGGGCCCACTCGCCTCTTGGCCGGACTGTCCGGGGGCGGACGCACCTCTCTGGCCAGCCATTTCGACCAGTGGGGCCGGATTCCCGACGCCACCCCGGGTGCCATCCTCGACGCCCTCGACGCCAGTGACCTCCGAGGCCATGGAGGCGCGTGGTTTCCCGTGGGCACCAAGTGGCGTTCCATCCGCAAGGCGGGCCTTCGCACACCGGTGGTCGTGGCCAACGGAGCCGAGGGCGAGCCGGCCAGTGGCAAAGACCGGCTCCTTCTGATGCAGGCTCCCCATCTTGTGCTCGACGGCCTCGCCCTCGCCGCTCGGGTCACCGGAGCGGGCCAAGCCTTCGTGTTCGCTCCCGCCGAGGTCGTCCCATCCGTCCGCGATGCGCTGGCCGAGCGGGCTGCAGTTGGCCTCGACCCCTGCCCCATCGAGGTGATGGTCGCCCCGGACCGCTTTGTGGCCGGGCAGGAGACAGCCGTGGTGGCCACCATCGCTGGGCGATCGCCCGGCCTGCCGACGTTCCAGGGGATCACGTCGATTCGGGTCAAGGGCATCGGCGGGCGACCGACTCTCGTCCAAAACGTCGAGACACTCGCCCAGGCGGCCCTCGTCGCCCGGTTCGGTCCGCCGTGGTATCGCTCTGTCGGCACCGAGGGTGCTCCAGGCACCGTGCTGACCACGGTCACCGGCCGTTGGGATGGACCGCGGATCGTCGAGGTTCCGCTCGGAACCACAGTGGGAAGTGCTCTCGGTATCGACCCATCGGCCTCAGGACTACAAGGCGTACTGCTCGGTGGCTACGGAGGAGGCTGGGTACGCCCCGAGGTCGCACTCACCATGCCCTTCACCGAAGAAGAAGCTCGTGCACGCGGCACGTCGATCGGGGCAGGCGTGATCGCCCTGCTTCCTACCGGAATCTGTCCTCTGGCCGAGATAGCCCGAGTTGCCCGCTACATGGAAGGACAAGGAGCCGGTCAGTGCGGCCCTTGTGTCAACGGTCTCGACACCTTGGCCAATGCCCTCGAACATCTGGCCTGGCGCCCCCACGGTCTCCGTGGTGGAGTGGCTGCCATTCCCGGGCTGTGCGACCTGGTCGAAGGCCGTGGCGCCTGTCGACACCCTGATGGCGTGGCCCGCTTCGTGAGGAGCGGACTCGAGGTCTTCGCCGATCATGCCGCGCTCCACGCATCACGAGGGTCGTGTGCACCCTCTGTGCCGTTCCTTCCCGTGCCCACCGACCCGCCGAGGGGGTTTGTCCGATGAGCCGTTCTCGCTTCCGCCTTGTCGTCGACCCGATTGCCTGCGACGGCGCCGGCGTCTGTGCCGAACTCCTCCCCGAACTCATCACCTTGGACCCCTGGGGCTTTCCCATCATCGCCCCTGGAGACGTGCCGCCCGGGCTGATGGATCACGCTCGTCGAGCCGTGACCAGCTGCCCCCGGCTGGCCCTCACCTTGCTTTCCGTCACGCCCTGATCTCAATCGTCAGGGCTCACGGCCCCGGTCCCGATGGACGTGAACATCGGTGTGGGTGGACCGTCATAGGTCTCCGCAGTTGGTCCTGATAACGCTTCTCCTCCAGCTGCCGGCAGTGAGCGTCCAGTCGACCCCCGGCGAACATTGCCCCGGGGACGCGTCGAGGGCCCGGCCGAAGCCGGGACCTCGAACTGCGGTACAGCGGTGAAGCGTTCAGGCTGGATCAGCCGTGGGTCACCAAGCAGTAGCCGTTGGTTCCGTTACCGGCGACGGCCGTGTAGCCAGCGTCAGTGAAGGTGGCCGGGTTGGTCACCGAACCCTGAGCGAACGTCGAACCCGAGACGTCGAGGGGGAAGAATCCCTGGGCCTCGATGGCGGCTTCGATGTCGTAGCGGTAGCTGTTGCCCGTGTAGGGGTTGATGTCAGAAGCCGTACCCGACTTGCACATGAAGCCCTTCTCGGAGACGAAGTTCAGGGTCGCCTCGTTGGACGGGTGCGTGGCTGACGAGTTGGCGTAGTTGTTGTAGAGGCCGCGGGTGACCGGGAAGGTCACGCCAGCTCCACCACCGGTGCCCTGGACAGTCGACTGGCCGGCGACAATGCCGTCAATCGCACCGAAGGTGGTGTAGGTGCCACCACTGGCCTGAGACACGCCTGCGCACACGATGTTCTTGCCGTTCTTGCCGTGGCAGTTCGTGGTGAACTTGCCGAGCGAGAAGAAGTAGATGGCGTTGGCGGCATCAGCCTGCTGCGAGATGTAGGACATCTGGTTCTCGAACAGGTTGGTGTGCGTGGACGACGATCCGTTACCGGCGAGAGCGATCGCACCGCTGGTGTTGGAGGCCAGACCGGTGTAACCAGCCCACGTCGAGTAGGTGCCCGAACCGGACTGTGCCATGTAGACCTTGATCGGCGAAGAG
>CAIQOJ010000048.1 GCA_903873395.1 uncultured Acidimicrobiaceae bacterium
CAGGAGGCGGATGACGTCAGGACCAGATACCGGCCGGGGGTCGTCAGATCCAGCGTGGAGCACCGATCTCCGTCTCGGGTGATCCATGCGTGAGGAAGGCGGGCACCAGGTCGCGACGAAGGCACGTAGTCGTGCACCGGATCGTCGGCCAGGTGGGGCGGGCTGCCGTCGGCCACGACGGTGTGCGGCCCGGGGGGATACGAGTAGCCGAGCTGTAGTCCCAACAGGTCGAAGTGACCCCACTGCGATTGGATAGCCGCGGCGATCCCCGCTCGCCCTTCGTCGCTTCCCATCACTGCGGCATACGCCCCTGCCTGTTCTTCGGGCTCCCCGAGATGGCCGGCAGCTGCGTAGACACCGATCAGTTCCAGGGCGTTGCCCAAGCTGACCTCGGCATTGGCCTCGGCAACAGGACGTCGCTCGGACTCATAGGTGTCGAGCAGGCCCGCTGGCGCCGAGCCGTCCAGGGTGGCAGCCAACTTCCAGACCAGATTGTGGGCGTCGGCGGCTCCGGTATTAAGTCCCAACCCGCCTGTCGGGGGGAACCGGTGGGCGGCATCGCCGACCAAGAAGATCCGACCATGGCGATATCGGGAGGCCAGCTGGCTGGACATCCGCCAGGTCTGGATCGTCTCGATGGTGAGATCGATGTCCTCGGACCCCGCGGCAGCCCGGAAGATCGCCGCACACCGTTCCTCGTCGTAGTCCTCGATGCTCTCGACCTCGGGGTCGTAGGGGCACATGAAGACCCAGGTACTACCCAGATCATGGGCGACGAATCCGCCCGGCGTGGCTGGGTCAAGTGGCCAGTAGAGGGTGGCGGGACGATCGCCCACCAGGGAGCGAAGGTCGGCGGAGGCGTGGATCATGACGAAGTTCTGGAGAGAGTCTGGACCCTCCATGTCGATGCCGCTCCACTTGCGGACCCGGCTGCCCGCACCGTCGGTGGCCAGCAGCCACGAGCAGCGGATGTCGAACTCGGCACCGGTGTCCACATCCCGCACCGTGGAGGTCACCGAGTCACCATCCTGGACGGCCGAGACCCACTCGACGCCACCGATCAGTGCCTCGGTGTGGGTGCGCAGGACGGGTTCGAAGCGATGCTGGGACAGGTTGCGCAGCGGGGTGGGCGTGATCGACCCCAGCGAGTCGGGCCGGTCGAGCCGTTCGTAGGGGACCTTGCCCAACTCCTCGCCGGCCAACGACGTCACCCAGCGAACCCAGGCACCGTCTTCAGGTGGCTGGCAGGCCGCCTGGACCTTGTCCATGTCCACTCCCGCCCCGCGGAGGATCTCGAAGGTCCGAGCGTTCACCACGTGGGCCGCCGGGGCCGGCTGCACCTCGTTGCGACGCTCCACCACCACATGATCGATGCCGTAGCGGGTGAGCAGGATCGAGGTGATCAAGCCGATCGGCCCTCCTCCCACGACGAGGACGGTGGTCTCGGCGGGAAGCGCGTCTAGGGCGTTGGAGGACGTGACCGCTGTGGTGGAGGTACTCATCAGATCAACCCTTCGTAGGCGCCGCCGTCGAGCTGCAGGTTCTGGCCCGTGATGAATCCGGCGCGGTCCGAGCAGAGGAAGGCGCAGGCGGCCGCGACTTCCTCGGGTCGGCCCAGACGTCCGGCCGGAATGGTGGCAGCGATCTCGGCATAGGCCTCGTCGAGGGTGATGCCCCGAAAGGAGACGGCCAGCTCGGCCATCTGGCGCTGGCGGCCGGTGTCGATCCGCTCGGGCAGCAGGCAGTTGATGGTCACTCCGTCAGATGCCACCTCACGGGCGACGGCCTTAAGCACGCCGGTCAGGCCCGCCCGAGCCCCCACCGAGGGGGTCATGAAGGCGTTGGGCGACTTGACCATGGCACTCGTGATGGCCACGATCCGACCGAACCCACGGTCCTGCATGCCCGGCAGCACTCCTTGGACGACAGCGATAGCCGACAGCATGTTCGCCTCGAGCGCTGCGAGCCAGGCCGCAGGCGACACATCGGTGAACACGGCCGGGGGCGGACCGGCGTTGTTGGTCACCACGATGTCCGGGTCAGGGCAGGCCGCCAAGAGGGAGTGGCGTCCATCTGCAGTATCGAGGTCGGCTGCCACGCCGGAGACCCGTCCCGTCGCGCCGGTGGCCTCGATGATGCTCTTGACCGCCTCGGCCGTCCGGTCAGCATCCCTTCCATTGACGACTACTTGAGCGCCTTCCGTGGCCAGCGCTTCGGCGCATGCTCGGCCGAGGCCCTGTGTCGAGGCGCAGACCAGAGCCGTTCGTCCCTGCAGTCCCAGATCCATCTCAGCGACCCATGGCCTCACGGGCTGCGGCGATGGCATCGATGTCGGACGGCAAGAAGAAGTCGGGCGTGGCCGGCCCCGGTTCCCACGAGGCGATGGTGAAGGGATCCCAGTCGTCCCGACGCTCCTCGGTCTCCCACTGCTCGTCGTCGGTGATCTGGTCCATGTCGGCGAAGAGCTCGAACATGCCGCCCGCAGGATCAAGCAGATACCAGAAAAGGTTGGCCCCGAGCACGTGGCGGCCCAGTCCGTAGACCTGAGACTCAGGTCGCTCGGCGACGATCTTCGAACCGGCCTTTCCGATGGCATCCACGTCGTCCATCTCCATGGCGTAGTGGTTCATGCACGGCACCGGAGCCGGCATGAGGAGCATGTTGTGGTGATCGGGCGAGCAACGCATGAAGCATCCGATGCCAGGGCCGACCATGTCAGAGACTTTCCACCCCAGGCCTTTGGTGTAGAAGTCGATGCTTCCGGCAAGATCCGGGGTGCCGAAGACCACGTGCCCGACTCGGCGGGGGGCCGGTGGGGCTGTCGCCAGGGCCGCGGCCGAACGGCGGTCGAGTCGGCTGCGGCCGCTCGGCCGGTTGGCTTCATCTGCTTCCGGTCCCACGAGAGGAAGAGGCTCGGACACCTCGATGACCACGCGGTGATCCCCCAGAGGGTCCTGACACGAGAGCACCCCGTCGGCGATGGTCGACGCAACTCCGATGGCCTCGAGGCTGGCGGCGATGGTCGGAAGGTCGGACTCGGACTCACAGGAGAGCCGGAGCTCGGACACATGGCGATAGGTGCCTTCGGCCAATCGGAGCTGTGAGGGCCGTTGGGCCGTGCCGAGTGTGGCCGTGCCGGTCGATTCCATACCCAGATCGGTCCAAAACGCAGCCAGAGCATCCGGGTCAGGCACGGTGAGCTCGAGATCGAGCAACGAGGTCAGTGACATGGGTCGTCCTCCTTGGATCAGATGTGAAGGTAGGGCTTTTATTGTCGTCTGTCAATGAGTTGGCTAGAGTGCACGTCGTGGCCATTGCAACTGATGCTGCGACCGGCACCGGGGACACCGGGACTAGAGGCACCGGGGCTAGACGCACCGGGGCTAGAGGCACCGGGATCGAGGGTGCCTTCATCGGCGACATCGAAGGAAGTGCCGATCCATCTGACCGGGTCTGGACACGCGGTCGCCCACCCATTCACTCTGACGACGAGATGTTGCTGGCTGCACTGCAGGCCTTTGCTCGCCAGGGGTATGCAGCCACGTCGATCCGTGCCCTGAATGCTGAACTGGGCCTGAGCCATGCCACCATCGGACAGCGCTTCGGCTCCAAAGCAGACCTCTTTCGGGCGGCCATGGATCATGGGTTCCAGGAGTTCCTCACCCAGATCGACGCTGTTGGAAACGAACTCCTGGAGAAGATCGACTCGCCGAGCGACCTCGATGAACTCCAGGCTCGCATCGAGGCCTTCCTGCTGATTGCTGCGCAGTGGCCCGAAATGGGCCGCCTCATGAACCAAGAAGGTTTGGTCGGAAGTGACCGTCTCGACCACATCGTGAGCCTGGTGATGCCCGCGTTTGCGGTATGGATGGATCCGCTCGAGCGGCTCCGGGCATCGGGTCAGATCCGGCCGATCAGTGCCCGTGGTCTGTTCTTCCTGGTGGCCCACGGGGCTGAGGCGCCGTTCACCTTGACCGCCTTTTCTGAAGTATTCGACGAGTTCGATGGACCTCTCGATCCCGTGGCCCACGCACACGACATGGCCCGCGTCATCATCCGGGGCATCACAGCCTGAACCGTCTACTCCGGGCGGACCGTTCGCCTGGTCAGCACCGCCTCTACGTCAGCGCACTCCCGTGCCGTCCAGGATGGTGCCTCTCAGGATGTAGGGACCTTTGCTCCCAACGCCACGTTGTTCAGCGGCGATGGTGGCGGCCAGCGCCAAGTCGAGGGGAGTGGCCGACAGTCCGAAGGCCTCGCTCGTGTCGACCATCGACGTCAATGGATTCTTCGAAGCGACTCTCGTGACCCTGGTAGACGGTCTCGCCCTGTCCACCCCGGTGCCAACAGCTGAGTCGGGGCAGCCTGCATGAGCGATGAGGCGTGGCGGTAGCGATCAACCAGCGACCTGGCCAGAGAACCATTCGGCCACGGCCTCACCGATAGCTTCGGCACTGTCCTCTTGGATGAAGTGCAGACCAGACACGGTCACCTCTGTCTGGTTCGGCCATGTTCGACAGAACTCGCGCTGTGCGCCGGTCAGGATCGACCCAGGATCGGCGTTGACGAAGAGCTTGGGCACCTCGCTGGCGGCTAACCATGCCGAATACGCCTCGGCCCTGGCCACCACGTCGGCTGGTTCGCCATCGAGGGGGATCTGACGGGGCCAGGTCAGCATGGGGCGGCGGTCCTCGCCGCCGGCGACAAAGGGCCTGCGGTACTCATCCATTTCCTCGTCGGACATGGCTCGCAAGATCGACGAGGGCAGGATGGCCTCGATGAAGAGGTTCTTGTCGAGCACGATGCTTTCGCCCGCTTCGGAACGCATGCCCTGGAAGATTCCCCGGGCTGACTCCGGCCACTCGTCCCACGTCATCGGACGCACGATCCCCTCCATGTAGGCGATTCCGGCTACACGGTCACGGTGGCGGTTGGCCCAGTCGAAGCCGAGGGCTGATCCCCAGTCGTGGAGAACCAGCGTGACGCGGTCACCGAGATCGAGCTGGTCAAGAAGGTCATCGAGATACTGACTGTGCTCGTCGAACGTGTATCGATCGGGCCCTGACGAGCTGAGCTTGTCGGAGTCACCCATGCCGATGAGATCCGGAGCGATGCATCGCGCCCGGTCGGCAAGGTGAGGAATGACGTCCCGCCACAGATACGAGGACGTCGGGTTGCCGTGCAAGAACACGATTGGGTCGCCGCTTCCCGACTGGTGCACGGCCATCCGTGCGCCGCGCACGGTCATCGATGTCTTTGTGAGTGGAGAGGTGGACATGGCGTTCTGTTTAGTAGCAACTGCTATCTTGAGGCAATCCCCATGACGTCTCGTGCTTCTGGTGACTCCCCTCGAAAGGAGGTCCGATGGCCCGTCCCCCCAAGACCAGCGACACCGCACTGCTCGATCGGGCCGCTGATCTCGTGTGGCGTGTCGGCGCCGATGCCGTCTCGATCCGTGACCTCGAGGTCGATCTCGACCTGAAAGCCCCCTCGATCTACCGGCGATTCCACAGCCGCACCGAGCTGATCTCCCGAGCCATCGATCGATACACCGACACCGTGGTGGCGGGCCGCATCGCTCGCTACTTCGATGATGCCGACGACCCTGTGGCCGGCCTGCACGGCTTCTTGTCCACAGCGCGCAAGCCCATGCCGGGCGAGGTGCATCCTCGTGGGTGCCTGCTGACAGTGACAGCCGCCCAAGAGGTCCACGGCGATCCCATGGTGCGGGCATCCGTCGACCGGGGTCTACGCATGATCGCCGACGGTCTCCGTCGGACAACGCTGCGACTGTCTGCCTCGGGCCGCCTTCGTGCGGACATGGATCACGAGACCGCTGCCGATCTACTTTTCGTCGGCTTTGAAGGCCTGGTGACCTTGGCACGGGCTCGCATCGATGGGCTCGACTCGATGGTCGACGCCGTCATGCATGCTGTGGTGGCAGCTAGCGCAGCCGATACGTCCGAGACGACACGCACGGGCGACCTCGCCCCTCCACATCAACCGTGATCACCGCGCTGATGCCCCAAGCACAATGTCCGCCACTCCCCTTCGCCGACACGTCACTTCACAGCACCCTGGCCACCTACAACCTGGCCACCTTCGACCTGACCGCCTACAACCTGACCAAACACAACCTTCACCCTGAGAGGAACACCCCTGATGTCCACGCCTGACACCGTCCGTTTCGTCGCCCATTTCACCGTCGATGATCCCGAGCGCTACCGCGTCTACGAAAAGGGTTTCTTCCCGATCCTCAAGGCCCATGGCGGCCGATTCCTCACCTACGACGATGCGCCTGTCGTCCTCGAAGGCGAGCGAGCCGACGGCCGCACCGTCATGATCGAGTTCGACTCGGAGGAACAACTGCGGACGTGGTGGGACTCACCGGAGTATCGCGAGTTGGCCGAGCACCGGATCGCCGGGACGACGACTCACTCGATCTTCTTCGTCCACCAGCCGCCTGCTCGCTGATCAGCTCGCCGGGTCGACTGGCGCCACATCGGTCACCGAATCTGGAGCCGAAGGGCGGGGTGGACGTCGTTTCGGAGTAGCCGCCCGTCGGGCGGCCTCGGCGGCGCGCATGCGAGGCAGGATGGCACCGACGTAGGCGGCCGACGCCAGCGCGCCCAGCGCGATCAGGACCAGTGGCAGCGGGTTGAAGTGGTTGTCGACCGACAGCGAGGCGCTCACGGCCAGTATGGCGAAGACGGCGATGCCCACAACAGCCAGGATCTCGACACCAGCGACCCGAAATGGCCTGGGGTGCTCGGGGAGCCTGCGGCGAAGCACG